>CAVQWA010000074.1:0-56238 GCA_963717315.1 uncultured Gemmatimonadales bacterium
ACCTGGCCGGCGTCCTGGAGCGCCGCACGCCGACCTACGCGCTCAACATGATCCTGAACCCGCAGGAGATGTACGAGAAGCACCCCGTCGCGAAGGGGCTCCTCGCCGAGTACCTGAGCTTCATGCCGAACCAGGGCCTGACGCAGGAGCAGGCCCGGGCGGTCGTCGAGTACCTCCGCCCGGAAGGCCGGGAGGTCGACTGAAGGTCGCCGGTCCACAACCAGCCGGCCGCTGGCCGGAGGAGGCCCTTGTGAGGAGGATGCACATGCGGACGTCGCAGACGACCCCCTGGCTGGCGCTGGCCGCGGCGCTCGCCGTCACCGGCTGCGGGCAGGGTGGCAAGGCGCCGCTGGCCGGCGCGGCGAACGCCGCCGAGCGGGTGTACGTGGCGCCCGGCGAGCACGACGAGATCTACGCGTTCCTGTCGGGCGGCTTCAGCGGCAACGTGCCGGTGTATGCGCTGCCCTCCGGCCGGCTGCTGGCGCAGGTGCCGGTCTTCTCGCAGTACCCGGAGAAGGGCTACGGATACACCGAGGAGTCGAAGCCGATGCTGATGACCAGCCACGGCTTCGTGCCGTGGGACGACGCGCACCATCCCCAGCTGTCGCAGACCGACGGCAAGGTGGATGGGCGCTGGCTCTTCATCAACGGCAACAACACGCCCCGCATCGCCCGGCTCGACCTGACGACGTTCGAGACGGTGGAGATCATCGAGATCCCGAACACCGCCGGGTCCCACGCCTCGCCCTTCCTCACCCAGGGGACGGAGTACGTGGTGAGCGCCACGCGGTTCAGCGTGCCGACGCCGCAGCAGGACGTGCCGATCGCGTCCTACAAGGAGAACTTCTCCGGCGTGCTCTCGTTCGTGAAGGTCGACTCCGCCACCGGGCACATGAACCTGGCGTTCCAGATCCGGATGCCCGGCTACGACTATGACCTCTCCCACGCCGGCAAGGGCCCGTCGCACGGCTGGGCGTTCTTCACCTCGTACAACACCGAGCAGGCGCACAGCCTGCTCGAGCGCAACGCGTCGCAGAACGACAAGGACTTCGTGGCGGCCGTCAACTGGAAGCTGGCGGAGCAGTGCGTGGCCGACGGCAAGGGGCGGAAGGAAGCCGGCGTCTACGCCCACAACCAGCTGGACGAGGCCACCCACGTCGCGGCGCACGAACTCCGGCGCGAGGTGACGGTGATCGAGCCGTCGGCCTGCCCGGGGATGGTCTACTTCCTGCCGACGCCCAAGTCGCCCCACGGCGTGGACGTGGACCCGAGCGGCGAGTACATCGTGGCCGGCGGGAAGCTCGCCACGGTGCTCCCGATCCACTCGTTCTCCAGGATGCTCAAGGCGATCGAGGCCCGGGCCTTCGAGGGCGAGGTGGGGGGCGTGCCGGTCCTCAAGTACGACCAGGTCAACTACTGCGAGGTCGAGAACCCGGGCCTCGGTCCCCTCCACAACGAGTTCGACGGCAAGGGGTTCGTGTACACCTCGGTGTTCATCAGCTCCGAGATCATCAAGACGGACCTCAAGACCTGCCAGGTGGTGGACCGGATCCCCACCTACTACTCGATCGGCCACCTGATGATCCCCGGCGGCGACAGCCGCGAACCCTACGGCAGGTACATGGTGGCGCTCAACAAGATCACCAAGGACCGCTACCTGCCCACCGGCCCCGAGCTGACCCAGTCGGCGCAGCTCTACGACATCAGCGGCGCGAAGATGGAGCTCCTGCTCGACTTCCCGACGACGGGGGAGCCGCATTACGCGCAGGCGCTCCCGGCGGCGCTGATCAAGGACCGGCAGCTCAAGGCGTACGACCTGGCGGGAAACACCCATCCCTGGGTGACCCGGAGCGAGAAGGACGTCCGCGTGGTGCGGCAGGGGCGGAACGTGCACGTGGGCATGACCGCCATCCGCAGCCACTTCATGCCCGACAACATCGAGGGCGTCCAGGTGGGCGACTCGGTCTTCTTCCACGTGACCAACCTGGAGCAGGACTGGGACGTGCCCCACGGCTTCGCGATGATCGGCGCGCTGAACGCCGAGCTCCTCATCATGCCGGGCGCCACCCGCACGCTGGTGTGGGTGCCGCAGGCGGTGGGCGTCTACCCGTTCTACTGCACCGACTTCTGCTCGGCGCTGCACCAGGAGATGCAGGGCTACGTCCGGGTCTCCGCGCGGGGCAGCAGCGTCCCGCTCACCTGGAACAAGCCGGAGTGACGTGATGCGTTCCCTGTCCCGGGCCCTCGTGGTGCTGGCCGTCCTCCTGATCGGGGTGGCGTACGTCCGGCCGCTCTGGCACATCGCGCTGGAGGCGCCCCAGTACCCCGAGGGTCTCGGGATGTACATCTGGGCCGACAAGGTCACCGGCGAGAAGCCGCAGGACCTGGCCTCGATCAACGGCCTCAACCACTACATCGGGATGAAGGCGATCGTGCCCGAGTCCATCCCCGAGCTCCGCCTGATGCCGTACCTGCTGGGCGGCCTGGCGGCGCTCGGGGCGCTGGTCGCGGCCACCGGCTCGCGGAAGCTGCTCGTGGCCTGGGTGGCGCTCTTCGCGCTGCTCGCGGTCGCGGGGCTGGCGGACTTCTGGAAGTGGGGCTACGAGTACGGGCACGAGCTCGACCCCACCGCCGCCATCAAGGTGCCGGGGATGGCCTACCAGCCGCCGGTCATCGGCTCCAAGCAGCTGCTCAACTTCCGCGCGACCTCGTGGCCGTCCCTTGGCGGCCTGGCCCTGATGGCCTCGGTGGCGCTCGGCGTCGTCGCGGCCTTCCTCGACCGGCGTCGCCGCCCGGCGGCGGGATGAGGGTCGGCCGCCTCTCCCGCGCCGTCCTCGGCGCGCTCGCGGCCCTGGCATGCTCCACGCCGGGGCCGCGGGACGTCGTGGCGGGGGAGGACGACTGCACCCGCTGCCACATGACGGTGATGAACCCGCGCTTCGCGGCGCAGGCGGTGACGCGGACCGGGAAGGTGTTCGTCTTCGACGACCTCGCCTGTCTCGCCGGCTTCCTCGCCGACGGGGAGGTGCCGGGGACGGAGGTGCAGTCCCTCTGGGCGGCGGATTACCTCGGCGGTGGCTGGCTCGACGTGCGCGAGGCGGTCTTCCTCGCGAGCCCGGAGCTCCGCTCCCCGATGGCGGGAAACATCGTGGCGCTCCGCCGCGGCGCCCCCGCCGACAGCCTGCGTGCCGAGCTTGGCGGCGAGCTGCTCGACTGGGAGGCGGCGCGGGCCCGGCTCGCCGGCAGCGGCCACGCACACGGGGCCGGCGCGGCGCCCTCGCGCGCGGCGGCGGAGCCGCGGCCCGGCGACGTGGTCGTCGGCGCCGGGGCGGGAGCCCTCGCGGAGGCGGTGCGCCGGGCCCCCACGGGCGGGCGGGTGGTGGTGCCCGCGGGTACCTACCGCGAGCCGACCATCACGGTGGACCGGCCCCTCGAGATCGTCGGCCAGCCGGGGGCCGTGCTCGACGGCGAGGGGGAGCGCGGGCTCCTCCGCATCACGGCGGACGACGTGACGGTGCGCGGGCTCACCCTCCGGAACACCGGGCTCACCTTCGTCGAGGACCGGGCGGCGGTGAAGGTGACGCGGGCGCACCGCTGCACGCTCGAGGACCTCGTGGTGGAGGACGCGATGTTCGCGCTCTACCTCTCCGAGAGTCCCGGGTGCACCGTGCGGCGGAACCGGATCGCCGGCACCGGCGCGCGCGAGTCCGAGTCGGGGAACGCCGTCCACCTCTGGTACTCGCCCGACGCGGTGATCGAGGACAACCACGTCACCGGCCACCGCGACGGGATCTACCTCGAGTTCTCCGAGCGCGGGATGGTCCGGCGCAACATCTCCACCGCCAACCGCCGCTACGGGTTGCACTTCATGTTCTCCCACGGCGCGACCTACGAGGGGAACGAGTTCACCGCCAACGGCGCGGGCGTCGCGGTGATGTACAGCCACGGCGTCACGATGCGGGACAACTCCTTCGCGCGGAGCCGGGGCCCGGCGTCGTACGGCCTCCTGCTCAAGGACATCACCGACGGGCGCATCACCGGGAACCGGTTCGAGGAGAACACCGTCGGGCTCTGGTCCGAGGGGGCGGCACGGCTCGAGATCCGGGGCAACGCCTTCCGCTCCAACGGCTGGGCCATCCGGCTGATGGCGAACACCGAGGACTGCCGGTTCGAGGCCAACACCTTCGAGGCGAACACCTTCGACGTGGCCACGAACGGGCGGCAGCACACCAGCACCTTTGCGGGCAACTGGTGGGACAGCTATCGCGGCTACGATCTCGACCGGGACGGCACCGGCGACGTCCCCTTCCAGCCGGTCCGGCTCTTCGCCTACCTGGTGGAGCGCCATCCGCCGGCGCTGGTGGTGAACCGGAGCCTCTTCGTCGAGCTGCTCGACGCCGCCGAGCGGGTGCTGCCGGTGCTCGCGCCCGGGGCGCTCGCCGACCAGTCGCCGCTCATGCGGAGCCCGGCGTGACCGCCCCCGTGCTGCGGCTCGAGCCGGGCGGCGCGCCGGGGCCCCTGCCCGCGGGCGCGCGGCTCGAGGTGGCGGGGCTCAGGAAGCGCTTCGGCAGGCTGGACGTGCTCCAGGGCGTGGACCTCGCGCTCGCGCCGGGCCGGGTCACCGCCCTCGTCGGCCCCAACGGCGCCGGGAAGAGCACGCTGGTGAAGTCGGTGCTCGGCCTGGTCCGCCCCGACGCGGGGGTGATCCGGCTCGACGGCACGGTGCTCGGCGAGGACCCGGCGCCCCGCGCCGCGATCGGCTACATGCCGCAGCTCCCCCGCTTCCCGGAGAACCTGACCGGCGCGGAGGTGCTCGACCTGCTCCGCGGCCTGCGCGGGCCCGGTGTGGCGACGGACGAGGCCCTGCTCGACCGGTTCCGGCTCCGCGACCACCTCGGGAAGCCGGTGCGGGCGCTCTCCGGCGGCACGCGGCAGAAGCTCAACGCCGCCATCGCGTTCCTCTTCCAGCCCCGGCTCCTCATCCTCGACGAGCCGACCGCGGGGCTCGATCCCGCGGCGAGCGCGGTGCTCAAGGACCGGATCCGGGAACAGCAGGGACAGGGCCGCACCATCCTGCTCAGCTCGCACGTGATGTCGGAGCTCGAGGACCTGGCGCAGGACCTGGTGGTGCTGATCGAGGGACAGGTGCGGCATCACGGGCCCGTGCGGGAGCTGGTCCAGCGGACCGGCCTGCACGGCCTGGAGCGGGCGGTGGCGGCCCTGCTCGAGGGGACGCGGCCGTGAACGCGGCGCGCAAGGTCCTCGCCTGGGAGGTGCGGAACCTGGTACGGAGCCGGTGGGTGATCGGCTACGGGCTCCTCTTCGGCGTGCTCACCGACGCCCTCTTCCGGTTCGGCGGCGAGGGCGACCGCGTGGTGGTGAGCCTCCTCAACCTCGTGCTCCTGGCGGTGCCGCTGGTGAGCGCGGTCTTCGGCACGCTCTACCTCTATACCGCGCGCGAGTTCGTGGAGCTGCTCCTGGCGCAGCCGGTGGGGCGTCGCCCGCTCTTCGCCGGGCTCTACGCCGGGCTGGTGCTGCCGCTCGCCGGCGCGTTCCTGCTCGGCACCGGGATCCCGTTCCTGGCGCACCTGGGCCCCGCGGCGCTCCTCCGGGGCGCGGCGCCGCTCCTCCTCCTCACCGGCGTGCTGCTCACGCTGGTCTTCGGCGCGGTGGCCTTCGTCGTGGCGACCCACTTCGAGGACCGGGCCAAGGGCCTCGGCGCGGCGCTCCTCGCCTGGCTGGCGGCGGCGATCCTCTACGACGGGCTCGTGCTCCTCGGCACCGTGCTCTTCGCCCGCTGGCCCCTCGAGCGCCCGCTGCTCGCGCTGATGGCGCTGAATCCGGTGGACCTCGGCCGCGTGCTGGTGCTGCTGCAGGTGGACGCGGCGGCGCTGCTGGGCCATACCGGCGCGGTGTTCCGCCGGACGCTCGGCGGGTCGTGGGGAACGGCGGTCGCGGCCACCGCGCTGCTCCTCTGGGTGGCGGGACCGCTGGCGCTCGGCTGGCGGGGTTTCCGGCGGAAGGACTTCTAGCGGCCGAAGGCCTTGATGCGCGGGAGGGCATGCCGGGCGAAGAGTGCCACCGCGCCGAGCTCGAGCAGGCGCCCGCCCGCGACGAGCGGCTCGTGCCCCACCGCGGCGCCCAGCACCGCCACGCCGAGCCCCGCGTTGAGCAGGAACCAGCTCACCGCCACCGGTGGGGCATCCCCCCGGGGCGGGCCCTCCGCATGCTTCGGCAGGATCCAGTACGCCACCCCCAGCGCCAGCTGCAGGGCCCACCCGACCAGCGCGAGCTCGGCGTGCGCGCCGCGCAGGCCCGCCGGCGGCGCGCCGGCAGTCCCCCTCGCGGCGAGCGCCCACGCGCCGGCGGCGAAGGAGGCGAGGAGCAGGAGGAACGACGTGCGGACGAATCGCGCGGCGAGCGGCGGCACCTCAGCGCCCCCGCACCCGCGGCCAGGTGTTCGCCGTGAAGCAGGCGGCCGCGGCGAACTGGAAGAGGCCCGCGGCGGTGAGCGCGGGCGCCGAGGCGTGGCCCTGCGCGGCGAGGGGCTCGGCGAAGAGCCGGAGCAGGAGCCCGGCGTTGAGCAGGAACAGGGCCGCCCACACCAGCCCCTCGCGGCCCCGGGGCCGCTCCGCGCTGGCGCGGGGGAACATCCAGTGCGCCACGCCGAAGATGAGCTGGGTGAGCCAGCCGACGGTGAGGAGGTGGAACACCGCCGGCCCCGCGGCGCCGAGGGCGGGCGGAAGGCCGAGCGGACCGCGTCCCGCCACCATCACGCCTCCCGCGAGCCCCGCCAGCAGCCAGGTCATCCCGGCGCGGAGGAGCCAGCGGGTCACCGCCGGCACGCGGCCTCCGCGGCGGCGGCGAAGCGCCGCACGATCTCGCCGGCCGGCTCGACCGCGTGGATGCCCGCCACGCTCCGCCCCGCCTGCCAGTAGTCCTTCGCGCCGCTCTCGTCCAGCGACGACCGCTTGAGCTGCCACACCGACCGGAGCGCGTAGGCGGTCCGCATCCACTTCTTGGTGCGGGGGTGGCGAAGGAGCCACCGCGCGAGCGGGCCCGCCTTCGTCCCCATCCCCTGGATGTAGGGGGTGTTGATCACCGCCACCGGCACCCCGGTGATCCGCTCGGTGAGGATGATGTCGTCGGCGTCGGCCTCGAGGATCGCGCGCTTGTACGGCTCGCTGGTGCGGCACTCCGTGGTGGCGATGAACCGCGTGCCCATCTGCACCCCGGCGTAGCCGAGCTGGAGCGCGCGCACGAAGTCGGCTTCCGCGCCGACGCCGCCGGCGCAGACCACCGGGCGGTCGAGGTCGGCCAGCTCCGCGAGCAGGGCCTCCGGGTCGCGCGGGCCGGCGTGGCCCCCGGCCCGGTCGTTGACGGCGATGAACCCGTCCACCCCGGCGTCGAGCGCCTTGAGGGCCCACTTCCGCTCGGTCACGTCGTGGTAGACCTTGCCGCCCGCCGCGTGGGCCGCGTCGGCCACCCAGCGGGGATTCCCCAGCGAGGTCACGAAGAACCGGACGCCCTCCTCGAGCGCCACGTTCACCCACCGCACCATCCGCTCGTGGTACTTGCGGGAGGACGCCTCGATGAGGGCGTTCAGGCCGATGGGCTTCGCGGTGAGCCGGCGGATGAAGCGGAGCCCCTCGCGGTAGTCGTGCCCGTGCACGTAGGTGAGCGAGATCGGCTGGACGATGCCGATGCCGCCCGCCTCGGAGACGGCGGCCACCAGCTCGGGGTTGCTGCAGGGATACATCGCGCCGCCGATGATCGGGACGGCGATGCCGGCGTCGCGGGTGAGGGGGGTGGCGAGGGCGGAAGGTCGAAGGTCGAAGGTCAAAGGACCGCCTCCCGACCCCGCACCCCTTCGACCTTCGACCTGTGACCTTCGGCCGGTCCGAGCAGCCAGTTCACCCGCGCCCGCGCGACGACGTCGCCCTCGGGGTCGCGGATCTCGGCCTCCACGGTGAACGGCGTGCGCTCGGCCACCGTGGCGGGAATCGCGGTGCGGCACTCGGCCACCAGCCGGCCGCGCGCCTTCTTGAGGTAGTCGATCTCGAGCCCGGTGACGATGCCGCGCACCGTGGCGGGGAGGCCCACCAGCATCGCGAGGCCGCTGGTGAACTCGCCGAGGTTCACCAGGGCGATCGCGTGGATGGAGCGGAGGTGGTTCCGGACGGCGGGCCGGTCGGGGAGCTCGAGCCGAGCGTATCCCGGCTCGAGCTCCGTCACCAGCGCCCCGATGGAGCCGGAGTAGCGGACCTGCCGGCCAACCATCCGGGAGAAGAGCCACTTCCCGCCCGGGTGGGGCGAGAGGCGGCGCCAGAGGGCGAGCAGTCGGGGTCCTGGGCCGGCGGACATCGGGACTCCGGGCAGGGGTGGGATGCCCGGAATCTAACCGGAGGCCGGGGTCAGGCCGTGGCCGGGCGGAGCCGGTCGGCGTACCGCGCGCGGAGCTTCGCGAGCTTCGGCGTGATCATCGCCCGGCAGTAGGGCTGGTCGGCGTTGCGGCGATAGTAGCCCTGGTGCCCCGGCTCGGCGGGCCAGAACCGGTCGAGCGGCCGGACCTCGGTGACGACCGGCGCCCCGAAGGCGTCGTCCGCTTCGAGCTCCGCGATCACCTCGCGCGCCGTCCGGGCCTGCGCCTCGTCGTGCGCCAGGACGATGGAGCGGTACTGCGGCCCGAGGTCCGGACCCTGCTGGTCGGGCGTGGTCGGGTCGTGGAACGCGAAGAAGAGCCCGAGGATCTCGCGATACGGGATCACCGCCGGGTCGAAGGCCACCTGGATGACCTCGGCGTGTCCGGTGCGACCGCCGCATACCTCGCGGTAGGTGGGGTTCGCCACGTGGCCGCCGGCGTAGCCCGACACCACCCGCTCCACGCCCGCCAGGCGCTCGAACACCGCCTCGAGGCACCAGAAGCAGCCGCCGCCGAGGGTCGCCAGTTCCGTCATCGTTCTCTCCGTGGGAAGCGCCCCGGGAACGCCGCCGCGGGGCCCGCGGTTCCCGGGGCGCCCGCGGTCCGGGGTGGACGCATCCCCGGGAAGGACTACCTTTCCAGTGACCGCCAGGGGCACCGGGCACGGGCCCGGTTGAGACGCACCCTCGGAACCTGATCCGGTTCACACCGGCGTAGGGAGCGCGGCGACCGGACGAATCCCCTCCGATCGCGCCGCCCCCCTGCCGGGGCGGCGTCGTCGTTCAGGGCCCACCGCCCGGGAGACTCCGATGGCCACGACCGTCCAGCCCGCCACCTCGTTCGGGGAGGCGTTCCCCCGCTCCACCAAGGTGTACGTCGAGGGGCCCCACGGGATCCGGGTGCCGGTGCGCGAGATCGCGCTCTCCGGCGGCGAGCCGCCGCTCCGGGTCTACGACACCAGCGGGCCGCAGGGGGTGGACCCGCTGCTGGGGCTGCCGGGGGTGCGCGCGGAGTGGCTGGCGGCGCGGGGGCTCGGGGAAGTCACGAGTCGCGAGTCACGAGCGGCGGAGGGTCGGGGGACTCGCGACTCGCGACTCGCGGCTTCCGACGTCATTCCCGGGACGCTCCGCCGGCCCATCTACCGCGGCCGCGGCCCCATCACCCAGCTCCACTACGCCCGCCGGGGCGAGGTCACCCCGGAGATGGAGTTCGTCGCCCTCCGCGAGGGGCTGGCCCCGGAGTTCGTGCGGAGCGAGGTGGCACGGGGCCGCGCGATCATCCCGGCCAACGTGAATCACCCGGAGCTCGAGCCGATGGTCATCGGCCGCGGCTTCCACGTGAAGATCAACGCCAACATCGGCAACTCGATCGTCCGCTCCTCCATCGAGGACGAGGTCGAGAAGCTCCGCTGGGCCATCCTCTGGGGCGCCGACACGGTGATGGACCTCTCGACCGGGAAGGACATCCACGAGACCCGGCAATGGATCCTGCGGAACAGCCCGGTGCCGATCGGGACCGTGCCGATCTACCAGGCCCTGGAGAAGGTGGGCGGCGCGGCGGAGGACCTGACCTGGGAGGTCTACCGCGACACGCTCATCGAGCAG
Source organism: uncultured Gemmatimonadales bacterium (assembly GCA_963717315.1). Classification (GTDB taxonomy): domain Bacteria; phylum Gemmatimonadota; class Gemmatimonadetes; order Gemmatimonadales; family GWC2-71-9; genus JAICEH01. Next base: position 10,027 of record CAVQWA010000074.1, read on the forward strand.
GCGGAGCAGGGGGTGGACTACTTCACGGTGCACGCGGGCGTGCTGCTCGAGTACGTGCCGCTCACCGCCAACCGGGTGACGGGCATCGTCTCCCGCGGCGGCTCGATCATGGCCAAGTGGTGCCTGGCCCACCACCGGCAGAGCTTCCTCTACGAGCGCTTCGAGGAAATCTGCGAGATCCTGGCGGCGTACGACGTGTCGTTCTCGCTGGGCGACGGGCTCCGGCCCGGGTCCATCGCCGACGCGAACGACGCGGCGCAGTTCGCCGAGCTCCGCACCCAGGGAGAGCTCAACCGGGTCGCGTGGAAGCACGACGTCCAGGTGATGAACGAGGGCCCGGGCCACATCCCGATGCACCTCATCCGGGAGAACATGGAGAAGCAGCTCGAGTGGTGCGGCGAGGCCCCGTTCTACACGCTGGGACCGCTCACCACCGACATCGCCCCGGGGTACGACCACATCACCAGCGCCATCGGCGCCGCGATGATCGGCTGGTTCGGCACCGCGATGCTCTGCTACGTGACGCCCAAGGAGCACCTCGGCCTGCCCAACCGCGACGACGTGAAGGCGGGGGTGATCGCCTACAGGATCGCCGCCCACGCCGCCGACCTCGCCAAGGGGCATCCCCGCGCCCGGGCCTGGGACGACGCGCTCAGCAAGGCGCGGTTCGAGTTCCGCTGGGAGGACCAGTTCAACCTGGCGCTCGATCCGGTCACCGCGCGCGCCTTCCACGACGAGTCCCTCCCGGCCGAGGGCGCGAAGGTCGCCCACTTCTGCTCGATGTGCGGCCCGAAGTTCTGCTCGATGAAGATCACGCAGGACGTGCGGGACTACGCCGCCCGGCTCGAGGCGGAGGCGGGGATGGCGGCGAAGGCGCGGGAATTCCGGGAGGCGGGCGGGGAGGTGTACGTGAGGCGGGAGGCGTAGGCCGCCCTCGTCCTGTCCGCCTTCGCCGCCCGCCCCGCCGCCGCGCAGGTGGAGGTGACGCCCTTCGTGGGCATGGCGCTCACCACCCGCAACCTGGTGTTCGACACCGCCGGCGTCGCCTACGTGCGCATGCCGTCGCACGCGGTCTACGGGCTCCGGCTCGGCACCGCGGTGTCCGAGCGCCTCCGCGTGGAGCTTGCGCTCTTCGGCGGGTCCGGCGCGATGGAGCTCTACAACGGGGACGACCTCGCGTTCGATTTCACCATGCTCGCCGCCGATCTGCGAGGCCGGCTCCGGGTCGCGGGTGGCGAATCCGCCGCACTCGCGCTGGTGGGCGGCGTCGGGTACACCCACTACGACGTCGGCTTCTGGCAGGCCAGCGAGGAGGTCGACAGCGGATCGCTCGAGGGGAAGGTCACGGGCGTCGTCGGGCTGGGCCTCGACGCGAAGGTCGGCAGCAGGTTGCGGCTGTCGGTGGACGTGCTGGACCGGATCCACGCCCAGGGGCTCGATCTCCTCGGGGCCCCGGTCATCGAATACACGCAGCACGACCTGCTCATCGCCGCGGGCCTGGCGTTCCCTCTGGGGAGGTAAAGCGAGGTGGGGAGAGGGGAGGCGGCCCGCTCCCCTCTCCCCGCTCTCCTGCCTACTTCGTCGTGCTGTCCGTCGCCATCGCCGGCGGCGGATGGTTCGAGTTCCAGATGTCCTGCACGATCTTCCATTCGCCGTCGGCGCGGCGCCAGACCACGACGTACTTGCCGTCGTCCTTGAACGGGCCCATCGGCGGGCCGGCGATGTCCACGTTCCAGGTCCCCTCCTCCACGGCGACGTCCGCCATGTCGGAGAAGGTGAGGGTGCCGATGCTGACCACGAGTGTGGCGCCCGCTTCCTTGAGCCCGGCCCAGTAGCGCCGGATGTTCTCCTGGCCGGTGACCTTCGGCTCGTTGGGCGGCAGCAGGGCGCCGTCCGGGGCATAGTAGGAGGCGAGGGCCGAGTCGTTCCCGGCGCGGAAGTGATCGTTGAAGGCGGCCACGTGCGCACGGATGGTGGAGTCGTGCGGGGCCTTGTCGGTGGTGACGCGCACGTTCATCCCGCCCGGCTTGCAGGCGGCGAGGACGAGCGCGAGGGCCGCGGCGGACAGGCCGAGGCGGGTGAGCCGGGACATCCGGTCCTCCTGGGTGGGGTGGCGGGCGAAGTTGCGGTCCGGACCCCCGTCGCGCAACGTGGGTCGATCCCATCCGCCCCGGAGCCCTCCCGTGCCGCCACGCCGCCTCCGCCTCCTGGCCCTCGTGCTCGTCCCGCTCGCCGCCTGCGCGCCCACGAGGGACGGGCGGCCTCCCGCGCGCCCCTTGCTGGTCCTCTCCGGGTTTCGCGCCCCCGAGTCGGTCCTGCACGACCCGGAGCAGGACGTCTACTTCGTCTCCAGCATCTCCGGCGGATCGTCCGACAAGGACGGCGACGGTTTCATCAGCCGCGTCCGGCCCGACGGCACCGTGGATTCGCTCGGCTTCGTCCGCGGCGGGCGGGACGGCGCGACGCTCCACGCGCCGAAGGGGATGGCGCTGGTGGGCGACACGCTCTGGGTGACGGACATCGACGCGATCCGCGGCTTCGACCGCCGCACGGGACTCCCGCTGGCCACGATCGAGGTGCCGGGAAGCGGCTTCCTGAACGACCTCGCGGTCGGCCCCGACGGGATGCTCCACGCGACCGACTCCGGCTTCCGGGCGGCCGGCGACGGCTCGGGGCGCGAGGCGGTCTATCGGGTGGCGCCGGGGCACCGGGCGGAGCGGGTGCTCACCGACGTGCCCGGGCCCAACGGCATCGCGCTGACTGCCGACGGCGCGGGACTCCTGGTCGCGTCCTTCGCCGACGATGCCATTCGCGAGTGGCGGCCGCTGGACGGCACCGTGACCGTGACGGGCCGCGGGCCGGGGCAGCACGACGGGCTGGTGGTGCTGGATGACGGCCGGGTGGTGGCGTCGAGCTGGACCGATTCCTCGCTGGTGGTGGTGGGGCCGGGGGCCGCCGTGGCGCTGGTGGCGGGTGTCCCGAGCCCGGCGGACATCGGCCTCGACCGGGGGCGCGGACGGTTCCTGGTGCCGGTGCTCGAGGGGGACCGGGTGGAGGTGTGGGCGGTCCCGCCGGCGCCCTGACCCGGGTACCGGGGCCGGCCGGCGGACGTTGACAATATCAATATATGACCATATAGTAATGCAATGCCGCGGCCCTGGCCCGCCGCCCGGAGGAACGCCGTGCACCGCAAGCTCATCCCGATCCTGTTGGCCGCGCTGGGGCTGGCCCCCGGCCTGTCCGCCCAGGGCCCCATCCTCGGCCTCCGGGAGGCCCTGGGCCGCGCCGATTCGGCCGGCTACGGGAATCGCACCGCCCGGGGCGAGGCCGCCGCGGCCGCCGCCCGCGCGGACGGGGCGCTCCAGGGCATCCTGCCGACCGTCCGGGTCGAGGGCGGGTGGATGAGGACCGACGAGCCCCTCGGCGCGTTCGGCTTCCTGCTCCGCCAGCGGGGCGTGACCCCCGAGGCGTTCGCCCCCGACGCCCTCAATGACCCCGACGCCATCTCCAACTGGGCTGGGGGAGTCGTGGCCGAGGTCCCGCTCCTCAACGCCGACGCCTGGCTGGGCCGCTCCGCTGCCTCGAGCGCCGCCGCCGCCGGGCGGGCCCAGGTGGAGTGGACCCGCACCGGCACGCGCCTCGACGTGATCCGCGCCTACTACGGGGCCGTCCTCGCCGCGGAAGCCGTGGTCACGCTCGAGGCGGCCTCCCGCGCCGCGCACGAGCACGCACGGCTCACCGGGTCACTGGTCCGGAACGGGATGGTGACGAAGTCCGACGCCCTGCTGGCCGAGGTGCGGGCCGGCGAGGTGGACGCGCAGCTGCTCGAGGCCCGGAGCAACGCGGGGCTCGCGCGGCGGCGCCTCGCGCTGGTGATGGGGATGCCCACCGACACCCTGTTCACCCTCCCGGCCTCCCTCCCGCAGCCGGAGCGGATCCGCGCGGTCGCAGGCGCGGCCCCGGTCGAGGCCGCCACCGAGCGGGGCGACGTGGCCGCGGCCCGTCTCGGTCGCCAGGCGGCGGAGCGGGATGCGCGCCGCGCCACGGGCCGGCTGCTGCCGCGCCTCAATGCCTTCGGCCGGCTCGACTGGAACGATCCCTCGGCGCCGTACGGCGGCCCGGAGAGCTGGACCGTCGGCGTGATGGCCTCCTGGTCGCCCTTCAGCGGCGGCGCCGAGCTGGCCGACCGGAGCGCGGCCCGCGCCCGGGCCCGTGTCGCGGCGGCGACGGCCGAGGCGGCGGAGGCGCGGGCCGCCCTCGAGGTGGCCGCGCGGGACAGCGAGCTCGAGGTGGCGCTCGAGCGCCTGGCCATCGCCGAGCGGTCCGTGGCCCAGGGCGCCGAGGCGCACCGGATCGTGGCCCGCAAGTACGAGGGCGGGCTCGCGGCCATCGTGGAACTGCTGGGGGCCGCCGCCACCGAGACGTCCACGCGGCTGGGCCTGGCCCAGGCGCAGTACCAGGCCATCGTGGCCGACGCGGGCCGGCGCCAGGCGCGCGGGGGAGACCCCGCCGCGCTCGCCGCCCTGGAGGAGTGACCTGCCGATGTCCCGATCCCTGCTCATCACGCTCGCGCCGGCCGCGGCGCTTGTCCTCGCCGCCTGTGGCGGAGGGGAGCCGGCCGAGGAGGTCGGCGCGGCCGCCCCGCCGCCGGCCCGCACCGCCGTCGCGGTGGACTCCACCGTCCCCGAGGTCTACCGCGCCTCCGGGGTGGCGGAGCCGCTGCAGCAGTCCACCCTCTCGACGAAGCTGATGGCCTCGGTGGTGGAGGTGACCGTCCGCGAGGGGGACCGCGTCGCGCGCGGCCAGGTGCTCGTGCGGCTCGACGCCCGCGACGTGGACGCGAAGCGCGCGCAGGTCACGGCGAGCCGCGAGGCGGCGGAGGCGGCCTACCGTGAGGCCGAGCTGACGGTCGGCCGGATGCGCGCGCTTCACGCCGACAGCGCGGCCGCGCAGGCGCAGCTCGACGCCGCGGAGGCCGGGTACGCCCGCGCGAAGGCGGGGCTCGAGGGGGCTCGCGCGGCCACGGCGGAAGTGGAGGCGATGGCGGGGTACGCGGTGATCCGCGCCCCCTTTGCCGGCCGCGTGGTCCGGCGCTTCGTGGATCCCGGTGCCTTCGCCGCGCCGGGGGCGCCCCTCGTGACCGTCGAGGACGCAAGCCGCCTCCGGGTGAGCGCCACCGCCGCCCCCGACGCCGTCACGGAGCTCCGGCGTGGGGCACCGGTGACGGTGGTCATCGAGGGCCGGCGGGTGCCGGCCACGATCGAGGGCGCGGTCCCCGGCGCGGGCAGCGTGTACACGGTGAACGCCGTGGTGCCGAACCCCGACGGCGCGCTGCCGAGCGGCGGCGCGGCCGCGATCGAACTGGTCACCGGCAGCCGGCGGGCCGTGCTGGTGCCTGCCGAGGCGGTGATCCGTGAGGGCGACCTGACCGGGGTGCGCGTGGTCGCCGGGGGCGCTGTCTCGCTCCGCTGGGTGCGCCTGGGCGTGGAGCGCGACGGCCTCGCCGAGATCCTGAGCGGCCTCCGCCCGGGCGAAGTGGTGGCGCTCCCCGACCTGCCCGGGGAGGGCTGAGATGGGCGTCGCCGGACGGATTGCCGGGGCGTTCCTCCAGTCGCGGCTCACCCCGCTCGTCACGCTGGCCTCGCTGGCGGCCGGTCTGCTGGCCCTGCTCGCCACGCCGCGCGAGGAGGAGCCGCAGATCTCCGTCCCGATGATCGACGTGATGGCGACCCTGCCCGGCGCCGTCCCGGAGGAGGTCGAGAACCTCCTCACCCGGCCGATCGAGAAGCTGATGTGGGAAATCCCGGGCGTCGAGTACGTCTACTCGATGGCGGGGGAGGGGATGACCCTCGTCACCGTCCGGTTCACGGTCGGCGAGGACCAGGACCGGAGCGTCTCCCGGGTGCACGCCAAGCTGTTCGCGGCGATGGACGAGGCCCCGCCCGGGGCGACCCCGCCGCTGGTCAAGCCCCACTCCATCGACGACGTGCCGGTGCTTGTCCTCACGCTCCACGGCGGCGGCTACGGGCCCGCGGAGCTCCGGCGCGTCGCGGCCCACCTCGAGGACGACATCCGGGCGCTGCCCGACGTGGCCGAGACCTTCATCGTGGGCGGCCAGCCGCGCCAGCTCCGGGTGGCGCTCGATCCGGCCCGGCTCGCGGCCCGCGGCGTCACGCCCGGCGAGGTGATGCTCGCGCTCCGGGGGGCCAACGCCCGGCTCGACGCGGGGGAGTTCGCGGCGGCGGACGGCGCGGTGCTGGTGTCCGTCGGGGCGCCGATCCGGTCGGCGGAGGACGCGGCCTCGGTGGTGGTGGCTGGTCGCGGCGCGCCGGTGTACTTGCGCGACGTCGCCACCGTCACGGACGCCCCGGCCGAGCCGGTGGACTACGTGACCCACGCCACCCCCGCGGGGAGCGAGGAGCCGGCCGTCACCATCGCCGTTGCCAAGCGGCCCGGCGCCAACGCCACCGAGGTGACCCACGCGGTGCGCGAGCGGGTGGAGGCGGCCCGCGGGCGGATCGTGCCGGACGGCCTCGAGGCCACCGTCACCCGGGACTACGGCGAGACCGCCTCCGAGAAGGCGAATGAACTGATCCTGCACCTGCTGATCGCGACGCTCTCCGTCACGGTGCTGATCGGGATCTTCCTCGGCTGGCGGGAGGCGCTGGTGGTGCTGGTGGCGGTGCCCGTCACCCTCGCCCTCACCCTCTTCGTCTACTACGCGCTGGGCTACACGCTCAACCGGATCACCCTCTTCGCGCTGATCTTCTCGATCGGCATCCTGGTGGACGACGCCATCGTGGTGGTGGAGAACATCTACCGCCACCTGCAGCTGGGCGGCACGACGCCGGAGCAGGCGGCCATCGAGGGGGTGGACGAGGTGGGGAACCCCACGATCCTCGCCACCTTCACGGTGATCGCGGCGATCCTCCCGATGGCCTTCGTGTCCGGCCTGATGGGGCCGTACATGCGGCCGATCCCGGTGGGGGCCTCCGCGGCGATGCTGGCCTCGCTCGCGGTGGCGTTCATCGTGACCCCCTGGCTCGCGCTCCGGCTCCTCCGGGGGCACGTGGAGGTCCGCGCCGCGGCGCCCGACCGGGCCCACGAGCCGGAGGAGGCCGGCCGCTTCGCCCGGATCTACGCCCGGATCATGGAGCCGCTGATGGACCGGGGCGGCCGCCGGCACCTCTTCTACGGCGCCGTGGGGCTGCTGCTGCTGCTGTCCGCCGGGCTCGTCGGGGTGCGGCTGGTGCAGGTGAAGATGCTGCCCTTCGACAACAAGTCGGAGCTGCAGGTGGTGCTCGACCTGCCGGAGGGCACCACGCTCGAGGCCTCGCAGGCCGCGGCGCAGGAGATCGCCGCCTGGCTCCGCACCGTGCCCGAGGTGGCCAGCACCCAGGCGTACGCCGGCACCGCGGCGCCCTTCAACTTCAACGGCCTGGTGCGGCACTGGTTCCTGCGGCGCGGCGCCAACGTGGCCGACGTCCAGGTGAACCTGCTGCCGAAGCACGACCGCGACCGGCGGAGCCACGACATCGCGCTCGCGGTCCGCCCGGCGGTGGACTCGATCGCGCGGCGCCACGGCGCGCGGGCGAAAGTGGCCGAGGTGCCGCCGGGGCCGCCGGTGCTCTCCACCCTGGTGGCGGAGGTGTACGCGGCCGACGACGCCACGCGGGTCGAGGCGGCGAAACGGGTGCTGGCGGTGTTCGAGGCCACCGACGGCGTGGTGGACGTGGACTGGACCGTCGAGGACCCGCAGCGCCGGCTCCGGTTCTCGGTGGACCGGGCGCGGGTGGCGGAGGCCGGGGCCACGGTCGAGCAGGTGACGCAGACGCTCGCGCTGGCCCTCTCGGGGGCGCCGGCCGGGCTCGCCAGCTCCGGGACCGCGCGGGAGCCGGTGCCGATCGTCCCGCGCCTCGCCGTCGCCTCCCGCTCCTCGGCGGCCGACCTCCTCGCCGTGCCGGTGGCCACGGCGCGCGGCCCGGTGCCGCTGGCCCGGTTCGTCACCGTGGAGGAGGGCACCCGGGACGGAAGCCGGCACCGGAAGAACCTGCGCCCGGTGATCTACGTGACCGGCGACGTGGCGGGGACCTTCGAGAGCCCGGTGTACGCGATCCTGGCGATGAACGAGGCGCTCGACACCGTGCGGGTGGCGGGGGCGGAGATCGCGCGGTACAACGCGGTGCAGCCGGCGCGGCTCGACCAGACCGCCATCAAGTGGGACGGCGAGTGGCAGGTGACGATCGAGGTCTTCCGCGACCTCGGCATCGCCTTCGCCGCGGTGCTGGTGCTGATCTACGTCCTGGTGGTGGGCTGGTTCCAGTCGTTCACCGTGCCGCTGGTGATCATGGCGCCGATCCCGCTCACCCTGATCGGCATCCTGCCGGGCCACGCGGCGTCGGGGGCGTTCTTCACCGCCACCTCGATGATCGGGATGATCGCGCTCGCCGGCATCATCGTGCGGAACTCGATCCTGCTGGTGGACTTCATCCAGCTGGCCGAGGCACGGGGGCGGACGCTGCGCGAGGCGGTGCTCGAGGCGGGGGCGGTGCGGTTCCGGCCGATCGCCCTCACCGCGGCGGCGGTGGTGATCGGCGGGGTGGTGATGGTGCTCGACCCCATCTTCCAGGGCCTCGCGGTGGCCCTGATGAGCGGCGCCGTGGTGGCGACGCTCCTCACGATGGTGGTGGTGCCGCTCCTCTACTGGGAGCTCCACCGCCGCCGGGAGGGAACCCGCTGATGCGGATGCCCGTCATCACCTGCGCCGGGGCCGACCCCCGCCGGGTGGACCGGACCCTCGAGGCCGCCGGGGTGTCGGGGTGGACCCGGATCGGCGGCGCCCACGACCAAGGACTGGACGGCCCGCGCGAGGGCACCCGCGCCCGGCCCGGGGAGGTGACGGTCGGGTTCACCGTGGTGCCGGACGAGCGCGCCGGCCCGCTGAGCGACGCCCTCCGGGATGCGTCCGGCACCCTGCCGGCGGCGGAGGGCCTGCACGTGGCCGTGCTGGCCACGGCGACTTTCTTCTGACCCTGGAGTAACGACCGATGTGCCCTGACGTGATCATCCGCCGCGTCGCCGGCAGCTTCGTGCTGGCATCGCTGGCCCTGGGCTGGTTCGTGCACCCCGGCTGGTTCCTGTTCACCGCCTTCGTGGGGGCGAACCTGCTCCAGTCGAGCTTCACGAAGTGGTGCCTGCTGGAACGGGTGCTGGGGCGGTTCGGGGTCTTCGGCTGCACCCCGGCCGGGCCCCCCGCGGCGCGCTAGCCCAGCCGCTCCACCAGCCGGCGGCGGCTCTTCGCCTCGGCGCGGATGCCGCCGCAGACCAGGTCGCAGAGCTCGAACACCGAGGGGTCCGCGATCCGGTACCAGGTGGTGACCCCCTCCTTCCGCCGCGCCACGAAGCCGTGCCGGTGGAGGAGCTGCAGGTGCTTGGAGACGTTGGCCTGGCCGGCCCCGAGCGCCGCCACCAGGTCGGAGACCGTGCGCTCGCCGCCCCGGAGCTGGTGCAGCAGCGCCAGCCGCATCGGCTCGCCCAGCACGCGGAAGCGGTCGCTGATGAGCGTGGCGGTCTCGGGGGTCAGCTTGCGCAGCGCGGCCATTGGGAGAAATATTACTGCATAGTTGATTAGTCGCAATAGGGAGGCCCCATCCCCGTCCTCGGCTACGCCCTCGCCCTCCTCGTCGGGCTCGCCCTCGGCCTCCTCGGCGGCGGCGGCTCGGTGCTCACCGTCCCGATCCTGGTCTACGTCTTCGGCTTCCCCATGAAGGCCGCGGTGCCGATGAGCCTCGGCGTGGTGGGCGTCACCAGCGCCATCGGCGCGTTCCGCCACCGCCGGGGAGGCGCCGTCCGGCTCCCCGCCGCGCTGGCGTTCGCCCCCGGCGCCATTGCCGGCACCCTGCTGGGCACGCGGCTCGCCGCGCTGGTGTCGGGCCGGACCCAGCTGGTGCTCTTCGCCCTGGTGATGGGCGCTGCGGCGCTGGCGATGCTCCGGCCGCCGAAGGTACTGGCCACGGCGGACCGCGTGGGCCACGGCACGCCGACCCTCGGTGAGGCCGTCCGGGCCCTCCCCGCCGGCCTCGGCGTCGGGGTCCTCACCGGGCTGGTCGGCGTGGGCGGCGGGTTCCTCATCGTGCCCGCGCTCGTGCTCCTTCTCGGCCTCCCGATCCACCAGGCGGTCGGCACCTCGCTCGTGGTCATCGCCCTCAACTCGGCGGCCGGCGTGGCGGGCTACCTCGGGCGGGCAACCTTCGACTGGGCCGTGATGGCCGGGTTCACCGCGCTCGCCATCGCGGGCGTGCTCGGGGGCGCCGCCCTGGCGCCCCGGGTGCCGGCCGGCCGGCTCCGCCGCGGGTTCGCGGTCTTCCTCATCGCGATGGCCGCGTTCATTCTTCTGCAGAACCTCGTGCCGGGCTCCCCCGGCCGCTGACGGAGTCCGGATGATCTTCAGGCGCTTCTACGACGACGGCCTGGCGCAGGCCAGCTACCTCATCGGCTGCGGCCAGGCCGGGGAGGCGGTGGTGGTGGACCCGCTGCGCGACGTGGAGCCGTACCTCGTCGCGGCGGAGGCGGAGCGGGTCCGGATCACCGCGGTCACCGAGACCCACATCCACGCCGACTTCCTCTCCGGCGGCCGCGAGCTCGCCGCCCGCACCGGGGCCCGGCTCCACCTCTCCGCCGAGGGCGGGCCCGACTGGCAGTACGCCTTCGCCGCCGCCGACGGCGCCCGGCTCCTCCGCGACGGCGACGAGATCGTCGTGGGCAACGTGCGGCTCCGCGCGATGCACACTCCCGGCCACACCCCGGAGCACCTGAGCTTCCTCGTCACCGACGGCGCGGTGGCCAGCGACCCGATGGGCATCGTCAGCGGCGACTTCGTGTTCGTGGGCGACGTCGGCCGCCCGGACCTGCTGGAGAAGGCCGCACGGGTGGAGGGCTCCGCGGAGGCGGGGGCGCGGGTGCTGTGGCGGAGCCTGGAGAAGTTCCGGGCGCTTCCCGGCCATCTGCAGGTCTGGCCCGGCCACGGCGCCGGGTCCGCCTGCGGCAAGGGGCTCTCGGCCGTGCCGCAGTCCACCGTCGGCTACGAGAAGCTGTACAACTGGGGCGTGGGGGCCTCGAGCGAGGCGGAATTCGTCCGCGGCGTCCTGGCCGACCAGCCGGAGCCGCCGGCCTACTTCGCCGAGATGAAGCGCCGGAACCGGGCCGGACCGCCGGTGCTCGGCGCGCTGCCCCGGCCGCCGCGACTGGCGCCGTCGGACCTCGCGGACCGCCTCCAGGCGGGCGCGGTGGTGGTGGACATCCGCCCGCAGGCGGTGGCCGCCGCCGGCCGCCTCCCGGGCACGCTCAGCATTCCGCTCAACCGGTCGTTCGTGACCTGGGCCGGGTCGCTGCTGCCGTACGACACGCCGTTCTTCCTCCTCACCGGCGACGGGCCCGGCGGCGAGGCGGCGCTCAAGGCGGCGCGCGAACTGGCGCTGATCGGCCTCGACCACGTGGCGGGCTTCGCCGACGAGGAGGCACTCGAGTGGTGGACCGAGGCGGGCCGCGAGCTGGCCGAGATCCCGCACCTCCATCCCCGGGACCTCGCGCGACGACCCGGTGCGGTGGTGCTCGACGTGCGGGGCTCGGCCGAGTGGCGGGCGGGGCACCTGCCGGGCGTGTCCAACATCCCGCTGGCCGAGCTGCAGTCGCGGGTGGCCGAGGTGCCCGACGGTCGTCCGCTCGTGCTCCAGTGCCAGGGCGGTGGGCGGTCGCACATCGCCGCCAGCCTGCTGCAGAACCGGGGGGTGGAGGTGGTCAACCTCGCCGGGGGATTCGGGGCGTGGGAGCGGGAGGGGCTGGCGGTCGAGCGGTGAGGGTCTGAGGGGGGCGGTACCAGCCAACCAGCCAACTTGACCAGGGGGCGTGCCACGGGAGGGACCCCGGAGCGCGCCCCGCTGTCATTTCGGCAAGCGGCGGCTGGCACGCCGGCTGCGGTTCCTGGCCGGCGAGCGTCCGGCGCCGGTGCCGGGCGCCGTGACCCGACGGCCCCCCTGGGCCGCAGCTACCCAAGGAGGAGTCTTATGTACCTCACCACCCGCCGGCCCGCCCTGCTCGGGCCCGACTTCACCGGCCTGCGCCGGCTGAACCGCGTCCTCGACGAGACCTTCGGGGCGCTGCCCTGGAGCGACGAGAACGGCACCATCACCTCCGCCTGGCTCCCGCCGGTGGACATCTTCGAGGACCACGACGGCCTCAAGATGGTCGCCGAGCTGCCGGGTGTCCGGCCGGAGGACGTGAAGCTCTCGATCGAGAGCGGGGTGCTCACGATCCGCGGGGAGAAGAAGCAGGTCGCGGAGGAGGAGTCGGAGCGGGTGCACCGCTACGAGCGGAGCTACGGCGCCTTCGAGCGTACCTTCACGCTCCCCACCACGGTGGACGCCGACCGGATCGAGGCCCGGTACGAGAACGGCCTGCTGACGGTGCGGCTGCCGAAGGTGGAGAAGGCCAAGCCGCGGGAGATCGCGGTGACCGTGGGCTGACGCCCGGCCTACTCCACGACGTAGGCTTCCATCGCGTAGTACTCCGCCAGGCCGAGACGGTTCACCGTCTCGGCCGTTTCCTTGTTCCGCGCCTCGACGCGCTGCCAGAACTCGCGGTCGTCGAGGCCGGGGAAGGGCGCGGAATCCTTCTGCGACTGGTGCTTGAAGATGGCCTGGACCTTGAGCGCCAGCTCCTCCTGGGAGAGCGGCACCAGCCAGGTGGCGTCGGTGACCGGCCATTCCTGCCACGCGCCGCGGTACAGCCAGACCTCGGGCCGCGCCCCGGGCATCTCCGCCAGGGCGCGGTCGATCGCCTCCTTGCACATGCGGTGGGTGCCGTGCGGGTCGGACAGGTCGCCCGCCACGAAGACCAGGTCGGGCCGGACCTCCTCGAGGAGGCGGCGGACGACCGCCACGTCCGCCGGCCCGACGGGGTCCTTCTGCACCTGGCCGGTCCGGTAGAAGGGGAGGTTGAGGAACCTGGCCGCGCTCCGCGGGAGCCCGAGGGTCCCGATCCCGCTCACCGCCTCCGACTCGCGGATCAGGCGCTTCAGGTCGAGGACCTCGGGCGAGTCGACCTCGCCCGGGGACTTGGCATCGAGGAAGGCCCGCACCCGCGCCTCGAGCGCCTCGGCCTCCCCGACGGCGAGGCCCCGCTCCCGCGCGAGGCGCCCGAGCCAGTCGAGGTAACGGGCCACGTCGTGGTCGAAGACGGCGATGTTGCCGCTCGTCATGTAGGCCACGACGATGTCGTTGCGGTTGAGCACCAGCTTCCGCAGGATCCCCCCCATCGAGATCACGTCGTCGTCGGGGTGGGGCGAGAAGCAGACGACCCGCCGGCCCTGCGGCAGCTTCGACCGCCCCCGGATGCGGGCGCCGAGCGCGTTGAAGACGAACCCGTTCACCTCGCCGGGCGTGCCCCAGCGTGCCACGAGCGAGGACAGCGAGTGCTCGGCGTAGTCCCGCATCGTCAGCTTGAGGATGGCGCGGCCGACCTGCGCGGAGAGCCAGGACACCGCCCGCACCGCCAGCGGCTCGGTCCACTCGACCTCGTCCACCAGCCATGGGGTGGCCACGCGCGTGAGGGCGGCGGCCGCGGCGGGATCGAGGTGGAAGGTGGCCGCCGGGTGCCGCTGGAGGAACGTGGCCGCGACGGCGGTATCCACGTCGCCCTCCACGGCGCGGCGCACGATCTCCGCCTTGTGCTCGCCCGTGGCGAGGATCGCGATCTCGCGGGCCTCGAGGATCGTGGCGACGCCCATCGTGAGCGCCTCCCGGGGCACGTTCGCCTCGCCGAAGAAGTCGGCCGCGGCGTCCCGCCGGGTGATGGTGTCGAGGGTGACGAGCCGCGTGCGGCTGCCGGCGCCGGAGCCGGGCTCGTTGAACCCGATGTGGCCGGTCTTCCCGATGCCGAGGAGCTGGAGGTCGATCCCGCCGGCGGACCGGATGGCCGCCTCATAGGCGTCGGCGTGGGCCGCGAGGGCCTCGCGGGGCAGGGTGCCGTCCGGGATGTGGACGTTGGCCGGGTCGAGGTCGACCTGCCCGAGGAGGTGCTCCTGCATGAACCGGCGGTAGGAATGCAGGCTGGCCGGGTCCATCGGCCAGTACTCGTCGAGGTTGAAGGTGACCACGTGGCGGAAGGAGAGCCCCTCCTCGCGGTGCATTCGCCCCAGCTCGCGGTAGACCCCGACGGGGGTGGCGCCCGTGGCCAGGCCGAGGACGGCGCGGCCCGACCGGTCGCGGATGACGTCGGCGATGCGCCGGGCCACGGCACGCTCGAGCGCCGCGTGGCCGTCGAACACGACCGTGGGGATGCGCTCGAGCCGCGTGGCGTCGCTCATCGCGTCATTCGCCGATCAGCCCGGTCTCCAGCGCGAACTTCGTGAGGCCGGCCACGGTGCGGATGCGGAGCTTCCGCATCAGGCTCTCGCGGTGGGTCTCCACCGTGCGGTGGCTGATCCCGAGCTCGGCGCCGATCTCCTTGTTGGTCCGGCCCTGCGCGATGCCGGCGAGCACCTCGCGCTCGCGTGCGGTGAGCAGGTCGGCGGCGGACCGCTGCTGGTCCCGCGCCAGGTCGCCGCGCACCGCCTCGGAGAGCTTCCGCGCCACGGGCGGGCTGTAGTAGGCCTCGCCCCGGTGCACGGCACGCACCGCCTGCCGCAGCTCCTGCGCAGCGGTGTCCTTGAGGATGTAACCGAACGCGCCGGCCCGGACGCTCTCCACCACGTACTCCGCGTCGTCGTACATCGAGAGGATCAGCACGCGGCACTCCGGCTCCGCCTCCCTCAGCTTCGCGGCGGCCTGGAGCCCGGTCTCGACGGGCATCGAGATGTCGAACACCGCCACGTCGGGATGGTGCTGCGCCGCCAGGGCGCGCGCGGCGGCGCCGTCGGCCGCTTCCGCCACCACCTCGAATCCGGGCTCCCGCTCCAGCACCCGGCGGATGCCTTCGCGGACCACGGCGTGGTCGTCCGCCACGAGGACCCGGATCGGGAGTTCGGTGGTTCCGTCGCTCATCGGGCCTCCGCCGCCGTCACCGGCAGGTTGATCTCCAGGCGCGACCCGCCGGGCGCGCCGGGCGCGAAGCGCACCGCGCCGCCGAGCGCGCCGATCCGCTCGCGCATCCCGGCCAGGCCGAGGTGGCCCAGCCGCTCGAACTGGTCGAAGTTCGCCCCGGGGGGCGGGCCCACGCCATCGTCGGCCACCTCGAGCCGGAGGGCCCCGTCCACCGACCGCACGGCGACGGCAATGGTTCGCGCCCCGGCGTGGCGCGCCACGTTGGCCAGCGCCTCCTGCAGGGCGCGGAACACCGCCAGCTCCGCGTCCTTGCTGAGCGGCGGGATCGCGGCCGGGGCGTCGAGCGTCACCGCGAGCCCGCTCCGCTCCTTGAACTCCGCCACCAGGGAGCGGAGGGCGGGAAGGAGGCCGAGGTCGTCCAGCAGCGACGGGCGGAGGTTCACGGTCACCCGTCGGACCGCGCGGATCCCGGTGTCCACCAGGGCAAGCACGTGATCGAGCCGGGGACCGTCGCCCGGCGGCAGCGTCTCGCGCAGCACGCCGAGCTCCATCTTCACGGCGGAGAAGACCTGGGCGGTCTCGTCGTGCAGCTCGCGCGAGAGGCGACGCCGCTCCTCCTCGTGCTGCCGCACCATCATCGCGGACAGCCGCCCCAGCTCGTCGGTGCGGGCCTCCAGCCGGCGGTAGAGCTCCGCGTTGGCCAGGGCGGCGCCCGCGTGGTGCCCGAGGGTGACGAGGAATTCCTCGTCGAGTGCGGTGAACGGGTCGCGCGCGTCGCCGACGATGAGGAGCGCGCCGGTCACCTGCCGGTCGAGGAAGACCGGGAGGACGGCGGTGTAGGCCGGCTCACCCGGCGCCGTCGCGGCGTCGGCATCGAGCACCTGCGGCTTGCCGGTGACGAGCGCCGTGGTCAGGGCCTCCGCCCGGGCACCCTGGCCGGCCGGGTCCCGCGCCGCGCAGGCCCCGGCGCCACGCACGAACGTCCGCCGGCCCGACTCGTCGAGCCGGTAGAGTGCGCTGCCGGTCACGGCGGGGAGGGTGAGGGGCTTGGCGAGGAGGGCGTCGAGCATCGCGGCGTCGTCGCCGCCGCGCTGCAGCTCGCCGGAGAGCGCGGCGAGCGCGGCGAGGCCGCGCTGGAGGTCGTCCATCAGCAGCAGCAGGATGCCGAGGCCCACCGCGAGGAGGAAGCAGACGTCGAGGTAGTATCCCCACGGACTCCACGCGCCCCGGGCCCGGAGGAACGGGTAGTCCAGGTGGTGCAGTCCCCAGAGCAGGAGCGCCCCCGCCAGAACCGCCGCGCCCGGGCCACCGACCCGGCGGTAATGCCGGAGGAAGACCCAGCCGGCCCAGAGGGTGGCAGCGCTGAGGAACATCACGGCGGGGAGTGCCGCCCAGAGGAAGTGCTCGAGGCGATAGATCGCGACGTAGGACCAGATCGGCGGGAAGATCGCGAGGGCGAGCACCGCGCGGCGCCATCGGGTCTGCCCCGAGAAGACGCACGCGGCCCAGAGCACCGCCAGCGCGGTCCAGCCGGTGATGACCTGGTGCCAGTAGAGCCAGTTCCAGTTCCGCGTGATCAGGAAGCTGATGATGATGCCGAGCCGGAGGACGTAGAACGACCACGCCACCGCCATCCAGCCGAGCCAGGCCTTGCGGTAGCGGAGGAAGAGGCTGCCGGAGAGGAGGGCGAGCGTGAGCGCCACCGCCGTCTGCAGCACGGCGGCGGCGAACTCGGTGTTCCCGATCGGAGGGACGTCCACTCCCATATCCCGGGAATGAAGGCGGCTCGAACCGGCGCCGCAATGCCGTGCGGGGAACCTCGCCACCGGTCCCGCCGGCGCTAGATTGGCGGCCATGACCGAATTCACGGCGCGCTTCCGCGCACTGGTGGCGGGTGTCCGGGGGCGCCCCGGGGACGCCACCGGCCTGGCCGGCCTGGCGGAGGCCGCGGCGGCGGGCGTGATGGCCGGCCCGGCGGTGCTCGAGGCGGGATTCGAACTCGACGCCGGGGCGGACGCCGGGGATCCCCTCAAGTCGCGGCTGCTGGCCCGGCAGGTGGACCGGGTGGTGGTGGCGCGGGGTGCCTCCGCGGCGGAACTCCTTGCGCTGGCCCGGGCGCTGGCCGCCGAGGAAGGCCCGGTTCCCAGTACCCCCGCGGTGACGGTGGAGATGGTGGAAGTGATCCGGCCGGGGAGCGGGCCTCCCGCCGCCGCCGCGCGGGAGCGGCCGCAGGGCATCCAGCTGCTTGGCGACGCGGACGTCCTGCCGCGCCGAGCGCGGCCGCGCACCGGCCTCGGGCGCGAGATGGAGGCGCTGGGCCGCGCGGTGGAGGCCGCCGCGCGGCGGCGGCAGTGGGTCGAGGCCCTGCACGCCGCGCAGGCGCTGGTGCGGATGGAGCACCGCTTTCCCGAGGCCGAGCGCCGCAGCTTCGTGTTCGAGGTCCGCCGGGTGCTCGCGCGGCCGATCCTCGACGGCATCGTCGAACTGGCCCTCCGCGTCCCCGAGGAGCAGGAGCGGGCCGCCGAGGTGCTCCGGTGGCTCGGTGCGACGGGTGCGGACGCGATGGTCGACCACGTGAAGGAGCTGGAGCAGGCGGCGCCCGGCCGCTTTCTCCACGAGGCGCTGGCCACGATGCCGTCCGCCGTGCCGCTCCTCCTCCCCCTCCTCGACGGCGATTCCCCCGCCGCCGCACGCCACGCCGCCGAGCTCCTCGGCCGGCACCAGGCGCCGTCGGCCCTCCCGGGGCTCGCCCGCCTCGCGGTCCATCCCGACCCGCGACCCCGGCACGCCGCGATCGACGCGCTCTCCGGGTTCGCCGACCGGCAAGCCGTCGAGGCGCTGCATCGCGCGCTGGGGCACCCCGACGGCGAGACCCGGGCGCGGGCCGCGGCGGCCCTCGGCCGGCGGGGGCCGGCCGCGGCAATGCCGCTCCTCGCCGCCCTCGAGCGGGAGACCGACCCGGTGGCACGGCGCGCGCTCGTGGCCGCCGTGGCGGCCTCGGACGCACCCCAGGCCGGCGCCGCGCTCGCGGCCCTGGTGCTCCGCCGACGCTCGCTGCTTCACCGGGATGCCTGGCCCCAGGGGGAACGCCTCGCGGCGGTGGCGGCTCTCGCGGAAGCCGCCACGCCGGCAGCGCGGCAGGCGCTGGAGCGGATCGGGCAGGATGGGGAGGGGGAGGTGGCGGCCGCGGCGCGGGCTGCCGCCGGGGAGCAGGGAGCCGGAAGCGGGGAGCGGTGACGGCGGGGAGCGGGGCGGCCCGCTCCCCGTTCCCCGCTTCCCGTCACCCGCTACTTCTTCTCGAGCGTGAACCCGTCCACGTGCACGTCGAGATTGTGGTTGATGCGGAGACCCGCCTGCCCGCCGGTGTCGACGTCGGCCACCGCGGCGGAGTGGACTTCCGTGCCGTTCACGAGGAAGCGGACCCGGTCGCCGGCCCGCTCGATGCGGAGGGTGTTGGACGCCTTGCCCGCGGCATCGGCCTTCACCACCGCGGCGTGTTCCGCCCAGCCGGTGGTGACGTTGGCCGTGGTGGCCCCGGTGCGGGTCTTGATCAGGAACTTCCCGTCGCCGCGGACGAGGAAGTAGGTGTAGCGCTGCTCGGGGCCCTGGAGCGCCTGGCCGCCCACGAACAGGCCGTAGGCCTCCGGATGCTCCGGCGCCTTCATCTGGGTGAACGTCGCGGCGACGGCCAAGTCACCCTGGGCCTGGTCGGCGGGGCGCCAGAGGATCACGGCGGGGCCGGTGGTGGCGTGCACCCCGTCGGCCATGGTGACGAACTTCACCCCCTCCATCGGGGCGTCCTTGTCGGTGCGGGCCTGCCAACCGGCGGGTAGCTGGCTGGGGGCGGCCTGCTGGGCGACGGCGGGCGCGGCGGCGACGAGAGCCGCAGCGGCCAGGGTGAGCGTGCGCATCGGAATGCCTCTCGCGGTTTGGTGGGCAGGGGAACGACTTGAAGCATCCAGTCTGGGTCGGCGGACGCGGGGAACCTATGACCGGCGTCACACCTCCGCCATCGGCCGCCCGAGTTGCCCCCCGGAAGCGCCCGCGATAGACTACCGGCCCATGACGCTCCTCACCACGCTGCTCGCGGTCATCGGGGGAGGGCTGATCCTCACGGCCCTGACCTTCGTCACCCTGCTGATCGGGGTCCTCGTCACCTCGATGGTGGCGCTCTTCTGCGGTCCGCTCGTGGACCGGCTGCTGGGCGAGGACGCCGCCGCCTCGGGCTGAGCCTCAGCCGCCGTCCTTCTCGCCGCCCTCCGCTTCCGGTGTCGTCGCCCGGCGGAGGGCGCCGTCATAGTGGATCCTGAGGCTCACCAGCCCGTCACGCAGGCCCCGCACCCGCATCTGCAGTCCGCCCCCCCGCCGGCCCAGGGCGGCCATGATCCCGGCCGCCTCGGCCAGGCCATTCAGCCCGAAGTCCTGGGCCTGCGCCTTGAGCTCGTCGAGCTGGCGCGCCATCCCCCGCACCGACACCTCGTCGGCCTGCAGGATGGCCATCATCTCGATCGTCTTCTTGACCCGCTCGAAGCGCGGGGGGAGGGTCTCGAGCCAGGCCTGCTGGGCGAGCTGCCTGGAGGAGAGCTTGACGGCCATCGGGGCTCCGGGGCAACCGGTCCGGCGGACCGGGGTTCTTGTAGGAACGGGGGGCGGGGACTAGACTCTCCACCCTTCGGTGAATCTTCACCCCGGGGCCCCCCCGTAGGGAGGGCCCGGACTGCGCTGGCCGGCGCGGCCGACAACCCCCCACGGGTCACGCATGAAGCTATCCGACATCGCCATCCGGCGCCCCGTGTTCGCGTCGATGATCAACCTCGCGCTCGTGCTCTTCGGCGCGATTTCCTACACGCGGCTGTCGGTGCGGGAGTTCCCCGACATCGACCCCCCCATCGTCTCGGTCTCGACCTCCCTGCCCGGTGCCAACCCCCGGGTGATGGAGTCCACCGTCACCGACCTGCTGGAGGAGGAGCTGTCCACGGTGGAGGGGCTCCGCACCCTCACCTCCTCGAGCGCGGAACAGTCGAGCAACATCACGCTCGAGTTCAACCTCGACCGGGACGTCGAGAGCGCCGCGCAGGACGTGCGGGACAAGGTCTCGCGGGTGCGGGGCCGGTTGCCGCGCGAGGTGCAGGAACCGGTGGTGGCCAAGCAGGACGCCGATGCCCAGCCGTTCTACTGGATGGCGCTCCGGGGCGAGAACTACACGATGCTGGAGCTCTCGGACATCGCGGACCGGATCGTGAAGACCCGGCTGCAGACGATCCCGGGCGTCGGGCGGGCGTTCGTCGCGGGCGAGCGGCGCTACGCGATCCGGATCTGGCTCTCCCCCGAGGACCTCGCGGCGCGTGGGCTGGCGGTGCAGGACGTGGAGTCGGCCATCCGGACCCGGAGCGTGGAGATCCCCGCGGGGCGGATCGAGTCGGAGCAGCGGGAGTTCACCATCCGCTCGATGGGGGAGCTCAAGACGCCGGAAGAGTACGCCGGGCTCACGGTCGACAGCCGGCCCGGCCGCCTGGTGAAGCTGGGCGACGTCGCGCGCATCGAGCTGGGCCCGCGCGAGGAGCGGAGCGCGCTCCGCTACAACGGCACCCGGGCGGTGGCCGTCGGCATCGTGCGCCAGTCGAAGGCGAACATCATCGAGGTCTCCGACGCGATCCAGCGGGAGCTGCCCGCCATCGAGGCGTCGCTGCCGCCCGGCGTGACCCTCGCCTCGGCGTTCGACCAGTCGGTGTTCGTGCGCCGCTCCGTCCAGGAGACGCTCGAGACGCTGCTCCTGACCTGCGGGTTGGTCACGATCATCATCTTCCTGTTCCTGCGGAACATCCGGGCGACGATCGTGCCGGCCCTGGCGATCCCGGTGTCGCTGGTCGCCGTGTTCGCGTTGATGCTGGCGCTGGGCTACTCGATCAACACCTTCACGCTCCTCGCGCTGATCCTCGCGATCGGCATCGTGGTGGACGACGCGATCGTGGTGCTGGAGAACGCCTACCGGCACCAGGAGGAGCTGGGGGAGGACCCCGAGGCCGCGGCCCTCGGCGGTACCCGCGAGATCGCGTTCGCCATCATCGCCACCACCATCGCGCTCGTGGCGGTCTTCTCGCCGCTCGCCTTCCTCCAGGGGGCCACGGGACGGCTGTTCAACGAGTTCGGCCTCACCCTGGCGGCGTCGGTGGTGGTGTCGGCGTTCACCGCGCTCTCGCTCTCCCCGATGCTCTGCGCCAGGATCGTGAAGGTGCCGAAGAGCCACGGGCCGGTCTTCCTCGCCTTCGAGCGCGCCTTCCTCTGGCTGGCGCAGAGGTACAAGCTGCTCCTCGCCGGGGCGGTGCGCCACCGGGCCTGGGTGCTGGGGGGCGCTGCGGCCTCGCTCGTCGTGGCGGCCGTCGCCTTCCGGGCGCTGGAACGCGAGTTCCTCCCTGAGGAGGACCGCGGCTTCCTGCTGGTGGCCACGATCGCCCCGGAGGGCTCCACGGTGGAGTACACCAACAGCTACCAGGAGCAGATCGAGCAGATCCTCGGCCGGACGGCCGACATCTCGAGCTACCTCAGCGTGGTCGGGATGGGCGGAAACGTGGCCGGCGGGTTCATCTTCACCCGCCTCACCGACTGGGCCGATCGCGAGCGGAACGTGCGCGACGTGATCAACGAGGTGCAGCCCCGGTTCTTCGGGGTGCCGGGCGTGCTGGCGTTCGCGCTCAACCCCTCCCCGATCGGCGGCTTCGGCAAGCCGGTGCAGTTCGTGGTCCGGAACCCCGACTTCGACTCGCTGCTCGCGGGGATGCAGCGGCTCTCCGGGCGGGCCCGGCAGATCCCCGGCCTGATGAACGTGGACGTGAATCTCCGGGTCAACAAGCCGGAGCTCACGATCCGCTACGAGCGGGACCGGATGGAGGACCTCGGCGTGTCCGTGACGGACGTCGGCGCCACCCTCGAGACGATGATGGGCGGCCGCCGGGTGAACACCTACACCCAGGCCAACAAGCTCTACGACGTGATGGTGCAGGTGGACCGCCGGGACCGGGCGACGCCGAGCGACCTGAGCCGGCTCTACGTGCGGGGCCGGGACGGCCAGCTGGTGCAGCTCGACGCCGTGGCGCGGGTGGGCGAGGCGGTCGGCCCGCAGTCGCTGCTGCACTACAACCGGCTCCGCTCGTTCACTCTGGACGGGACCCTGGCGCCGGGCCTGACGCTCGGCGCGGCACTCGACTCGCTCCGCGCCGCGGCGGCCGAGGTGCTCCCGTTGGGCAGCAGCGTGGCCCTCTCCGGCGAGTCGCGGGAGTTCGAGGAGAGCGGGAACGCCCTCTACTTCGCCTTCGGGCTGGCACTCCTCGTGGTCTTCATGGTGCTGGCGGCGCAGTTCGAGTCGCTGGTCCACCCGCTCACCGTGCTCCTCGCCGTGCCGCTGGCGGTCACCGGGGCGCTGGTGACGCTCTGGGTCGCGGGCGCCACCCTCAACCTCTACAGCCAGATCGGCTTCGTGCTGCTGATCGGGCTGGCGAGCAAGAACTCGATCCTGCTCGTGGAGTACGCGAACCAGCTTCGCGACCGCGGGATGGAGCTGACCGAGGCGGTCCTCGAGGCGGGCCGGATCCGGTTCCGGCCGATCATGATGACCGCCGTCTCCACCGTCGTGGGCGCCATGCCGATCGCGCTCGGCCTCGGTGCCGGCTCCGACAGCCGGGTGCCGCTCGGCCTGGTGATCGTGGGCGGCGTGTCCATCGCCACCTTCCTCACCCTGTACCTGGTGCCCGTGGTCTACATCATCTTCGAGCGTGCCCGGCAGCGGCTGCTCGGCCGGCGCGCGCTCCGCGCGAGCGTGGACGACGTCGCCTCGGAGGCCGCGTGATCGGCGCACTGCTCCTCGTGCTCCAGGTGGTCGCGCCGCCGCCGCCGTCGGCGGACTCCCTCCCGCGCGTCACCCTCGCGGAGGCGCTCGAGCGGGCCACCCGCCTCGACCCCGGCTACGTCTCGGCGCTCGGCCAGGTGGACAACGCCGAGTGGGGCCGCCGGAACGCGGTCCTCGCGTTCATCCTGCCGTCCCTGACGCTCAGCACGAGCTACACCCAGTCCACCAGCCCGTCGTTCAACTTCGGAACCGGCGGCTTCTCGAAGCAGTTCGTCCAGGCCAACGCCGTCGCGGAGTACGAGCTGTTCGGCGGCGGGCGGCGGATCTTCGAGCTGCAGCGGGCCAGGGCTGACCTCGAGGGGGCGCGGGCCTCGGAACTCGAGGCGCGCTTCCTCGCGGCGCTCGCCACCGAGCGCGCTTACTACGACGTGCTCGGGGGACGCGAGCTCCTCGCCACCGCGCGCGAGCGGATCCGCCGCGCCGAGGAGCAGCTCGCCACTGCGCGGGCCCGCGTCCTCTCCGGTGCGGCGGTGCAGACCGACTCGCTCACGCTGCTCCTCGAGCTCCAGCGGTCCCGGGTGGACGGGCTCCGCCAGGCGTCGGCGCTCGACGTGGCGCGGCTCGAGCTCGGGCGGCGAATCGGGCTCCCCGGCCCGGCCGATGCGGAGCCGCTGCCCGACGAGCCGGCCACGCTCCCGATCTCGCACGAGGCCGCGGTGGCCCTCGCCCTGGAGCAGGGCCCCCAGTACCGCGTGGCCCGGGCGAACGAACGCGCCGCCGCCGCCGATCTGCGCGCGGAGCGGACCGCGTACCTGCCCCAGATCCTGCTCACGGGGCAGAAGAGCGCCTTCGACACCCGCTACTGGCCGGACGCGACCACCCGCGGCCAGTTCTCGCTCACGGCCACCCTCCCGATCTGGGACCTCGGCCGGCGCGAGCTCTCCATCAGCCAGGCGCGGGTGCGGCGCGACGTGAACCGGGCCATCCGGGCCGACCTCGAGCTCGCCGCGCGCCGGGACGTCGCCGAGGCGTACCAGGCCTTCGGGGTGGCGGTCGCATCGGCCGGCGTGGCCCGCGAAGCGGTGGTCGTGGCCCGCGAGAACTACCGGGTGCAGGATGCCCGCTATCGCGCGGGTGCCTCCACCATCCTCGACCTCCTCGAGGCCCAGGTGTCACTCAGTGATGCGGAGAGCGGCCTCGTCCAGGCCCGCTACGCCGCACTGCTCGCCCGCGCCGGCCTGGAGGTGATCGTCGGCCGCCGCCTCACCAATGGACAGGACACCCAGTGAGACCCACGTTCACGCACGCCGTCCTCGCGCTCGCCCTGGGCACCTCCGCCTGCGGGAAGGACGCCGAAGGCGCCGCCGGCGCCCCGGGCGGCGGCGGGATGCCGGCCCTGCCGGTGGAGACCGCCGGGGCCCGGCGCGATACCGTCGTCGAGCTGATCAACGCCACCGGCGCGATGGAGGCGATCCAGTCCATCCTCCTGAAGCCCGAGGTGGACGGCCGCATCACCGGGATCCTGGTGCGGGACGGCGCCGTCGTGGGGGCGGGCGCGGGGCTCTTCCGCATCGACGACGCCGAGCTCCGCGCCCAGGTGGACCGCGCCGAGGCCGATTACGACCTGGCCGCCCAGGCGCTCGAGCGGACCAGGACGCTCATCGCCCAGAACGCGAGCTCGCCGGCCGACCTGGAGCGGGCCGAGGCGACCGCCCGGAGCACGCGTGCGGCGCTCGAGCTGCTCCGCATCCGGCTCGCGCGCACCACGGTGCGGGCGCCGTTCGCCGGCGTGGTCGGGTCGCGCAGCGTGAGCCTCGGCGACTACGTCACCAGCTCGTCCGACCTGATCAGCCTCCAGACCATCGACCCGATCCGCGCCGCGTTCGACCTGCCGGAGCGGTATGCCGAACAGGTCAAGGTCGGCCAGGAAATCGAGTTCCAGGTCGCCGCGCTCCCGGGCCAGACCTTCCGCGGGGTGGTGGACTTCGTGGATCCGGTCGTCCGCCTGCCGGGCCGGTCGATCCTGGTGAAGGCCCGGGTGCCCAACCCGCGCCACAACCTCCAGCCGGGGATGTTCGTGGAGGTGCGCCTCGCCACCGATGTGCGGCCCGCGGCGGTGGTGGTGCCGGAGGAGGCGGTGGTCGGAACCCAGATGGGCACCGCCGTGTGGGTGGTGAAGGACGGCAAGGTGGAGCGGCGCGCGGTGACGCTCGGGGTTCGCGCGCCGGGCGAGGTCGAGATCCGGGAGGGCGTGGCCGCCGGCGAGGCCGTGGTGGTCGGCGGACAGGCGATGCTCCAGCCCGGGGCGCCGGTGATGGCCCGGCCGAAGGGCGCGCCGATGCCGCCGCCGGGCCCCGCAGCCGACTCCGCCGCCCCGGCCGACTCGGGCCGTTGATCGGCTTCACCGCGGAGGGTCCCGGAGAATCCCGCCCGGCGAGCAGTGGGCGGGGTGGGGACGATCCCGGGTGGCGATTCCTTCCCGCCCTCCGCGGCCTCCGCGGTGTATCCCCGGCCAGAGTTATGTTCCCCCCGATGACCCCGCGTGCCGCCGCCGTTCTCCTGGCACTTGCCCTCGCCGCCCCACCCGCGTCCGCGCAGGTGATCCCGGTCGAGGGCAGGTGGCGGGTCCTGATCCACGCACCGGAGCCGGGCCTGGAGTCGGTGCGGGGCGAGTTGCGGTTGACCGACTCTGCCGGGACCCTGCGAGGCACCCTGCGCCTGGAGTCCGATTCCGGGGCCCCCTTGCCACTCACCCGCGCGGTGCGGTTGGCACCGGATTCACTCGAACTCGAGCGCTTCGGCCAGGGTCCGCTCGCGCTCGCGGGAGGGTGGAGCGGCTTCTCCTGGCGGGGCGAGGTTGCGCGGGGGGGGCGGCCACTTGGCCGCTGGGAAGCGGTGTCGATCAGCGAGGCCGTGGAGTTCTACCCGGCATCGCCCACCTTCCTCTTTCGACAGTCGATCCTCGGCTCGCCGGCGCACGGGATCGAGGTGCCGGGTCCCTGGCACGGGGCTGCCCTGGCGCGGATCGGGGCCGAGCCGTCCGCCGGGCAGGCCGCGCGCCACGGGGAGACGGCCGCACAGGCCGGCGCGCCCCCGGTCCCGCCGGAGCGCCTCGCGCTCGACGGGGAGCGCTGGCTGCTCGGCCTCGTCAGCCGGGACCGGTGGCGCGGCGCGCTCGTGCGGGACCTCGAACGGCTCCGGTCCCGGCTCGACGGCAACGCGCGCGACCGGTTCGACGGACTCTTCGAGCCCGGTGCCGGCTGGGTCACCGACCTGCACGACGCGGCGCTCCGCGCCGCCCGCCGCCAACGGGCGGACGCGGCGTGGAGCGACTGGGCTCCGGGCCTGGCCGCGGCGGGACTCGCGACTCCGGGCGCGGACCCGCCGGCCCTGATGGAGGCGGCCTGGCGGCTCTGGACCCTGGGCGACGCGGACACGGCCGCATTCCGGCTCCGGCTCGAGGCGGTGCGCGCTTCCGATCCGACGGGCGCCGGGATTCCCTCCCTGCTCCAGGCGTATGGCCAGGCGGCATCATGGCATCTCGCCGCCACCGATCTCCTCGCCGGAATGCTGGATCCGGCCGCCGAGCGCGGCGGGCTGGGCCTCGCCCCGCTTGGTCGTCCCGGGTCCGTCGTCGCCGGCGCGCTCGACACCGCGCTCGCCGCCGAGATGGTCCGGCCGGCGAACTGGGAAGGGGAACAGTGGCTCGCCCGCCACGGGGCGGGCGGGCTCGGCCGGGCGATCGCCCGGCTCGAGCCGGAGTACGGCGAGGCGGCCAGCGTGGACCTCGGCCGCGGCCGGATCGCGCTCACCACCCCGGGCGCGGAACTGCGTGCCGGGAGGCTCGGCTTCGCCTCGGTGGTGCGGTACGATCCCGGCGAGGCCCCGCTCCTCGTCGCGGCGCGCGTGGTGATGGAGCGGGAACGGGTGCGAGCGCTCTCCGCGTGGCGTGCGGGTGCGGGCCTCACGCGAGCCGGGACGATGGTGCTCCTGCCCGATCCGCCGCCGCACCTGGTCGCCGGCCTGGCGGAAATGGCCGCCGAACGGTCGGCGCACGGGCTCCCCTTCCTCTCGACGGCCCTCGAGCTCCGGCGCGCGCTCGCGGCGGCCGGCGACTCCCGATCACCGGATCTGCTCGGCCATGCCCTGCTCCTGGTGCTGGACGAGGCGCTCGGCCACCCGACACCGGGAGAACTCCGCGACGCGGCGGTGTCGCTGGGCTCCGATCCACGCGGGGTCGAGGCGCGCCCCGCGCTGGCGCGAGCCTGGGCCGCCTGGCGGGACGCTGCCCCGCTGATCCCGTCGTCCGCGCGCGGCCCCCAGCTCGTGCCGGAACTGCGTTTTGCCGTCGAAGGCGGCGAGCCGCTCGTCGCGGGCATGCAGGTCCACCCGCTCCAGTGACCCGAGTTCCGGAGGTGACAGTGCAGCATCGCAGCACTCCCGCCCGCAGGGCGGCCCTCCTCGCCGCGATGGCGGCAGGCCTCGCCTCCCCGGCCGCCGCGCAGCAGACCCGTGCCGAGCGAACGGGATACGCGGAGACCTCCTCCCTCGCGGACGTCGTCGCCTTCCTCGATACGCTCGCGACGCGCACCCGCGACATCCGCGTCGGGCGCCTGGTCGCGAGCACGGAAGGGCGGCTGGCCCCGCTCGTGATCGCCTCACGGCCCCTCGTGGCCGACGCCGGCGAGGCCCACCGGAGCGGCAAGCCGGTCGCATACGTGCAGGCGAACATCCACGCCGGGGAGGTCGAGGGGAAGGAGGCGATCCAGGCCCTCCTCCGCGACCTCACCACCGGCGAGCTCCGGCCGCTGCTCGATTCCCTCGTCCTGCTGGTGGTGCCGGTCTACAATGCCGACGGCAACGAGGCCTGGGCCGCGGGCGAGGCGAACCGCCCGGGCCAGAACGGGCCTGCCATCGTGGGACGGCGACCGAACGGCCAGGGGCTCGACCTCAATCGCGACTACGTGAAGCAGGAGGCGCCCGAGACACGGGCCGCCGCGGCGCTCCTGGCCGAGTGGGATCCCGACCTCTTCGTCGACCTGCATACCACGAACGGCAGCTACCACGGCTACGTCCTCACCTACTCGCCGGGGCTCAACCCCAACGAGGGCCCGGCCAACCGCTTCGTGCGCGAGCGCCTGCTGCCCGAGGTTCGCCGCCGGATGAAGGCGCGCCACGGGTACGAGACCTTCTGGTACGGCAACTTCCGCAACCAGGAGCCGGACTCGCTCACGCAGGGGTGGGAGACCTACGAGGGGACGCCGCGGTACGGCGCGAACTGGGTGGGACTCCGCGGCCGGATGGCGGTCCTGAGCGAGGCGTACAGCAACGACGACTTCCGCACCCGGGTGCTGGCGACCTACGCCTTCGTGCGCGAGGTCCTCGGGTACGTCGCGGAACGGGCGGCGGACGTGATGGCGGCCAACCGGGCCGACGACCGGGACCGGCCCGATTCCGTGGGCGTTCGCCTCGCGCTCGCCCCGCCCATCGAGACCGAGGTCATCGCGGAGATCACGCACCCGGCGGGTGACGGTTCCCATGGCTATGCGCGCCGGAAACGCACGGGCGCATTCCGGCGCATCACGATGCCGGTGTACGACCGCTTCACCGCCACGCGCCGCGAGGCGGTGCCCGCCGGCTATCTCGTGCCGGCGGCCTACCCCGAGGTGGCCGCGCTGCTTCGGCGCCACGGGATTGCGGTCGAGCGGCTCCGCGCTCCGTGGCGGGGTACCCTCGAGGGGTTCGTGGTGGACAGCGTGGTGCCCGCCAGGGGGCCGTTCGAGGGCCACCGCGCCACGCGGGTCGAGGGCGCCTGGCACCCGCGTGACGGCGAGGCGCCCGCGGGGTGGTACTGGGTGCCCACTGACCAGCCCCGCGGCCTGCTGGCGGCGTGGCTGCTCGAGCCGGCGTCGGAGGACGGGGTCCTCACCTGGAACCTGCTGGACCGCGGGCTCCGCCCCCGCGCCGAAGCCCCGGTGCGCCGCCTCCGGACCGTGCCCGAGGTCTCCCGGCACCTGGGGGACGGTGAGCCGTGAGCCTTCCTTCGACCTTCGACCCTTGACCTTCGACCTTCGACCTTCGACCACCACTCATGACCATCACGATCGGCCGGAAGGCGCCCGCCTTCTCGCTCCCCACTGACACCGGCGAGACGGTCTCCCTCGAGAGCCTCAGGGGAAAACCCGTCGTGCTCTTCTTCTACCCGAAGGACGACACGCCCGGCTGCACCACGGAGGCCTGCGAGTTCCGCGACAGCTGGAAGGCGGTGCAGCGGACCGGGGCCGTGGTCCTCGGCGTGTCGCCCGACGGCGTGGACTCGCACCGCAGGTTCCGGGAGAAATTCTCGCTGCCGTTCCCCCTGCTGGCCGACCAAGACCACGCGGTCGCCGAGGCCTACGGCGCATGGGGGGAGAAGTCGATGTACGGGAAGAAGTATTACGGGGTGCTTCGCACCACCTTCATCATCGACCCGGCAGGTTCGGTGCGCCGCGTCTTCGAGAAGGTGAAACCCGTGGGCCACGCGGCCGAGGTCCTCGAGGCGCTATCGGCGCCGTAGGGGGTCCGGGATTCTACGGATGGCCCTCCGTTCCGGTCCGCTTGTGGGCCGGGCCGGGGGGCCATAGGCTAGACCCATCGCTTCCAGGGGGAACCCATTCGCACGCTCCGTCTGCTTTCCGCGCTGGCACTCGCCGGCGCCGCGCCTCTTGCTGCCCAGACGACGGCGAACGAGCCCGTACGGATCCGGACCGGCAAGGGGAGCGCTCCGATCGCGGCGGAGCCGCGCGAGCCGCGGCTGCGGAACATCCGCCAGCTCACGTTCGAGGGGAACAACGCCGAGGCCTACTGGGCCCGGTCGGGCCGGAAGCTGATCTTCCAGCGCCAGGTGGACGTCGAGCACGGCTGCGACCAGCAGTACGTCATCGACGCCAGCGGCCGGAACTTGCGCCGGGTGTCGAACGGCCTGGGCCGCACCACGTGCGGCTACTTCTACGACCACGACCGCCGCATCCTCTACAGCTCCACCTTCGAGCACTCGGCGGCCTGCCCGGTGCCGCCCGACCACTCCCACGGCTACGTGTGGCCGCTGGGCCACCTGGAGATCTACACCGCCAGGTCGGACGGCTCCGAGATCCGGCGGCTGACCAGCAACGGCGCGTACAATGCCGAGGCGACCCTCTCGCCCGATGGCCGCACGGTGATCTTCACCAGCACGATGGATGGGGACATCGACCTCTACACGATGAACGTGGACGGGACCAACGTGCGGCGCGTGACCAACCGGCTGGGGTACGACGGCGGCGCGTTCTTCTCGCCCGACGGGTCGAAGATCGTGTGGCGCGCGATGTACCCCGGGACCGCCACCGACACCGCCGACTACCGGCGGCTCCTCGACCGGCGGCTGGTGCGCCCCTCGAACCTCGAGATCTGGATGGCCGATCCCGACGGCGGCAATGCCCGGCAGGTCACCCACCTCGGCGGGGCCAACTTCGCCCCGTACTTCACGCCGGACGGCCAGGGGATCATCTTCGCGTCCAACCACCCGAACCCGCGCAGCCGGAATTTCGATCTCTTCCTGATCCGGCTCGACGGGACCGGGCTCGAGCAGGTCACCACCCACGGCGACTTCGACGGGTTCCCGATGTTCAGCCCCGATGGCCGGAAACTCGTCTGGGCCTCGAACCGTAATGCCTCGAACCCGGGCGACACGAACCTCTTCGTGGCGGACTGGGTGAGGTAGGCGACGGCGGCCGGGACGTCCCAGCCGCCCCGACCACCCGATTAGATTCCCCTTATGGCCGACACCCCAACCCACGATCCCGCCTCCCACCACCACCGCAGCGTCGGCGCCTGGCTCTGGGACTGGACCAAGTCCATCGCCGTGGCCCTGGTCGTCTGGTTCCTGCTGCGGACCTTCCTCGTCGAGGCGTTCAGCATTCCCTCGAGCTCGATGGAGCGCACCCTCCTGGTCGGCGATTTCCTCTTCGTCAACAAGGCGCTCTACGGGGCGGAAGTGCCGCTGGTCCACTCGCGGCTCCCGGCCATCCGCGAGCCGGAACGGGGAGACATCCTGGTCTTCGACTCGGTCGAGGACGAGGGCCTCAAGGTGGTGAAGCGGCTGATCGGCATGCCGGGCGACACGATCGCGATGGAGGGAGGCCAGCTGTATCGCAACGGCCGGACGGTGAGCGAGCCGTACGCGATCCCCGCCGAGCCCGGCGTGGGCACCGACCCGCTCCAGCGCGCGCGGATGCGCGCCTGGCAGCTGCGCCATTACGTCGGCGAGGACACCGCGGCATACCAGCCGGACGTGCAGGACTGGGGCCCGATCGTCGTGCCGGCGGATTCGTTCTTCATGATGGGGGACAACCGCGGGGACTCCTACGACTCGCGCTACTGGGGATTCCTGCCGCGGCTCAACGTGCGCGGACGGCCCCTGGTGATCTACTACAGCTACGACCGCGCCAGCTGGAAGGCGCTGCCGTTCTTCACCGCAGTCCGCTGGCCTCGGCTGTTCTCGACGCCCGACTGATCCCCGCCTGGAGCACGGCCCCCAGGGCGGCGGCGGCCGCGGCCGCGGCCGCCGCGCCGAGGAACGCCGCCCCGAGGCCCAGCCACCCGCTGGCCGTCCCCGCCGCCACCGGTCCGACGATCCGCGCCACCGACGTGGCGCTCTGGAGCCGCCCGAGCGCGTGCCCCTGCGCCTCCGGTGGGGCGTGACGCGACACCCACGCCGCCACCGCCGGGATGATGAGCCCGCTTCCCGCGGCGAGCGCCACCAGCGCCGCGGCCAGCACGGCCCCCCCGGCCGTCGGCACCAGCGCGAGGCCGCCCGCCATCAGCGCGCCGCCCGCGGCGATGAGCCGGGCCTCGCCCAGCCGCGGGGCGAGCCGTCCCACCAGCCAGCCCTGCACGACCGCGCCGGTCACTCCCATCAATGCGTAGAGCCACGAGATCGCCGCACGGTCATAGCCCAGGCGGCGCTCGGCCAGGAGCGGCAGCGCCACGTAGACCGTGGTGAAGGCGAGCGTCTCGAGGAAGGCGATGCCGAGGGGCGTTCGCACCCCGGTCCACGGGAGTGACGCGTGGCGGGCCGGGGCTGCGGCGCGCCGCGTCTCCGGGAGGAGCCAGGCCGCGAGCCCGAGGTTGACGGTCGCGAATCCCGCCGCCACGAGGCCCGGCGCGGCGTCCCCCAGGCGCGAGGTGATCCCGGCGAGCGCAGGCCCGATCACGAACGCGATGCCGAAGGCGGCGCCGATCAGCCCCATCGCCCGGGAGCGTTCGGCCGGCGGCGTGACGTCGGCGAGCGCGGCCTGCGCCACGTTGACCGTGGCGCCCGACACGCCGGCCACCGTGCGGGACACCAGCAGCGCGACGAAGCTTCCCGCCAGGCCGAAGAGCAGGTACGAGACCGCGCTTCCCGCGAAGCCGATCAGCAGCACCGGCCGGCGGCCCACCCGGTCGCTCAGCCGACCCCACGCCGGCGCAAGCAGGAAATGGAGGAGCGAGTAGCTGGCGACCAGCACGCCGACCAGCGCGTCGTGCGGCGTATGGCGCGCGCCGTAGCTCGCCAGCAGCGGCAGGACGATCGCGAACCCGACCAGGTCGAGCGTCACGAGCACGAAAATCAAGAGAGAGGCGGATGGCCTCTCTCGGGTCGGTCCGGGGGCTGGCATGGCGGAGCAGGATCACCCGGCTCCGTCCGCCGGTCAAGTCCGGAAGATCACGGTGACGGCTCGGCCGGCCGGCCCGAGGAGGACTCGGGCCCAGGCACGAGGTAGTTGGCGGTCCGGCTGCAGGCGTCGCAATGCAGGATGACCCGGCCCGGATGGTCCAGCGCGTCACGCGGCGGCGTCCGGCTGATGCGGGTGGAGGAGCAGGAAGGGCAGACCAGCGTCCCGTGGTCTCGATCGGCGGCGATCAAGGCCAGCGCTTCGGCGGGTCGGTACTCCTTGACCCCTCGGCGTCCCACGGGCACTCCTTGGGCGGGGCGACAGGGGAGGGTCGCCCGCCCAGAGAATCTACGGCACGCCGAGCGCCGCGGCAAAGCGGGGCGTGGCTGGGGCCGGGAGGAAATCACAAGTCTTTTTGTGGCAATTGGTTGACCGCGATCGATCGGGCCGGAAACCGGGGCGCTTCGCCGATCGCCACGTCGGGGCCTGGCTTGACGGTCCCCGACGGGTCCGGTACGTTGCCGCCGCGTTCTGGCCCCTTCTCCGGACCACCTCCTGATGACCGAGCTCGGCGGTTCCCAGATCACCACGCTCCTCGAGACGCTCCCGGGCATCGCCCAGGTGCTCCGGAGCCCGGTGGCGGACGCGGTCGTGAACCTGATCCGGGCGGGCGCCCGGCTGCGGGAGTTCCAGGTGAAGGACGCCGAGGAGCTGGTGAACTTCGCGATCCGGCGGGGACTGCTGGGGCAGTCCGAGGGTGAGCGGGTCCTGGCGGAGGCACGGGAGGCGACGGAGCGGCGGCAGGAGAAGGCGGCCGAGCGGGCCGCAGGGCGGGCGGCGAAGGCCCCCTCCCACGCCGCGCCCAAGGCGGCGAAGAAGGCGTCGCCGAAGCCGGCCGCGAAGAAGCCGGCCGCCAAGACGGCCGCCCGGGGCAAGCCCGGGGCGGCCGCGAAGCCGAAGCCCAGGCCGAAGCCGGCGAAGAAGCGCTAGCCCGTCACACCTTGAAGTCCGCCACGAGCCGGGTCAGGCGGCTCGCGGCATCCAGCAGGTCGCTCGCCGCACTCGCCATCTCCTCGGTGGACGCGCTCTGCTGCTCGGCGGCGGCCGTCACCTCCTCGCTCGCCGACGCGTGCTCCTGCGCCGTCTGCGAGACCTCCCCGGTCTTCGTCCCCAGCTGGTCCACGACCCCCCGCGTGCGATGGGCCTCCTGGGTCACGTGCACCGCGGCCGCGCGCACCTCCTCGACCGCTTCCTCGATGGCGGCGAGCGCGGCGGACGCCGCCTGCGCCACCGCCTCGATGCCCCGGACCTTCGCGGTACCCACTTCCATCGTGGCCGACACCTCGCGGATCTGGCGGCGGATCACCTGGATTGTCTTGGTGACGTCCTCCGCGGCACGGGCGCTCGAGTCGGAGAGGTTCCGCACCTCGTCGGCCACCACGGCGAAACCGCGGCCGTGCTCCCCCGCGCGGGCCGCCTCGATCGCGGCGTTGAGGGCGAGCAGGTTGGTCTGCGAGGAGATCTGCTTGATCAGGTCGATGAACTCGGTGATCGGTTCGCTCAGCTTGGCCAGCTCGCTCACCTGGCTGGCGGATGTCTGGACCACCTCCCGGACGTCGAGCAGGGTGCGGCCGGCGGCGTCCACGTCGGCGCGGTGCCGGGTGGCCAGCTCGCGGATCTCCCCGCCCAGGGTGGCCACCCGGTCCGACGCCTCGGCGTTGCCACCCGCGGCCGCGCGGAGTTCCTGCAGGAGCCGGTCGGCGTCGGTCATCCCCCGCACCTGGCTCTCGGCGCTGGTGGACACCCGGACCATCGCGGTGGAGATCTCGCCGCTGGTGGCGGCCAGTTCCTCGCTCATCGCCGAGAAGTCGCCGGCGCTGGAGGAAATCTGGCTGGCCTCGCGCACCACCTCGGTCACGATCCCGCGGAGCCGCTCGCCCATCCGGTCCATCGCGCCCGCGAGCAGGCCGAGCTCGCGGGGCATGTCGCCCAGCTGCACGGGGCGGAGGTCCCCGCCCCCGAACCGCTCGGCCGACTCGATGAGGCGGGTGAGCGGCGCGTCCACCGCGCGCACGGTGCGCGCCGCGGCCCATGCCCCGACGGCGAGCGCCAGGCCGACCAGCAGCCAGACGAAGGCCTCCCGCTTCGAGGTGTCCGCCCGGAGCAGCGCCGCCCGGCTGAGCGACCGCTCCCGCTGCGCGCGGGTGAGGGCCCCGAGGTCGGCGATGAGGGTGTCGGCGGGACCCCGCGCGGCGTCGGCCGTCGCGCGGGCCTGGTCGCCCCGGCCGAGGTCGGCGTGGGCGTGGGCCAGCGCATAGCCGGTCTCGATCCGGGCCTGGGTGGCCGCGATCTTGTTGACGATGTAGCGGTCCTGCGTGGTGAGCCCGCCCAGCCGGCGGAAGCGGCGCTGGATCGCGTAGGCGCTGTCCCCGGCGGCCGAGAACTCCGCGCGAAGCGACGCACTCGGCGCGACGAGGTACTGCTCGGCCGCGCGGATCTGGCCGAGCGCGCTGGCCACCAGGCCGGTGGAGATCTCGGTGCTCTCGAGCAGCACCGCGATCTCGCGGTCCACGCTGGTCCGGAGCTGGCGAATGGAGCGGGCGCCCTGGATCGCGATGGCGACGACCAGCGCGAGCAGGATGACCATCCCGGCGGTGATCCGCCGGCGCAGGCTGCCGAGCAGTCTCATTGCCCCTCCGCCAGGACCATCCGGCCGTCCCGCGCCAGGCCGACGTACACCGGCGGGTCGATCATGTCGCCGTTCTCGTCGAAGCCGATGGGGCCGAGCGGTCCCTCGAACGCGGGCTGTCCACGGCCCACCTCCGCGAGCGCGTCGCGCACCGCCAGGCGCGAGGCGCCCACGCGCTCGATGACCGACTTGAGCAGGTGCATTGCCGTGTAGCTGTAGAGCCCCGAGCCGTTGGGCGGCGGCAGGTCGGGATAGCGCTGCCGCCACGCCTCGAGGAAGCGCCGGTTCCCCGGGGTGGGGATCTCGGGGAGGTACGACGACGAGACGAAGGTCCCGTTCGCCTCCGGCCCGAGCCGCTCGATCTGCTCCAGGCCGTCGCCCCCCAGGAGGGGCAGCGTCAGTCCGCGGCCCCGGAGGCCGCGCAGGATCGCCGTCCCCTCCTCGAGGTATCCGGCCACCAGCACGAACTCCGCCCGCCGGTCGCGGGCGATCCGGTCGAGGTAGGGCTCGACGACCGGCGGGGTGCCGAGGTAGGGGTCGCTTTCGGTCACGACGCCCTGCAGCCCGGCGTAGTCCCGCTCGAACACCTCGCGGACGCCGCGCCCGTAGTCGTCGTTGGAGAAGAGCACCGCCCCGCGCGCGAGGTTGAGCCGGGTGCGCGCCCAGCGGGCCAGCGCGGCGCCGTGCGCGAGGTCGCTGGGACAGAGCCGGAAGGTCCAGGGCCCGGCGAAGGCCACCTCGGGCGAGGAGGCCGACGGCGTGATGGCCACCACCGGGCGCTCCGCCTGGTTGTACACGCTCGAGGCGGCGAGCGTCGGCCCGGAGAACCCATGCCCGATGACCGCCACAACGTCCGACCCCGCGAGCGCGCTCGCCACCACCACGGCCGAGTCGGTGTCGCCGAAGTCGTCGTATTCCACCAGCTCCACCGGCCGCCCGCGGATCCCGCCGGCGGCATTGATCTCCTCCGCCGCCAGCCGGGAGGCGTGGAGCATCGGGGCACTGAGCGGGTCGCCGAAATTGCCGGCGACGCCGATCCGGATCGGGTCGGCGCCCCCGCACGCGCCGAGGAGGAGGCCGAGGGCACACGCGAGGCCGGCGGCCTGACGGCTGGGCCGGAGGAGACCGATCACGTACCGCTCCGCGAACGAGGAGAAGTGCCCGGCCCGCCGCACGCGGGGGAGCGCGCGGCCCCGGACCGAGACGGGGCAGGGCAGGGCAAGGTGGCGAATGGGTTCACGTTACGGACGCGGGGCACGGGAGGCAACCCTCCGGGGCGCGTCACCGAAGCGAGCGCCCCCACCCGTCGAGGGTCGGCCCGTCGACCAGGCTCACCGACACCTCCGGCTGGTCGGGATTCCCCCGCCACACGAGACGGAGCATGGTGCCCCGCCGGACCCATTGGCGCATCCGCTGCTGGCCCCCGGCCGCCAGCGGCACCGTCCCGTACGCGGCCTCCATGGCCTGCTCCCACCGCAGCCGCTCGGTCTCCGGCACGGCGCCCGTCACCAGGATGATCGCCGCCGTGCCCTCGATCATCACCGCGCGGAGCGCCAGCGGGGTCGACGTCTCGGCGTAGAGCGTCCCGCGGCATTCCCGAACCCGCGCGTCCCGCCGGGCCGCGTCGCAGGCGAGCGGCGCCGCGCCATGGGCCGCCGCCTGGCGCTCCACCTCGGCCTGCGGCGCGCCGGGGCGGAACCCGAGGAACTGGAGCGCGGCCGGCGCAGGCTGCGCCTCCAAGGGCGTCGCACCGAGCAGCAGCGCGAGCAGGCACCACGCGCTCCGTCGCCCGGCACGGCCGCGCCGGGCGCCCGGACGATGCGTCACGTCTCGAAAATGGGGGAGGCGGGCGGGGGACCGCCCGCGAGCAGTCACGCCTTGCGGACGTTCGCGGCCTGCAGGCCCTTGGGGCCCTCCACGATCTCGAACTCCACGGCGTCGCCTTCCGCAAGGGACCGGAAGCCGTCCATCACGATGGCGCTGTGATGCACGAAGACGTCCTTGCCACCCTCCTGCGCGATGAAGCCGTAGCCCTTCGCGTCATTGAACCACTTCACGGTACCCGTCGCCATCGTCGAACCTCTGCTGGGAAGCCGGGCCACTCGGCCCGCGCGAGCACCGGCGCCCGTCGCCGGTAAAGAAAAAGGCCGATCGGGCAGATGCCCCGAGCGGCGTCGCTCAAGCGTCGCGAATGTCAGGGATGGAGCAGACCGCCGGACAGCATGGAACCCAAGCTCAGATCCGCCGCGGCATTTGTCAATAAGCCCCGCCCGCCGCCGAGCGGGCGCGGCGCCTCCACCCCGGGCCCCGGATCGCCAGGGTCGAGGACCAGCCGAGTGTCGTCCCCCGGTCGGGGTGGTTAGCTTTCCCTTTATGACCACGCCCGGCACCCTCAGCATCCGGACCTTCCTCGACCGTGCCGAGGGGCTCGCCCACTTCTTCGCCCGGGCGGGAGAGGCGCCGCGCCTGCTCGCCCTGGACGAGGTGCTGGGCTGTCCGATGGAGCACACCCTGGCGGCGCTGGAGTGGACCGCCGCCGTCGGTGTCCTCCTGGACGACGACCAGCTGGTGGCGGCCCGCCTCACGACGGACACCGGTGCGGCCGTCATCGAGCGCCGGACGCCGGCGGGGCGCCAGTACGTCTACATCGGCCCGCGGCTCGATGCGCCGATGATGGACATCTTCGAGGGCGCGGTGCTCTTCGACGAGCCGGGCGTCAAGGCGATCGAGTTCAGCCAGCGGTCGCACGCGGTGGCGCACTTCCTCCGCGCCACCGGGGGAGACGGGGCGCTTCTCGCGCTGCTGTCCCGCCGCGGCCCCGAGGTGCGCCACCTGCGCCGCTGGTTCGCGCCCGTGCTGCAGGAACTGGAGATGTCCCGCCCGCTGCTCGCGGGATGGTTTGCTGCCGGCGCGGCGGGATGCCTCTTCGGGCCTCCGCCGGCGATGGGCCAGGACGACTCCGGTTGGCGGTACGTCGAGGTCGGCCTGGAGAGCTGAGGCCCCCCGCACAGCATCGAGTGCCCAGGACCCGGTGGCGAAGGCCTACCCCCCCGGTTCCCGTTGCCCACCAGCCTGCTCTCCCCTCTCCCCTCTCCCCTCTCCCCGTTGTTGATACACATCTCCACAACCCGTGGAGAATCGCGGCAAGCGCCCTCCAGCGCAGGACTTCCCCGTCCACATCCGGAGCACATGAAAGTGAGCTAACCCGAATAAAATCAGGCACTTGCGCGGTTGGTGCAGGGCCCTAGATTGGGTTCACGCGCCGGG
Source organism: uncultured Gemmatimonadales bacterium (assembly GCA_963717315.1). GTDB lineage: Bacteria > Gemmatimonadota > Gemmatimonadetes > Gemmatimonadales > GWC2-71-9 > JAICEH01. Next base: position 48,535 of record CAVQWA010000074.1, read on the forward strand.
CGAGTGAGCGTCGTGACCTCAGGGTTGCGAATGCGGTCGCCGGCGGGCACGGACGGAATATCGGGGGAGATCGCCGAGTACAAGGGCTCAGGCGATCCGCGATCCCGGTGGCCACCCGGTCCGGGCAGGTGAAGCCAGTCGCGCGCTTCACCCACACCGATCTGGCGCCTCGGTGTGCAGTGCGAACGGTCGGTCCGCGACCCGATCTGACTCGCAGCGCTCGCAGTGACGAACCAGGTGGGATTGGCCGTCCGGCCTGGGGATGGATGTCAGGGCTCCAGTTCGCCCTACCGAGCGGCGCAACAGCCAACCGGCGGCGAACGGAAGAAGAACGGCGGCGGCAACGCTCCGCCCCTGGCTGGTCAATGTGTGGGGCGGTCGCACGGTGGAGAACCGGGCGGCCGCCTCAGCCCTTTCATGGGGATCGGGGAACGGCGAACGGGCCACCCCACACCGCTCCTCCCTCTCCCCTCTCCCCTCTCCCCTCTCCCCTCTCCTCACCGCCCCCAGTCACTCCGCCCGCGGAAGGCCCGGCGCCGGTCGAGTTGCCAGACGGGCTTGGCCGTGACCCGGGCCTCGCCCTCGAAGAGTACGTCGTCATCGAGCGCGCCCTGCATCGAGGCGGTGCGCGCACTCGCCAGGTCGGCGTGGTGCAGGATTTCCGCCTCGAGTGTCATCGGCGGCACCGGGGCGCCGAATTCCTGGCGCCCATGGTGGGAGAGCACCAGGTGCTGCAGGAGGTCGAGCTCGTCCGCGGTGCAGGGCATCGGGTCGGCACCGCGCACCGCGCGCTCGAGCATCAGCGCGCCCAGCACGACGTGCCCGTAGAGGTACCCGCGGTCGGTGGTGCTGAAGGGGCCGTCCCAGCGGTAGGACTCGAGTTTCCCGATGTCGTGCAGCAGCACGCCGGCCAGCACGAGGTCGGGATCGGCGTCGGTGACCCGGGCGATCCCGCGCGCGATCGCGGCCACCTCCGCGGTGTGCTTGAGCAGGCCGCCCAGCTCGGCGTGATGCCCCACCGGGCTCGCGGGGCAGGCCTCGTAGCGCGCACGGAACTCCGGGTCCTCGTAGAAGAGGTCGAGCACGGCCCGGAGCCGGGGGCCGCGGATCTCCGCCCGCCAGCCGTCGAGCGCCTTCCAGTAGCGGGCGACGTCTCCCACCGAGGGCAGCAGGTCGCCCCAGGGCACCGTGCCGGTGGGCAGCACCCGGAGCGAGCTGACCGAGAGCTGCCGCTTGTCCCGGTAGCTCGTCACCTCGCCGATCACCTGGGCCACGGTCCCCCGGGCCACTCCGGCAATCTTCCCCTGGTCCGCGTCGAAGAACGGTGCCGACTCGATGCTCCCCGTGTGGTTGCCGAGGGTCAGCACGGTCATCGTGCCGCCCTGGTAGCTCCGCTGCGCCACGTCGTTGACGAGGAACGGGTCCTGCACCCGGTCGCCCGGGGCGAGCTTCGGCACGACGACGGCTGGCACGGCATCCTCCGCGTGGAATGACCCGGCGACGTGGCGTGCCGGCAACGCAATATTATCCGGGCGGTCCGACACCGGCACGGCGGAGGGCGAATGGCGCGAGGGAAGGGGCGGAGGGGGGACGTGATCGTCCGCTGCGGAAGCGGCACCCACTGGGTGCGGATCGACCCCGCACGGTTCTGGCAGGCGGCGCGATGCCCGGCCTGCCGGGCGGCGGTGGACCCCACGCGGGCGGGCAGGGTCCTCCGGTGGCTCCTGCTCCGGATGGCGGCCCCGGGCGCCGACGTCCGCCGGATCACGCCGGCGCTCGCGGCGCTTCTGCTCGGCTGGGCCGCCCTCACGGGCATGGTGTTCGCCACCGCCATCCTCTGGGGCTTCGGTGACCGCTGGTGGCCCGCCACGGCGCTGATGTACGGCCCCCGGTGGCTGGTACTCCCGCCGCTCCTCGCCCTCGCCGCCGCGGCGCTTGCGCTGGCGGCGCGCCGCGGGTCGGCGGCCCGCCGCTCCCTCGTGCCGCTCGGTGCCGCCCTCGTGCTGGCCGTCGGCCCCTTTCTCGGGTTCCGGTTCGGCTGGCGCTCGCTCCTGCCGGAGGGCAACCCCGACACCGCGCTCCGGGTGGTCTCCTACAACGTCGAGGGCGGGGAACGGGTGGCGGTGCGCCTCGACCAGCTCATCCGGGACACCCGCGCCAACATCCTCGCCTTCCAGGAGTGCGGGCCCGAGTTCACCGACTCGCTGGCCGGCCGGGAGGGATGGCGTCACCACGCCGCCCGCCGCGGCAATCCCTGCCTGCTCACCCGCTTCCCCATCGAGAGCGCGGACACGATCCCCACGTGGGAAGCCGGCGGCTTCGGCGGGAGCGGAAACGCGGTGCGGTACCGGCTGCGCACCCCGGCCGGCACGGTCACCCTGGTGAACCTCCACCTCGAGACGCCGCGCCGCGGGCTCGAGCTCCTCCGTTACGGCGCGAGCGCGGTCCGGATGGAGGGCAACACGTTGGTCCGGGAGATCGGTTCGGAGCGGATCCGTGCGTGGATCCGGGATATCGAGGGACCGTTCGTGGTGGCCGGCGATTTCAACATGCCGGTCGAGAGCCGGATCTACGCCCGGTACTGGGGCGACCTGTCGAACGCGTTCGGCCGCGCCGGCCTCGGCTTCGGCTGGACCCGGATCCTGAAGCGGTTCCGCGTACGGATCGATCACGTGCTCACCGGAGGCGGCGCCAGCGTCCGCCGCGCCCGCATCGGCCCCGACCTCGGCTCCGACCACCTGCCGATGGTCACCGTCATCCGGCTTCCCGGCGGCTGACGGGCCCCGTTGCGGGTCCGTGACGGCCCCGTGGGCCATCCGTGAACGGCGGTGACGACTCTTCCCGCCGATGAAGATCTCGCTCGTCACCGATACCTACCTTCCCGAGGTCAACGGGGTCACGACGGTCGTCGCCCGGATGCGCCGCGGGTTGCGCGATCGCGGGCACCAGGTGCAGGTGATCGCGCCCCGATACCCCCAACCCGGGCCTGATGACGAGGGCATCGTGCGCCGGGCCTCGATGCCGTTCCCGGGATACTCCGCAGTCCGCCTTTCGTGGCCCCGGTCCCTCCGGGTGCCCGCCGCGCTCGACGCGCATGGTCCGGACCTCGTGCACGCGGTGACCGAGGGGCCGCTGGGCGCCATCGGCCGCCGCTGGGCGCTGGCCAACGCGGTGCCGCTCGTCACGTCGTTCCACACCGACTTCCCGCGCTACGCTGCGCGCTACCTGGGCGCCTGGGCGGTCGGACCGGTCCGGCGCCACCTGCGGCGGTTCCACGCCCCGGCCGCGCACACCCAGACGCCCAGCGCGGCCACGCGGGACGAGCTGCTGGCGCTCGGCGTCCCCAACCCGGTGGTGTGGGGCCGCGGGGTGGACAGCCGTGTCTTCACCCCCGAACGCCGCAGTGAGCGCCGCCGCGCCGCCGCGGGCGTGGCGGGGCGCCTCGTGGTGCTTCACGTGGGCCGGCTCGCAGTGGAGAAGGACGTGGCGACGCTGGCCTCGGCGTTCCGCCTCCTCCACGCCCGCTTCGGGCGCCGCCTCGCCTTCTGGGTTGCGGGCGGCGGTCCGAAGTCCGATGAGGTCCGGGCGGCGCTGCCCTTCGCGGCGCACGTCGGGTTCCTCCCCCGCGAGTCACTCGCCCAGCTGTATGCAGATGCGGACCTGTTCGTCTTCCCATCGCCTACCGAGACCTGCGGCCTGGTGGCGCTGGAGGCGATGTCCGCCGGGCTGCCGGTGATCGCCGCCGACGAGGGCGGCGTCGGCGAGAACGTCCGCAGCGGCATCAACGGCCTCCTCGTCCGCGCGCGCGAGCCCGGGGCCTTCGCCGAGGCGGTGGCAGGACTGGTGGCGAACCCCGTGCAGCGACTCGCAATGGCCCAGGCGGCTCGGGCCTTCGCCGTCGCCCGCGACTGGGAAGGGGAACTCGATGCGCTGGAGCCGCTCTACGAGAGTGCCAGGTGTCCCGTGCCCAGCGGCGAGGGGGTGCCGAGAGCCGAGTGCCCGGTCGGGGCGTGACGGCGAGCCACCACTCAGCCCACCTTGGCTCCACCCGCTCCCCTCTCCCCTCTCCCCTCTCCCCGCAATACCTTGCCCGCGTGTCCCACACCCTTCTCCTCGTCACCGATCCCGAGAGCCGCCGCATCCTGGCCGACGCCCTTCGCGCGGCGGGCCGGGAACCGCTGGTAGTCGATTCGCCCGAGGCGGCCGCGGATGCCCTTTCCGCCGCCGAGCCCGAGGGCCTCCTGCTCGACCTCTCACTTCCGGCGCTCGACCTCGCCGCGCTCCGGGAAGCCCTCGCCCCGGGCCGGCCGGTGATTTGAGCTTCACGCCTGTCGGCGAATCCTCGAAGGCGGCATGAAACCGCAGCCCGTAGGGCTCGAAGTAGGCGAGCCCCGGGCGCTCCCGCAGCGCCCGTATCTGCCCGTAGCCGCCCGCCGGGCCCAGATCGATCTCGTAGAGTGGCGCCGGGAAGGTGACGCGTTTCAAGTGCGCCGGCGTATCGAGCGCGACGATCCGCCCGGTGCGCATCAAGGCGATGCGCTGGCACTGCTCCGCCTCGTCCATGTTGTGCGTGGTGACGAACATCGTCTTGCCCTGACCGGCGAGGTCGCGGATCAGCGACCAGAATCGCGCCCGCGCCGCGGGCGTCACGCCGGCCGTGGGCTCGTCCAGGAACACGATCTCCGGGTCATGGAGCAACGAGGCCGCCAGCGCCATCTGCTGCTTGATGCCTCCGGGCAGGTCCCGAACGTACGCACTGAGCGGGCGGTTGAACGCGATGAAACCGAGCAGCTTGTCGCGGCGGCTCCGGTAGGCCGCGTCGTCAAGCTTGCGCAGGCTGGCGATAAACGCGAGGTTTTCCTCGACCGTGAGATCGTTGTACAAGGTGAATTTCTGCGACATGTACCCGACGCGGCGCTTGATCGCCATTTCGCCGGTCTCGAACCCGACGCCCCCGACTTTCACGTCTCCCGACGTCGGCGGCAGCAACCCGCACAGCACGCGGATGGTCGTGGTCTTGCCGGCGCCGTTGGCGCCGAGAAAACCGAAGATCTCGCCGCGTCCGACCGTGAAGCTGATGTCGTCGACCGCGGTGAAATCGCCGAACTTCACCGTGAGGTGCGCGACCTCGACCGCGGGCGCGCCGTTCATGCGGAAGCCGCCGCGTGCTTGAGGAAAAGTTCGTCGAAGCTGCGCACCCCTTCCCTGGCGAGCAGCGCCCGTGGCTCGCCCTCGGCCACCATCCGCCCGGATTCCAGCAGGTGCACCAGCGAACAACGCTCGGCCTCATCCATGTAGGCGGTGGAAACCAGGATCAGGATTTTCCGGTCGGCCAGATGATACAACAGCTCCCAGAACTCGCGCCGGCTGATGGGATCGACGCCGTTCGTGGGCTCATCCAGCAGCACGACCTCGGGCGAGCGCAGGAGCGCGCACATGAGGCCGAGCTTCTTGTACATGCCGCCGGAAAGATTTCCGGCGGCGCGGTCCACGAACGGTTCGAGCCGGGTGATGTCGAGCAGCTCCTGGCGGCGCTGCCGGTATTCATCGGACGAAATCTGATAGAGCGTACGGAAGAATTCGAGATGCTCCTCGATCGAACAGGTCCGGATACAGGCTCGGCTGCTGCGGCATGTAGGCGATGCGCGGACGCACCGCCTCGAAATCGGCCGCGGCGCCGTCGATGCGGTATTCGATCCGGCCGGCATCGGGCCTGAGCAGGCCGAGCAGCGCGCGCATCAGCGTCGTCTTGCCGGCACCCTCCGGGCCGATCATCCCGTGCATCCTGCCCGCCGCGAAATCGAGCGAGACCTCATCGAGCGCCTGATTCTGTCCCAGCCGCTTGCTGACCCCGTTCACCCGGATGGAAACGGATTGCATCATGGCGCCTGGTCCGGAAGCGCCACCTCGATCGTCATCCCCGGTTTCAGGATTTCCTCGGCATTGGCGTCGCGGAAATTCACCTTCACGCCGAAAACCAGGCGCTCGCGCTCGTTCCGCGTCTGCACGTTCTTGGGCGTGAATTCCGCCTCGTCGTTGATCTTGACGACGGTGCCCTCGAATTCGCGGTTATCGAGTTCCGGCAGATAACCCATGAGCTTCATTCCCGGAGCGAGCCGGGCAATCAGGGGCTGCGGCACGTAGACGTACGCCCAGATGTCGCGCACGTTCGCGAGCGTCAAGACCTTGGTCCCCGGGCTTATCCATTCTCCGGGCTCATGGTAACGGCTCAATACCTTGCCTTCGATCGGCGAGGCGATGGAACACCAGCCGAGCCGGATATCGGCGTCTTCCTTCTGATTTCGAAACCGATCCAGGGCTTCGGCGCTGACCGAACCGATCTTCGAAAGCTTGAGGGAGCGATCGTAATTTTCGCGCGCCAGCCGCGCGGCGATCTTGTAATCCTCGCAGCCCAGCGTGACCAGCGTTTCGCCCGGCTTGACCCGGTCTCCCTCCTGTACCCGGACCTCATCGATCGCGGCCGCCAGCCGCGCGGACAGATCGACCTTGGTCGCCTCCAGCGTGCCGGCGTAACGAAACGGTTCCCGCAGCAGAACAAACGCCGCGACGGCTCCAAGGACGATGACAGCCGCGACGACCATCGGTGCTTTTTTCGGAGGTTTTTTCATGGTCCGGTTTTCCTTTCCTGGGGGGAGACGACATCCATCGGTGGACGATTCCACCATCCGCCGCCGAGCGCCTGGAACAAGGCCGCGGTGTCCGCGTAGCGCTGCGCCCGGGACTGAACCAGGCCTACGCGTGCCTGCTGGTGCTGGCGCTCGGCGTTGAGCAACGAGAGGTAATTCGCTCCCCCGAGCGCGTACTGCTTTTGCGTGAGCTCGAGCGTATCGCGCGCGGCCAGCTCGGCCTCGGCCTGGGCCTTGAGCGCCTCGGCGTCCAGTTCCAGCGCGCGCAACACGTCGGCGACGTTCTGAAACGCGCGCAGCACGGTCTCACGGTACTGGGCGGCGAGGCGCTCAAGGCCCAGGCCGAGGCCGAGCTGGCCGCGCGCGATACGTCGAGCTCACGCAAAAGCAGTTGCGCGCTGGGGAGCGAATTACCTCTCGTTGCTCAACGCCGAGCGCCAGCACCAGCAGGCACGCGTAGGCCTGGTTCGTCCCGGGCGCAGCGCTACGCGGACACCGCGGCCTTGTTGCAGGCGCTCGGCGGCGGATGGTGGAATCGTCCACCGATGGATGATCTCCCCCCCAGGAAAGGAAAACCGGACCATGAAAAAACCTGCGAAAAAGCACCGAGGGTCGTCGCGGCGTCTCATCCGGTCCTTGGAGCCGTCGCGCCGTTTGTTCTGCTGCGGGAACCGTTTGTGACGCCAGCACGCTGGAGACGCGGAGGTCGATCTGTCGCGCGGCTCGCGGCCGCGATCGAATGAGGCCGGGTACAGGAGGGAGACCGGGTAGAGCCGGGCGACAGCGGGTCACGCTGGGCTGCGAGGATTACAAGATCGCCGCGCGGCTGGCGCGCCGGGCACGATCGCTCCTCAAGCTTCGGATCGGTTCGGTCAGCGCCGAAGCCCTGGATCGGACTCGAAATCAGAAGGAAGACGCCGATATCCGGCTCGGCTGGTGCTCCATGCCTCGCCGATCGAAGGCAAGGTATTGAGCCGTTACCATGAGCCCGGAGAATGGATAAGCCCGGGACCAAGGTCTTGACGCTCGCGAACGTGCGCAGCATCACATACAGTTG
>CAVQWA010000075.1:0-5000 GCA_963717315.1 uncultured Gemmatimonadales bacterium
ATGTACATCTACTTCTCGACGAGTACCGTATTGCTGGCCTCCTCGCCGCCGGGTGGCCGGTCCTCGGCCGACTGCTCCGGCCGTGGCGCCGGGATGCGTTCGCCCTGCGTCCGCTCGGCCGGATGATGCGCCTCGGCGCGCCGGTCGGATTGATGACGATGCTGGAGTTCACCGCCTTCGGGGTGACCGGACTGCTGATGGGATGGTTCGGCGAGGTGCCCATGGCGGGGCACCAGATCGCCCTCAATCTCGCGTCCTTCACCTTCATGGTGCCGCTCGGCATCGCGAGCTCCGGCTCGGTGCTCGTGGGGCACGCCGTCGGACGGGGTGACCTGCCCGGGGCCAGGCGGGAGTCCGGTGCTGCGCTCGTCCTCGGCGTCGGGTTCATGACCGCAAGTGCCCTGATCTTCCTCGCGATGCCCCGGCTCCTTGCGGGGGCATTCACCACCGACCCCGCCGTGCTGGCGGTGGCGGCGGCACTGCTGCCGATCGCCGGCTTCTTCCAGGTCTTCGACGGGACGCAGGTGGTCTGCGCCGGCCTGCTCCGCGGGATGGGCGACACGCGCTTCCCGATGCTGGGCAACCTCGTGGGCTTCTGGGTGCTCGGCATCCCGGCGGGGGCGCTCCTCGCCCTCCGCTTCGGTCTGGGCCCGGCCGGCCTCTGGTGGGGTCTCGTCGTGGGGCTCGGCGCTGTCGGGCTGCTGCTCCTGGCCCGCACCGCGGTCCTGCTGCGGCGCGGCGTCCGCCGCGTGCGGGTGGACGACGACACCGCCGAACATCGCGTGCTGGCGGAGCCGGCTTGATCCCCCGCTTCCGCGCGGTCCTCTTCGACTGTGACTCCACCCTCGCCGAGGTGGAGGGCATTGACGAGCTGGCGCGGGAGCACCGCGAGGCGGTGGCCGAGCTCACCGCCCGCGCGATGGCGGGCGAGCTGCCGCTCGAGGAGGTGTACGCCCGTCGCCTCGCGCTTGCGCGGCCGGGGCGGCCGGAGCTCGAGGACCTCGCCGCGCGCTATGTCGCCGGCCTCGTGCCCGGTGCGCGGGAGACGGTGGCGGGCCTCCACGCCGCCGGGGTGGACGTCCGCATCGTCTCCGGCGGGCTCCGCCCCGCGGTGCTCGCGGTGGCCCGCGCGCTCGGCGTGCCCGACGACCGGGTCTATGCCGTGGACGTGGCGCTCGACTCCGGGGGCGGCTACGCCGGCTTCGAGTCGGAATCCCCGCTGGCGCGCACCGGCGGCAAGCGCCGGCTCGTCGAGGGCCTCGCCGGCCTCCCGCGCCCGGCGCTCCTCGTCGGCGACGGGGCCACCGATCTCGAAGCCCGCCCCGCCGTGGATGCCTTCGCCTGCTATACCGGTGTCGCCCGTCGCGAACGGATCGCGGCCGCCGCCGATTTCGTGATCTCGGACCTGCGCGAGATCCTCACCCTCGCGGGCCTGCGACCTTCGACCTTCGACCTTCGACCGGACTCCAGGTCCCCGTGACTACCACCACCACCGCCCCTGCCGCCACCGCCACCGGCTTCGGCCGGTTCTTCCTCCCCGGGCCCACCGAGGTCCACCCCGACGTGCTCGCCGCCCAGACTCGCCCGATGATCGGGCACCGGGGGAAGGCGATGGAGGACCTGCTCGCGCGGATGCAGCCCGGGCTCCAGGCCCTCTTCCGCACCTCGCGCCCGGTCTACCTCGGCGCCTGCTCGGCCACGGGCTTCATGGAAGGCGCCATCCGCAATTGCGCCGGCCGGCGCGTCCTCTCCCTCGTGAACGGCGCCTTCTCCGAGCGGTTCTTCCGCATCGCGAAGGCGAACGGCGTCGAGGCCGAGGCGCTCACGGTCGAGTGGGGGGAGGCGCACGACCCGGCCCGGGTGGCCGAGGCGCTCGCCCGCCAGGCGTACGACGCCGTGACCGTGGTGCACTCGGAGACGTCGACCGGGGTGCTCAACCCGATCCGGGAGATCGCGGAGGCGTGCCACCGGGCCGGGGACGTCCTGCTGCTGGTGGACAGCGTCACCGGCGTCGCCGGCGCTCCGGTGGAGCCGGACGGGTGGGGCCTCGACCTCGTGCTCACCGGATCCCAGAAGGCGCTGGCCCTGCCTCCCGGCCTCGCCCTCGCGGTCCTGCAGCCCTCCGCGCTCGCGCGGGCGGAGCGCGCAGCCGACCGCGGAGTCTACTTCGACTTCCTCGAGTACGAGGCGGCGGCGCGGAAGAACCAGACCGTCAACACGCCGGCCATCTCGCTCCTCTACGCTCTCGAGGCCCAGCTGGCGCGCATCGCGGCGGAAGGCGTCGAGGCGCGATGGACGAGGCACCGCGCGATGGCGGAGCGCACCTGGTCCTGGGTCGGGGAGATGGCCGAGCGGGGCGTCGTCGAAGGCGTCCTCGCGGCCCCGGCATTCCGCTCCCCCACCGTCACCTGCATCCGGCTGGCCGGCGGGCGCGCCGGCACCGCGGTGACCGCGGCGATGAAGGCGAAGGGGTTCGTCATCGGCGCGGGGTACGGAAAGCTCAAGGACGCCACCATTCGCATCGGCCACATGGGCGACCACACCGTGGGCGAGCTCGAGGCGCTGCTGGCCGCCCTCACGGAGGTCCTCCAGTGACGACCAGGCGCTGGCGGGTGCTCGTCACCGACAGGATCGACCGCGAGGGGCTCCGCCCCCTCGCGGAGGACGCCCGATTCGAGTTGATCGAGCGGGGCTCGCTCAAGCCCGCCGAGCTCGCCGAGGCGCTCGACGGGGTCGAGGCGCTCCTGGTGCGAAGCGCCACGAGGGTGCCCCGCGAGGCGCTCATGGGCGCCAAGCGGCTCCGCATCATCGGCCGGGCGGGGGTCGGCGTGGACACGATCGACGTCGAGGCCGCCACCGAGCGCGGCGTGGCCGTGGTGAACGCGCCCGGCGGGAACACGATCGCGGTCTCCGAGCTCACCTTCGCGCTCCTGCTGGCCCTGGTCCGGAAGATCCCCGCCGCCGACCGCTCGATGCGGGCCGGCGCGTGGGACCGGAGCCGGCTGGGCGGCACCGAGATCCACGGGAAGCAGCTGGGGCTCGTGGGCGCCGGCCGGGTCGGCGCCGAGGTGGCGCGCCGCGCCCGGGCGTTCGGGATGTCGGTGGTGGCGTTCGACCCGTTCCTCGCCGCCGAGCGGGCGCGCGAGCTCGAGATCGAGCTCGTGCCGCTCGATGACCTGCTGCGCCAGTCCCACGTGGTGAGCCTCCATACGCCGCTTACCGACCAGACCCGGGGCATGGTCGGCGCCCGCGAGCTCGACCTGATGCAACCCGACGCCATCCTCATCAACGCAGCACGGGGAGGCGTCGTGGACGAGCTGGCCCTCCTCGAAGCGCTCCGGGCCGGCCGGCTGGGCGGCGCCGCGCTCGACGTGTACGCCGAGGAGCCGCTCCCCGCCGAGCACCCGCTCCGGAACCTCGAGAACGTGATCCTCACCCCGCACCTCGGCGCGTCCACGGAGGAAGCGCAGCGGAATGTCGCGATGGAGGTGGCGGATGCGGTGCGGTCCGCGCTGGTGGACGGCGATCTCTCCCGCGCCGTCAATGGCCCCGCCATCGGCGGGGAGCGCCTCCGTCGCGCCCGCCCGCTGCTCGACCTGGCCACGCGCCTCGGTCGGCTGCTCGCCGCGCTGGCGGGAGGCGCGGCCACCCGCCTCGAGCTCCGCTATTCCGGGGCGGAGGACCTGATCCTCGATCCCCTGGCGGCGGCGGCGGCCGTCGGGTTCCTCGAGAGCGTCGTCGGGCGGGACGGGGTGAACATGGTGAACGCCCTCCACCTCGCGCGGGCCCGCGGCATCGAGACGGCGCGCACCCGGAGCCGCCGGCAGGACGCGTGGCCGGAACTGCTGGAGGTCCGCACCTGCTGGGCGGGGGGCGTCTCCAGCGTCAGCGGCGTCGTGCTCGGGGGCGGGCACACCCGGATCATCGAGCTGGATGGATTCCGGGTGGACGTGCGGCCCTCCGGCACGCTCCTCATCCTGCACAATCGCGACGTGCCCGGGGTCATCGGGCGGGTCGGCACCGCGCTCGGCCAGGCCGGCCTCAACATCGGCGAGTACCACCAGGCGCGGCACGAGCAGGGCGGGGAGGCGCTCGCGACCGTGAGCACCGACGGCCCGCCGTCCCCGGAGCTGCTCGATGCCCTGCGGGCCCTGCCGGAAGTGGTGGAGGCCCGCGTGGCCCGCCTCGACTGACGCCTCCCTTCGCCCTCCCTCCGCCCCACGATCCTCGCCCAGCTCGCGTCCACCGCGATCCCCCGGCAGCCCGCGCCCCGGCTCGCGGAGGCGTTGCCCTGACCGCCGGGCCGGGGGCCGAGCGTCACGGCCCCCGGCGCTGACCTTCCGCCCCTCCCTCCCGCACCGCATCTTCCCCGGGAATGCGGACCACTATCGCGGCCCTCGCCGTCCTGGCGGTGGGCTACCTCCTGAATCACCTGCTGTTCGACCGCCTCCGGCTCCGGTTCGGATACGTGGGCGCGGCCGAATACGTGCTCCTGGGCGTGCTCCTCGGGCCGGCCACCGGCTTCCTCTCCGAGGACGTCGTGCGGGACCTCACCCCGCTGGTGAGCCTGGCGCTCGGCTGGGTCGGGATGACGGTGGGAACGTATTTCCGCCTCCCCGCAATGGCGCTCCTTCCCTGGACGCACGTGCGCATCGCGTTCGCCGAGGCGGCCACCACCTTCACGCTGGCGGGCGGCCTCCTCTTCGCGCTTCTGCACTGGGCCGCGGGCTACGACGTCACCACCGCGATGTTCCCGGCGCTCACGCTCGGGGCGATCGCCGTGATCGGCTCGCCCGCGGCCGTGGACGCGCTCGCGCTCCGCGGGTTCGGCACCCGCCGGCTCTACCCGGTGCTCCAGCTCACCGCGCGCATCGACGCCCTGGTGGGCGTGGTGGCGTTCGGGCTCCTGCTCGCGGTCTTCCATCACGGCGCCACGGCGCCGTCGGTCCGGCCGCCGACCCCGACGGAGTGGGCGGTCATCAACGTGGCCGTGGGCGTCG
>CAVQWA010000075.1:10000-23813 GCA_963717315.1 uncultured Gemmatimonadales bacterium
GCAGTCGGCGTGCGCTAATGTACGCTGGCGAGAGGGAAAGAACCCAGAGCCTCAGCTAAGGCCCCGGAGTGGCGGCTCAGTGTAGCAAAGGATGTGATCTTGCTGTGACAACTGGGAGGTTGGCTTAGAAGCAGCCATTCCTTTAAAGAGTGCGTAATAGCTCACCAGTCCAGCGAGGTTGCGCCGATAATGGTCGGGACTCAAGCCGCCCGCCGAAGCTAGGTCTTCACGCGCAAGCGTGAGGGGTAGGGGAGCGTTCCCAGAGCGACGAAGCCGGCGCGGAAGCGTTCCGGTGGAGCGATGGGAAGTGAGAATGCCGGATTAAGTACGCGTGAAACCAGGTGAAAACCCTGGTCCCCGTAAGCCTAAGGGTTCCTGAGCCATGTCGATCAGCTCAGGGTCAGTCGGTCCCTAAGCCGAGGCCGAGAGGCGTAGGTGATGGGAAACGGGTCAACATTCCCGTACCAACGACGGAACGTTACGAGTTCGAGGAGGGACGCAGGAGCAAGGTTGCCGGCGGGTGGTGGATTTTCCGCTGCAAGGTGGTAGGCGTTGCCCGGTAGGCAAATCCGCCGGGTTAGCCGAGAACCGATGCCGAAGGGGCCCTCGGGCCCCGCCAAGGGCAGCCGACGCACACTGCCAAGAAAAGCTTCGCGAACCAGGACCGTCGTTGACCGTACCGTAATCCGACACAGGTAGGCGAGGCGAGCAGCCTCAGGGGCTCGAGTGATTTACGGAAAAGGAACTCGGCAAAATGACCCCGTAACTTCGGGAGAAGGGGTGCCGGCAGTACGTGACCTAACAATGGAAGCGGAGACCGGCCGCAGAGAATCGTCCCAAGCGACTGTTTAGCAAAAACACAGGTGTGTGCCAAGGCATTATCCAAGCCGACGTATACACACTGACGCCTGCCCGGTGCCGGAAGGTTAAGGCGAGAGGTCAGCCGCAAGGCGAAGCTTCGAACCGAAGCCCCGGTAAACGGCGGCCGTAACTATAACGGTCCTAAGGTAGCGAAATTCCTTGTCGGGTAAGTTCCGACCTGCACGAATGGCGTAACGACTTGGGAGCTGTCTCTTCCGTAAGCTCGGCGAAATAGAAGCATCGGTGAGGATTCCGATTACCCGCGACAGGACAAAAAGACCCCATGCACCTTTACTACAGCCTGCCATTGGTTGTCGGTATAGCCTGCGTAGCATAGGTGGGAGTCTATGAGGCGAGGGTTTCGGCTCTCGCGGAGACACCAGTGAAATACCACCCTTGCTTTACTAACAACCTCACTCCGACGGCAACACCGTCGAGGACCGTGGCTGGTGGGTAGTTTGACTGGGGCGGTCGCCTCCTAAAGAGTACCGGAGGCGCGCGATGGTGCCCTCAGTGCGGTCGGTAATCGCACGGCGAGCGCATACGCAAAAGGGCGCCTGACTGCAAGCGCGACGGCGCGAGCAGGCACGAAAGTGGGCGTAAGTGATCCGGTGATCCCGTGTGGATGGGTCATCGCTCATCGGATAAAAGGTACGCTGGGGATAACAGGCTTATCGCGCCCGAGAGTTCACATCGACGGCGCGGTTTGGCACCTCGATGTCGGCTTATCGCATCCTGGGGCTGGAGAAGGTCCCAAGGGTCCGGCTGTTCGCCGGTTAAAGCGGTACGCGAGCTGGGTTCAGAACGTCGTGAGACAGTTCGGTCTGTATCCGCTGTGGGCGTGGGAGATGTTGAGGGGTTCGTTCCTCTAGTACGAGAGGACCGAGACGAAGCGACCTCTCGTGTGCCGGCTGTCCCGCCAGGGGCATCGCCGGGTAGCGATGTCGCGCGAAGAGATAACCGCTGAAAGCATCTAAGTGGGAAACTCTTCCCAAGATGAACACTCCTGGAGCATAAGCTCCCTCAAGGGCCCTGGGAGACTACCAGGTTGATAGGCGGCAGGTGCACGGAGGGCAACCTCTTCAGCCGAGCCGTACTAATCGCCCGTGAAGTTTGATCTCTCCCGCATTTTCCCTGCGGTTCCGTTCACTGCATCCGTCCTTCGAAGTCCCGTGTCTCGAGTCTCGAGTCACGAGCCGGGTCCTCCGGGATTCCAGCTCGGGACCCGCGACTCGCGACCCGAGACTCCCGATCTGGCTGACGACTAGCGCGCAGGGGCCACACCCGTTCCCATTCCGAACACGGCCGTTAAGCCCTGCAGCGCCGATGGTACTGCCATCGCGAGATGGTGGGAGAGTAGGCCGTCGCCAGCCATCCCCTCGAAGCCCCGGGGTCCTCACGGATCCCGGGGCTTCGTCCGTCCCCGCCGTCTCACCCCTTCGTCCACACCCCCAGCACGTTTCCCATCGGGTCCGCGAAATGGAACCGCCGCCCCCCGGGAAACTCGTGCTCCCGGAAGCCGCCCTCCAGCCGGCCAGCCGTGAAGCTCACGTAGTCCGCGCCCCAGTCCCGGAACTCCCAGCCGAAGGCGGCGCCGTAGAACCCCTTGGCCACGCCGGCGTCGGGCACGGTGAGTTCCACGTAGTCGATGGCGTAGTCGGGCGGCGGAATCGGCAGGGGGGCCTCGCGGTCGGCGTTGAAGGGCAGGGGCGCTCGGCGGCCCCGGACGCCTTACATTGTCCCGGTGACCAGCCCTCCCGCCACCCGATCCGGCCACGTCGCCCTGGCCGGCTTGCCCAACGTCGGCAAGTCGTCACTGCTCAATGCCCTCGTGGGACAGCACCTGGCCATCGTGAGCCCGAAGGCCCAGGCCACCCGGCTGCCGGTGGTGGGTCTCGTCACCCGGGGCGACAGCCAGTTCGTCCTTCACGACCTCCCGGGCCTCCTCGAACCCGGCTACCTGCTCCAGGTCCGGATGCGCCAGGCGGCGCTCGAGACCCTGAGGCAGATGCACGCCGTCGTGCACCTGCACCCCGCCCCCGACGCGCCGGCACCGCCCTTCCGCGACCTCCTCCGGGAGGATGGAGCCGCCCCGGCCGGCATCCCGGTCATCACCTGCTACACCAAGGGCGACCTGGTGCCCCCTGCCGTCCGCGGCGACCTCGCGGCCACCGGCGCCGTGGTCGTCTCCGCCACCGGGAACCAGGGGCTCGCCGGACTGCTGGACCGGATCGAGCCCCTCCTCCCGGCGGGACCGTTCGACTACGACCCCGGGGACGTCGGCGTCCAGCCGCTCCGCTTCTTCGTGGTGGAGTACCTCCGGGAGGCGGCGTTCGAGCACCTGGGCGACGAGCTGCCCTATAGCTTCGCGGCGGAGGTGGAGGAGTTCCGCGAGGACGAACGGCCGGTGTACATTCGTGCCACGTTGTTCGTCGAGCGGGAGTCCCAGAAGGGGATGGTCGTCGGCAAGGGCGGCTGGATGGTCAAGGCCATCGGCCAGCACGCCCGCGCCCGCCTGGAGGCCCTCATCGGGACCCCGGTCTACCTCGACCTCCGGGTGAAGGTGCTGCCCAAGTGGCGCCGGAGCGCCACGGCCCTCACCCGGTTCGGCTTTCCCCGCGGCCAGCAGGAGTCGTCCCCGTGAGCCTTCCGCCCGAGCTCCTGGAGATCCTGGTCTGCCCCAAGTGCAAGGGCGACCTCGAGTACCATCCCGAGCCCGACGAGCGGCTGGTCTGCCGGGCCTGCCGCCTCGTCTACCCGGTCGAGGACGGGATCCCGGTGATGCTCGTGGACGACGCCAGGCCCCTCTGACGTTCCCCTCCCGATGACCGATACCGTCTACTCCGCGGCCGGCCGCGACGCGCTCGAGGCCGCCCGCGCGGAGGCCGCACGCCTGGGCCACGACCGCCTCGGCACCGAGCACCTCCTGCTGGGCCTCCTCCGGCAGGGCCATCCCGCGGTCGTCGCCACCCTCGCCGAGCGCGGCCTGGTCGCCGACGAAATCCGGTCCCGCCTGGAGGCAGCCGTCCGTCCCGGCACCTCGGCACCGGCCGAGCCCCCCGTGCTCCGCCCCCGGGCCGAGCGGGCGCTGGCCGCGGCGGCGGCGGCCGCGGCCGGGGAGCCGGTCGGCCCGGAGCACCTTCTGGCGGCCATCACCGCGGAGCGGGGTGGCCCGACGGCGCGTGCGCTGGGCGGGAAGCCGGAGGCGCGCGACGTGGCCGCGCCGGCGGGTGAACCGGCGCCCCCCCCCCCCCCGCCCCCGGTGGCGACGGCGGCGGTGCAGGCCGCCCCCGAGCCGAGGCCGCCGCGTCAGCCGAAGCCGCCCCGGCCCCCCAGGCCGGCTCAGCCGTCCCAGCCGCCGAAGCAGGTCCAGCGGCAGCGGGACGAGGTCGAGCCGCGGACTTCGCGAAGGGAGCTGGAGACCCGGGCCCGGCGCGCCGAGGTGGAGGAATCGCTCCGCGCGGCCGCGCAGGCGCGGGCGGCGGCCCCCGCCGCCGGCTCACCCCGCGCCCGCCGCGCCTGGCCCGGCCTGCTGCTCCGGGGCGCCCTCGTCGCCTGCGTGCCGCTCTCCTGGTACCTCGCCTGGGCCCCTGCGTCGCCCGGGCTCGTCTTCGCGGTCGCCTGCCTCGGCGTCCTGCCGCTGGCCGGCTGGATGGGGGAGGCCACCGAGCACCTGGCCGCGCGCACCGGGCCCACGGTGGGCGGTCTGCTCAACGCCACCTTCGGCAACGCCGCGGAGCTCATCATCGCCGTGGCCGCATTGCGGCAGGGACTGGTGAGCCTCGTCAAGGCATCCATCACCGGGTCGATCCTCGGGAACCTGCTCCTGATCCTCGGCCTCTCCTTCGTGGCGGCCGGCACGAAGGCCCGGACGTTCCGCTTCAACCGCACGTCTGCCGGGATGAGCGCCGGGATGCTCGCCCTGGCAGTGGTGGGTCTCGTGTTCCCCGCGCTCTTCCACGGGCTGCACCCGGAGGCCGGAGGGATCGAGGAACTGCGGCTCTCGGAGATCGTGGCCGTGGTGCTGCTGGTCACCTATCTCGCGTCGCTCCTGTTCTCGCTCAAGACCCACAGCCGGGTCTTCGGCGGCGACCCGCATCCGACCGCCGGGAAGGTCTGGACGATTCCGGCGGCGGTGGGCGTTCTCCTCCTCGCGACCGCCGCCACGGCGGTGCAGGCGGAGATCGTGGTGCACGCGACCAAGGCCGTCACGGCGGGGAGCGGGCTCTCCCAGGTCTTCCTCGGCCTGATCATCATCCCGCTCATCGGCAACGCCGCCGAGCATGCGACCGCGGTCGTCGTCGCGCGGAAGGGTCAGGCCGACCTCGCGCTCCAGATCGCCCTCGGTTCGAGCACCCAGGTGGCGCTGCTCATCGCCCCGCTGCTGGTCCTCATCGGGGTCTTCCTGGGGTGGGGGATGAACCTGGTGTTCACGCCGTTCGAGGTGCTCGCCGTGGCGATGACGACGGTGGTCGTGTCCATCATCACCCTGGACGGGGAGTCCCATTGGTTCGAGGGCGTCCAGCTGCTCGCGGTGTACGCGCTCGTGGCCGCGGGGGCACTGTTCATTTGACAGGCTGCCCCCTTGGCTCCTAAGTTGAAGATCGACACCCGCTTACGGGAGCCACGGCTTGCGTAGCCGCCCGACGCTCATCTACCACTCGCCGGGCGCCGGCGCCGTCCCTCCCCTGGTGCGCCAGTGGGCGGAGGACCGGGGCTATCCGGTGCATTCGATGCCGGACGGCGCCGCGGTGGAGGAGCTCGTGCTCCGTGGGGCCAATGCCGTGCTCGTGTTCGACGGCGACACGATGGGCGAGTCGGGCCTCGCGCTGCTGGCCCGGCTCAAGGCCGACGCCTTCACCGCGGTGGTGCCGATCGCGGTCCTCGGCTCGGCCCACGAGGCGGGACCGGTGCGCGCCTGGTTCGGGGCCGGGGCGGACGAGGTGATCACCGGCCTCTTCGACGGCACCGAGCGACGCGCCCGGCTCGAGGCGATGGTGGCCCGGGCGCAGCGGGACGTGTCGGTGCATCCGTCCACCCGGATGCCCGGCACGACCGAGATCGAGCGGGAGATCCGGCGCCGGCTGGAGGGTGGAGCGCACTTCGCCGTCTGCTACGCCGACCTCGACCACTTCAAGGAGTTCAACGACCGGTACAGCTACTACGACGGCGACCGGGTGATCTACCTGCTCTCCCGGATCCTCCACGACGTGGTGCGGGGGATGACGGGCGCCGACGGCTTCGCCGGCCACATCGGCGGGGACGACTTCATCTTCATCGTCTCCACGGACCAGATCAGCCCGGTGTGCACCGAGATCCTCTCGGTGTTCGACACGCTGATCCCCTGGCAGTACAACGAGCAGGACCGTCGCGCCGGCTACTTCTTCGGCAAGGACCGCCGAGGCCAGCTGCACCGGGTGCCGCTGATGACGCTGTCGATCGGGATCGTGACCAACCGCCACCGCCGTTTCACCCATCCGGCCCAGGTGAGCGAGCTGGCCACCGAGATGAAGAGTTACGCCAAGACGCTGCCCGGTTCCGTGTTCGTGGTGGACCGGCGCCAGGCGAGCGAGCCCGACGCCCCGCCGGGAGCGCGGGGAGGGCGCTGAGGAGCCGACGATGACCGTGACCTGCCCGAACTGCCAGACCGTCTATCGCATCGACCCGGCGAAGGTGCCGCCCGGTGGGGTCCGCGCGCGGTGCGCGGTCTGCCAGGGCGTCTTCGCCGTCACGACCGAGCCGGCGCTCGTCGCTGCGGCGGCACGGGAGGAGTCCCGGCCGGTCGCACCGCCGCCATCTCCCCCGCCGCCGGCACCCGCGGCGGCGCCCGCGGCGGCGCCCGTGGCCCCGCCGGCCCCGCACCCCGCGGCGCCGCCCCTCGCGCGGCCGGCGATGCCGCGGCCGGCCGGTCCGCCACCGGCCCCCGCCCCCGCGTTCGCTCCCCCGGCCCGTGGGGGCGGACAGCCGAGCGCGCCGGTGTCGGGGTTGTCGAGGACGGCGGTCGCCTCCCCGTCGGCGCCGGCCCGGCCCGGGGCGCCCGTCAACCCGTTCCTCTCCCAGGATCCGCGGCAGAAGGCCCGGCGGCTCGCCCGGGCGCTGGTGTCCGACATCGCGGTCTACCATGCCGACCGGCGCCGGGAGGCGCTCCGGGCCGGGCGCCTCAAGGAGGCGTTCGCGGAGGAGATCAAGAAGAGCTGGGAGGAATACACCGTGCAGGTCGGCCGCGACCTCGCGGAGTCCACGCCGTTCTTCACCGAGGCGCTCAACGAGATCCTCGCCGAGGGGCAGCCGGTCTTCTGAGGACGCCGCTCCCCGGCGGGCGCCTGACCGGGTATATTGGGGCATTCGCGAGCCGCTCGTCCGCCCCGGCGGTCGGGCGGCTCTCGCATTCACCCGTGGAGCTCGCGATGTCCGAAACGACCGACCGCCTCGAGGACCTCCGCCGCCGGCTCGATGAGCTTCGGGGGTTCCTTTGACGTCCCCGCAAGGCGGGAGCGGATGGCCGCGCTCGAGGCCCAGCAGGCCGAGCCCGGCTTCTGGGGCCAGCAGGACCGGGCCCGCGCCGCGGTCCAGGAGCTGAAGGGCCTCCGCGGGAGCCTCGGGCCCTTCGACGAGCTCGACCGGCGCCTGGCGGACGCCGCCGGCCTCGCCGAGCTGCTCGAGGCGGAGCCGGACGAGGAGATGGCGGACGAGCTCGCCCGCGAGGTGGAGCAGGCCGGCCGCGATCTCGACGCCTTCGAGCTCCGCTCGCTCCTGAGCGACCCCGACGACGTCCGGGACGCGATCCTCACCATCCACCCCGGTGCGGGCGGGACCGAGAGCCAGGACTGGGCCGAGATGCTGCTCCGCATGTACAACCGCTGGGCGGAGCGGGGCGGCTACGAGGTCCGGCTGCTCGACCGGCAGGAAGGGGAGGAGGCCGGGATCAAGTCCGCCACGCTCGAGATCAGGGGCGAGTTCGCCTACGGATACCTCAAGGCGGAGACCGGGGTGCACCGCCTGGTGCGGATCTCACCGTACGACTCCCAGGCCCGTCGCCATACCTCCTTCGCCTCCGTCTTCGTCTTCCCCTCGGTGGACGACACGATCGAGATCGACCTGCGCGAGGAGGACATCGAGATGGAGGTGTTCCGCGCCTCCGGCGCCGGCGGCCAGCACGTCAACAAGACCTCCTCCGCGGTCCGGCTCCGGCACCTGCCCAGCGGCATCGTGGTGAGCTGCCAGCAGGAGCGGAGCCAGTACAAGAACCGCGAGGTGGCGATGAAGATGCTCCGCGCCGCGCTCTATCGCCGGAAGCTCGAGGAGCAGCAGGCGGCCAAGGACGCGCTCGAGGCCACCAAGGCGGACAACTCCTGGGGGAACCAGATCCGGAGCTACGTCTTCCAGCCGTACACGATGGTCAACGATCATCGCACGGAGCTCAAGGTCGGCGACGTCCAGCGGGTCATGGACGGCGACCTGGACGCGTTCATCCACGCCTGGCTCAAGCGCGCCGGCGGGCGGGCCGCGTGACCGACGCCCGCGATCGGAGCCGCGTCGAGGCGGCCCGGCGGGCGACGCGCGAGCGCCTGGAGGCGATGGGCGTCCGCCCCTTCGCCTACCGCTACGACCGCACCCACGCTGCCGCTGCCGCGGTGGCGCTCTACGACGACGCGATGGGGGACGCCGGGCCGGTGGTGCGCGTGGCCGGGCGGGTGGTCGCGATCCGGACCGCGGGGAAGACCGCCTTCGCTCACCTCGAGGACGCCTCCGGCCGGATCCAGGCCTACTTCCGCAGGGACGAGCTCGAGCCGGCCGGCCTGTGGGAGCTCGTGACCCTGCTCGACCTGGACGACCACGTCGGCGTGGCCGGACGCCTCCTGCGCACCCGGACCGGGGAGGTCACGGTGCAGGCCGTGCCGGCCGACGGGGCGGGGACGCCGGGGGTGACCCTCCTCGCCAAGTCGCTCCGACCGCTGCCGCGCGGCAAGGCCGTGACGGCGCCCGACGGCGAACGGCACGTCTTCGGCGGGCTGGCCGACCCGGAGACCCGCTACCGCCAGCGGTACGCCGATCTCGCGGTCCACCCCGGGGTCCGCGAGGTCTTCCGGCTCCGCGCCGCGGTTGTCCGGCGGCTCCGCGCCTTCCTCGACGCGCGCGGCTACCTCGAGGTGGAGACGCCCATCCTGCAGCCGCTCTACGGCGGCGCCTCCGCGCGGCCCTTCGTCACGCACCACAATGCGCTGGACATGCCGCTCTACCTCCGGATCGCGGACGAGCTCTACCTCAAGCGCCTCGTCGTGGGCGGGCTCGAGCGGGTGTACGAGATCGGCCATGACTTCCGGAACGAGGGCATGGACCGGAGCCACAACCCCGAGTTCACCATGCTCGAGTTCTACCAGGCGTACGCCGACTACGGCGACATGATGGCCCTGGTGGAGGAGATGCTCGCCGACCTGGTGCAGGCGGTCTCGGGCGGGCTCCGGATCGAGCGCGAGGGCGTGTCGCTCGACTTCAGCCCGCCGTTCCGCCGGGTGCGCTTCGTGGACGGGATCCGCGAGCTCGCCGGCGTGGACGTGCGCACCGCCGCCCCCGAGGAGATGCGGGCCGTCCTCCGCGCCCGCCACGTGCCCGCGGAGGAGGCCGCCTCGTTCCACGGCGCCAAGTTGGTGGACGAGGTGTTCAAGGCGGTGCTCGAGCCGACGCTGGTGCAGCCCACCTTCGTGGTGGACTACCCCGTGGCGCTCTCGCCGCTGGCCAAGCTGCACCGCGACGATCCGTCCCTGACCGAGCGGTTCGAGCTCTTCGTGCAGGGCCGGGAGCTGGCCAACGCCTTCAGCGAGCTCAACGATCCCGACGACCAGCGCCGGCGGTTCGAGGGCCAGGCCACGCTTCGCGCCGAGGGCGACGACGAGGCCCAGCAGTTCGACGCCGACTACGTCCGCGCGCTGGAGTACGGGATGCCCCCCACCGGCGGCGTCGGCATCGGGGTGGACCGGCTGGTGATGCTGCTGGCCGACCAGCCCTCCATCCGGGACGTGATCCTCTTCCCCGCCATGCGTCCCGAGGCCTGAGGTGCGCCTCCCATCGGGACTCGAGCTCAGGATCGCCGCCCGCTACCTGCGGAGCCGGCGGGGCGGGCGGGGCGTGTCGCTCATCACCGGCATCGCGGTCGGCGGGCTCGCCGTCGGCGTGATGGCGCTCATCGTCGTCCTGGGGCTGATGAACGGCCTCCGCGACGATCTGCGGGACCGCATCCTGGTGGCGAGTCCCCACCTCCGGATCCTGACCTACGGCGCGGGCCTCCGCGTCGAGGGGTGGCAGCAGGCGCTCGCCACGATCCGGGCCGATCCCGACGTCGTGGCCGCCGCGCCCGAGATCATCACCGAATCCATCATCACGGCCGGCGCCGACTACGCCACTACGGTGAGCGTCCTCGGGGTGGAGCCCGACAGTGCCTCCCTGGCCGTCACCTCCCTCCCGGACGTGCTCCGCGAGGGCGATATCGGCCTCCGTCCCACGCGCGAGGGGATGGACGGGGCGGTGCTCCTCGGCTGGCGGCTCGCGGAGCGGATCAACGTCCGGCCCGGCGACGTGGTCTCGCTCGTGCCCCCGTCCGCGGCCAGGGTGAACCGCGCGCTTGGCGTGGCGATGCCGCGCTTCTGGCGCTTCGAGGTGACCGGCATCTTCGACACCGGGATGTTCCAGTACGACCAGCAGTTCGTCGTGATGAGCCTGCCGGTGGCGCAGGCCTTCACCGGCCTGGGCGACGCCGTGTCCGGCCTCCAGGTCCGCGTGGCCGACCCCTGGCGCGCCGCGGCGGTCGGGACGGAGCTCGAGGCGGCGCTCGGTTATCCCTACCGCGCCCTCGACTGGCAGACCCAGAACGCCTCGCTCTTCAGCGCCCTCCAGCTGGAGAAGCTCGGCATGGGTCTGGTCATCTTCTTCATCATCCTGGTGGCGGCGTCCAACATCGTCGCCACCCTCACGATGACGGTGTCCTCCAAGACCCGCGAGATCGGCATCCTCCAGGCAATGGGCCTGACCCGGGGCGCCATCCGCCGGATCTTCCTCGCCCAGGGGGCGATGATCGGGCTGGCGGGCGTGGGGTTCGGCCTCGTCCTCGGCCTCACCGTCGCGCGGGCCTTCGACGGCCTGATCCGCATTGACCCGTCGGTCTACTTCATCGACCGGCTGCCGGTGCGGGTCGAGCTGCTCGACGTCGGGCTCGTGCTCCTCGCCAGCTTCGCCCTCGCGGTGCTGGTCACGGTCTTCCCGTCGCACCGCGCCGCCCACCTTGAACCGGTGGAGGCGATCCGGTGGGAGTGAGCGTGCTGGAGGCGCGCGGCCTGGTGAAGCGCTATGTCGGCGGCGATGGCGCCCCGATCGAGGTGCTCTCCGGAGTGGACCTCGACGTGGCCCGGGGGGAGTTCGTCGCCATCGTCGGCGCGAGCGGCACCGGGAAGAGCACGCTTCTCCACCTGCTCGGCGCCCTCGACCGGCCCACCGCCGGGGCGGTGCGGCTTGACGGCACCGACTACGCCCGGCTCGGGCCCGACGCGCTCGCGGCGCTCCGGAACCGGAAGGTCGGCTTCGTCTTCCAGTTCCACCACCTGCTGCGGGACTTCACCGCGCTGGAGAACGTCGCGCTCCCGCTGCTCATCGCCGGCGAGGGACGCCGCACCGCGGAGGCCCGGGCCCGCGACCTGCTGGGCGCCGTCGGGCTGGGCGGCCGCCTCACCCACCTCCCCCCCCAGCTCTCCGGCGGCGAGCAGCAGCGGGCGGCCGTGGCCCGGGCCCTCGCAGCGGGGCCGCTCGTGCTCCTCGCCGACGAGCCTACCGGCAACCTCGACCAGGCCCATGGCGACCAGCTCCACGAGCTCTTCGCCGGGCTCGCCGCCGGCTACGAGATGGCCGTGGTGGTGGTCACCCACAACCGCGGCTTCGCCGCGCGTGCCGACCGGATCCTCACGCTCGAGGCGGGACGGCTCCTGCCCCGGACGGGGGCGGAGGCGACGGCCTGATGCGCTGCGAGCGGTGCGGGGAGCGGGAGGCGGTCGTGCACCTCCACCAGGTGGCCGGCGGGGAGGTGACCAAGGTGCACCTCTGCGACCGCTGCGCCGCGGAGCAGGGCATCGCCGCCGCGGAGATGGTGGGAAAGACCCCGCTGGGCCAGCTCGTCGCCGCGCTCGGCAAGGCGGCCGAGGCGGGCGTGGAGCCGCCCGCCGAGTCCTGCCCGGCCTGCGGCGCCACCCTGGAGGATTTCCGCGCCACCGGCCGCCTCGGGTGTGCGGAATGCTGGCAGGCCTTCGCCGGGCCGCTCCGCGGCCTCCTGCGACGCCTCCATGGCGCCACGCATCACCGGGGGGAGCAGTACCTCGCGGGAGGCTTCCCTCCGGCCGACGTGGACGCCCGGATGCGCGAACTCCGCGAGCGCCTGGCGGCGGCGGTGGACGAGGAGAACTTCGAGCTTGCCGCCGAGCTCCGGGACCGCCTGCAGGAGCTCGGGTGATCGACTTCACGCTCCTTCCCGATGGCGGACTGGGCTGGCTCGACGCGAGCGGCCCGGAAAGCCACCTGGTTCTCTCCACCCGGGTTCGGCTCGCGAGGAACCTGCGCGGGCGGCCCTTTCCCGTCCGCAGCGGGGTCGCCGAGCGCGAAGCGGTGCTGGGGGAGATCCTCGCGGCCGCCGAGGCCACGCGACCGCTCCAGTCCGGCGCGGTCTTCCGCCTCGACCGGCTGGGCCACGACGAGCGGGTGCAACTCCATGAGCGCCACCTGGTCAGCCGGGAACTGGCGGGGCTGGAGGGCGAGCAGGCGGTGCGGCCGGCGGCGGCACTGGTCTCGGCCGGGCCGGTCGGCGTCATGGTCAACGAGGAGGACCATCTCCGGCTCCAGGGCCTCGTCTCCGGCCTCGCGCTGGAGGCCGCCTACCGCGAGGTGGACCGGCTCGACACCGAACTGGGACAACGACTTCCCTATGCTTTTCATCCCGAGTTCGGTTATCTTACGAGTTGTCCGACCAACGTCGGCACTGGGCTTCGGGCGTCGGTGCTGATCCATCTGCCCGGGCTCGTCCTGACCAAGGAGATCACGAAAGTGCTCCAGGGTCTGGGGCAGGTCGGACTGACCTTCCGCGGACTGTATGGCGAGGGCAGCGAGGTGGTCGGCAACCTCTTCCAGTTGTCGAACCAGACCACCCTCGGCCGCACGGAACGGGAGTTGCTCGACCATCTCGGCAAGATGGTCCGGCAGGTGATCGCGTACGAGGAGGAAGCCCGTGCCGTCCTCCTGCGCGACGCGCCGTCCGTCATCGAGGACAAGGTCTGGCGCGCCTACGGGCTCCTGCGCCACGCCCGCTCGCTCTCCTTCGAGGAGGCGATGAACCTCCTCAGCGGCGTCCGGCTGGGAGTGGGGACGGGCCTGATTCGCGAGATGGGGCTGTACGCCCTCAACAAGCTGCTGATCCACACCCAGCCGGCGCACCTGGCGGCCCAGGCGGGCCTGGCGCTGGGCGACGCGGAGCTGCCGCGCCGCCGCGCGGCGTACGTGCGGGGGGTGCTGGCCGAGGAAGCGGGCCGCCGTGGGGGCGGTCCCGAGGCGGGGTGACAGGATGAACGGCTACAACTTCACCGATCGTGTCCGGAAGGTGCTGCAGATGGCGCGCGAGGAGGCGGCGCGGCTGCATCACGAATACGTGGGCACCGAGCACATCCTCCTCGGCCTGATCCGCGAGGGGGAGGGGGTCGCGGCTGCCGTCCTGCAGAATCTCAACGTGGACCTCGAGGAGATCCAGCAGAAGATCGAGGAGACGGTCAAGCGCGGGAAGGCGGCGGCCGCCACCGGGCCCGACCTGCCCTACACGTCGCGGGCCAAGAAGGTGCTCGAGCTCGCGATGACCGAGGCCCGCGAGCTCAACCACTCCTACGTCGGCACGGAGCACCTGCTGCTCGGCCTGCTGCGCGAGGAGAAG
>CAVQWA010000076.1:0-10952 GCA_963717315.1 uncultured Gemmatimonadales bacterium
GGCCGGGCGCGGGAATTGCCCGCGCCCGGACGAGGGCCACGAACAGCGCCGTGCGTCCAGCCGCACTCGCCCGGCGAGCGCCCAGCGCAGGCACGGAATGGTCGGGACCATCGGGATCGAGAGCCACCCGGCTCTCCACCCACTGTGCGATTGCCCGGGTCACTTCAGCAGGGTCCGTGCCTCCTCCCGTGATCCGGCGGGCCTGTGCCTCGACGAGGGGATGGGAGGCGGGGACGGCCCCCGAGGGCCGGGTGAGGGCGGTCTCCGTCCGGTCCATCGTCCGGGACCCGGGCAGCCCGGACAGCAGTGCTTCCCGCACGTCCAGCGTGTCTCCCCGCCGGGACTGGAACGGCGTGTCGAGATCCAGGCGTCGCCACGCGGCGAGCGTGGTGTCCGCGCCCTCGAGGACGACGGTCAACCCGGCGATCCGGACCGGCCGGCGACCGGTCGGGGCCGCCAGGAGCGGGGCGCCCGCCTGTCCGCGCCCCGCGCGGGCCGCCGGGTCATAGCCCTGGCGGACGATCTCGAAGGCGGTGCGCTCGAGCTCGGCGCCGAGGGGCGTGGCGGCGCGCACCACGTTGCCGTCGGCATCCACCCACGCGTCGAACGGGAGGCCGTGGGCGGAGTATTCGATCCGGCGGGCGTCGACGGTGTCCCACCGCGCCGGGACCCACTGGCCGGTGGCGGGATCCAGCGCGGCGCTGTCGGGGACGACCACCACCGTATCCCCGACGATCCTGCCGTCGAAGGGCTCCCAGTCGAGGCTGGCGGGATCGAGGAGCAGCACCGGGAGATCGGCGTCCGGGTTCCGGGTGAGGCCGAGGAACCGTAGCGCGGACGCGACGGTGCGCACTGTGGCCTGGGTGGGCCCCGGCCACTGCCAGGACGCTGTGTCTCCTCCGGAGGTGACCCGGGCGGTGAACCGCCGGGCACTGTCCCGGCCGAGGGCGATCCGGAACCGGTCGCCTTCGCCGGTCTGCTGGAGGGAGAGCTGCTCGAGGGCGAGGCCGGGGCCGAAGCGGAGGTCAGTGGCGAGGATCCGGCGGCGCGTGCCGTCGGCGCCGGTGGCGACCAGATCGATCCGCTCGATCGTGCGGGCCCCGGCAGCGACGGTGTCCAGCGTGCCGGAGACGATGCCGACCTGCTCATCCCCCAGACGGAGCGCGAGGTAGGCGTCCGACGGGGGGAGCCGGTCGTCGAGCCCGCCCACCTGGTCGCCCGAGCGGCCCTGCCGCGCGGCGAGCCAGGCCAGCGACCCGACCCAGGTGGCCAGGATGGCACCCGCGATCAGTCCGCGCCGCACCGGTCAGGCCTCCCCGGCGAGCAGGGCCTCGAGCAATTCGCGGTCCGCATCCCGCTGGACCACGACGGTCAGCGAGGCGCCGGGAAGGGCGGCGGCGGCGCTGGCGCGCCAGCTGTCCGCGAGCAGCCTCGCCGCGTCCTCCGGGTCGAGTTGCCCAGGTCCCGCGCCGATGAGCGGTGCGGCGAGGCGAGTCAGTCCGAAATCCGCCGCGCGCTGCCAGGCGGAGGCGAGCGCGCGACGCACCGCGTCGGTCGTGGTGGGTCGCTCTTCGGTCCGGATCACGAGGTGGAGCACGAAGGGGGCGATGAGGTCGCCGCCCCCGGTGACCACCGCGGCGCCGATGTCGAGCGGGTCCTGCACCCGCCGGAGCGCCGCCAACCGGGCGCCGGCCACGCGGTCGAGCTGCGCCGACTCGGGAGAGACCGGCCCGAGGTGCTCGTCGGCGGGGCGGAGGACTGCGTCCACGGCCTCGAAGGCCAGGTCGTCCACCACGATGCGGATCACCGGGCGGGAAGCTCCCGCGCCCGGCGGTACATCGTCATCGCCTCGTCGGGACGGCGCAGGCGGTCGAGGATGCGCCCGAGCAGCTGCCAGGTCCGCGTCGAGTGCGGGTCGAGCTCGGCGGCGCGGAGGAGCGCCTTGTGCGCCTCGGAGAACCGGTTCGCGCGATTGAGCGCCTCCCCCAGATAGTACCAGTCCGTGGTCGAGTCCGGGCGGAGCTCGGTGACCCTGCGGAGGTGCTCTGCGGCCTCGAGCGTGAGCCCCTTCTTCGAGAGCACCATCCCGAGCTCGTGCAGCGCCTCGGGGCTCCCGGGCAGCGCCTTCACCGCGCGCCGGAGCTCCGACTCGGCCTCGTTCCACCGCATCGTGCGGATGAGGAGCCGGGCGCGCTCCAGCACCGCCGGCCAGTGCTCCGGGTGCGCCCGCACGACGCCGTCCAGGAGCTCGAGCGCGCGGTCGGGATCGGACGTGGCGAGGTCGGCGGCGCGCGCCGCCAGCGCGTCGGGATTGACGGCGTCGGCCGACCCCGGGGCTCGAGACCCGGCGGGTGGTGGCGGGGCCTGCCGCCGCCCCGCCTGAGCCTCGGGGAGGAGCTCGTCCACGAACCGCTCCGGGCCGCCGGTGGCGCTGCGGCTCGACTCGGGCATCGGGACTCCGGATCGGTGGAAGGGTGGGCCCGCCGCCGGGGGACTCCGGGGCGCTGCCCAATCCTATCCGCTGGAAGGCCGGGGGGGAAGCGTGCGGCCACGCCCCGTCGCCCCGTCGTCTTGAACCCCGCCCCCGTCCCCGGGTATCCTCCGGGGCTATGGCCGAGGAATTCCTGGTCGTCCGCGGCGCCCGCGAGCACAACCTCAAGGGCATCGACGTCGCCATCCCCCGGAACCGCCTCACGGTGGTCACCGGGCTCTCGGGTTCCGGCAAGTCGTCGCTCGCCTTCGACACCATCTACGCCGAGGGCCAGCGCCGCTACGTCGAGTCGCTGTCGGCCTACGCCCGCCAGTTCCTCGGGCTGATGGAGAAGCCCGACGTGGACGCGATCGAGGGGCTCTCCCCCGCCATCTCGATCGAGCAGAAGACCACCGGGCACAATCCCCGCTCCACCGTCGGCACCGTCACCGAGATCTACGACTACCTGCGCCTGCTGTGGGCGCGGGTCGGGACGCCGCACTGCCC
This sequence comes from uncultured Gemmatimonadales bacterium, assembly GCA_963717315.1. Taxonomy (GTDB): domain Bacteria; phylum Gemmatimonadota; class Gemmatimonadetes; order Gemmatimonadales; family GWC2-71-9; genus JAICEH01. The sequence goes on from CAVQWA010000076.1 coordinate 2,978, forward strand.
CGACGACGGGACCCCGGTCACCCGGCAGAGCGCCAGCCAGATCACCGACACGGTCCTCGGCTGGCCCGAGGGCACCCGGATCGAGGTGCTCGCCCCGCTCGTCCGCGGCCGGAAGGGCGAGTTCCGCGAGCTCTTCGACGACGTGAAGAAGCGCGGGTTCGTCCGGGTGCGGGTGGACGGCGAGACGTACGAGCTCGACGCGGTGCCCAAGCTCAACCGCCGCCAGAACCACGACGTGGCGGTGGTGGTGGACCGGCTGGTGGTCCGCGCCGCGGACCGCGCACGGCTCAACGACTCGATCGAGACCGCTCTCAAGGTGGCGGACGGGGTGGTGGAGGTGGTGGAGCACGGGGAGAGGGGAGAGGGGAGAGGTGAGAAGGGGGGGCGGAGCGGGGCCCCCTCCCCTCTCCCGACTCCCCTCTCCCATCTGTTCTCGGAGAAGTACGGCTGCCCCACCTGCGGCCGTTCCCTGCCCGAGCTCGAGCCGCGGCAGTTCTCGTTCAACTCGCCCTTCGGCGTCTGCCCCGCCTGCCACGGGCTCGGCACGCGGAAGGAAGTGAACGCCGACCTCATCCTCGGCGACTCGAGCATCACGATCCTCGAGGGCGTGGTCCTCCCCTGGGGCGAGCCGACCGGCTACCTGCGGAAAGTGGTGCTCCCGACGCTCGCGAAGGAGCTCGGCTTCGACCTCAGGTCGCCGTGGGGCGACATCCCGGCCCGGGCGCGCGAGGCGCTGCTCCACGGCGTGCCGGACCGGACCTTCGCCTTCGCCGTCGAGGGCGGGCGGGGCGGGAAGGGCGCGTACCAGAGCGCGTGGGAGGGCATCCTCGCCAACGTGAACCGCCGCTACCAGGAGAGCTCGAGCGACGCGGTGCGCCAGTCGCTCGAGGAGTACATGGTGGAGCAGCCCTGCCCGGCGTGCGGCGGGCGGCGGCTCCGGCCCGAGAGCCTGGCGGTGCTGGTCGGGGGCCGGAACATCGGGGAGGTCACCGAGCTCCCGGTGGACCAGGCGCTGGGCTTCGTGGAGGGCCTCTCGCTCGGGGGCCGCGGGCGGCACGCGCTCGACCCGGCCATCGCCGGCCCCATCGTGAAGGAAGTGGGGGACCGGCTCCGGTTCCTCCGCGACGTCGGGCTCGAGTACCTCACCCTCGCACGCGCGGCCGGCTCGCTCTCGGGCGGCGAGGCGCAGCGCATCCGGCTCGCCACCCAGATCGGCAGCCGCCTTGTGGGCGTCCTCTACATCCTCGACGAGCCGAGCATCGGGCTCCACCAGCGCGACAACGAGCGGCTGCTCGGCACGCTCCGCGGGCTCCGGGACCTGGGCAACACCGTCATCGTCGTCGAGCACGACGAGGAGACCATTCGCGCCGCCGACCACCTGATCGACCTCGGGCCCGGTGCCGGGCGGTTCGGCGGCGAGGTGGTGGTGGAGGGCACCATCGGCGACGTCGAGCGGCACCCCACCTCGCTCACCGGCCGCTACCTCCGCGGCGACCTCCGGATCCCGGTGCCCGCCGGCCGCCGCGCGCCGGTGAAGGGCCAGCGGCTCCGGGTGACCGGCGCCCGCGCGAACAACCTGCGGAACCTGACGGTGGACATCCCGCTCGGGCTCTTCGTCGCCGTCACCGGCGTCTCGGGCTCGGGCAAGTCCACCCTCGTCACCGACATCCTGTACCAGGCGGCGGCGCGCGCGCTCTATCGTGCACGCGTGGTGCCCGGGGTGCACGACCGGGTCGAGGGCCTCGACCGGATCGACAAGGTCATCGACATCGACCAGAGCCCGATCGGGCGCACGCCCCGGTCCAACCCCGCGACGTACACCGGCCTCTTCACCCCGATCCGGGAGCTCTTCACCCAGCTCCCCGAGGCGAAGATCCGGGGCTACGGCCCGGGCCGCTTCTCCTTCAACGTGAAGGGCGGCCGCTGCGAGGCCTGCGAGGGCGACGGCCTGGTCAAGATCGAGATGCACTTCCTCCCGGACGTGTACGTCCCCTGTGAGGTCTGCAAGGGACGGCGCTACAACCGGGAGACCCTCGAGGTGCGCTACAAGGGGAAGAGCATCGCCGACGTGCTCGACCTCACCGTGGCCGACGGGCTGGAGTTCTTCTCCGCCCAGCGGCGGATCGCCGACCGCCTCGAGCTGCTGAACGACGTGGGCCTGGGCTACATCCACCTCGGCCAGGCCGCCACGACCCTCTCGGGCGGCGAGGCCCAGCGGGTCAAGCTCGCCACCGAGCTCGCCAAGCGGGACACCGGGCGCACCCTCTACATCCTGGACGAGCCCACCACCGGGCTCCACTTCGAGGACGTGCGCCTGCTCCTCGAGGTGCTGCACCGGCTGGTGGCCAAGGGCAACACCGTGCTGGTGATCGAGCACAACCTCGACGTGATCAAGACCGCCGACTGGGTGATCGACCTCGGCCCGGAGGGCGGGGATCGCGGGGGACGGATCGTGGCCCAGGGGACGCCGGAACTGCTGGCCGGCGTGCCGGAGAGCCACACCGGGGCGTTCCTGCGGAAGGTGCTGGGCTGACCAGTGATCAGGAGGGTCCCGATGCCTGGAGGGCGTAGCGCACGAGGTGGTTGACGCCATCTTCGTCCGGCTCGACCGTCCAGAGCAGTTGGCTCGACGAGTCAAGCACGCGGGCGCGCGCGGGCAGTCGGACGCGGGCCGTCGCGAGCCCGGCCTCATCCACGAGCACCCACTCGCCTGCTTCGCTGGTCGCAGGCCGTTGAAGCCAGAGCCGACCGTCTGAGGCAAGGACTGCCGCGGTCACGGGCGGAACGTACTGGGGGCGGTTGATCGCCTCCTCGAGCGCCTTGCGATCGCTCCTGCTCCCGGCGCTGCCTCCACCCATCCTGCCGAGCCGATCGATGATCCCCGACACCGCGCGTTTGACGTCCTGCCGCCTGAGGCGTTGCAGGGGAAGCCGGAGCGCGGTCCTGGCCTTGGCTCCGCCCGCGGCATCGTAACGCTCGAGGAGGACCGGTGCGCCAGCTTCTGCCGCCTCCGCGCGACGGATGATCCACCAGTCATCCCCCTGGGGCGATGGCGCCACCAGGTCGTGGGTCGCGAAGGGTTGGGGGAGTGCGGTTCTTCCGCCCGCCCACTCGAGGGCGAGTCGTCCGCCCGTGAGCGACCGCGGCACCAGTACGGGCTCCTTCGCGTTCCCCTTGGAGGTGAAGATCCCGACCGAACCTCGCTCGATCGTGTCGCTCGTCGACGAAAGGGTGCTTGCCTCGGCAAGGATGCGGCCCGGTCCGGCCGTACCGACGGGGGTCCACCCTCGCACGAAGCGCCCTGCGAGGCGCTGTGGCCGGTCGAATGCCACGGTGCCCGCAAGGCGTCCTGCACGCGTGAACGCCGTGAATCGGGAGTTCCCCGGATCCATGACCCAGAGGGTGTCGTTTGCCATCCCCATCGCAACCGGTGCGCGAAACTCCCCGGGACCCGCACCCTGGCGGCCCAGGTATCCCACGAGCCTCCCGGTGCTCCCGTCGATCTGAAGGACACGGCCGCCCACACGATCGAGGACCAGCAAGGTGTCTCGACCCAGGAGCAGCGCCTGGGGGACGAACACCACATCCGCGAGCGTGACCCGGAGCTCGGGGGTGGCCGTCCACGACGGCTGGGCGGTGGCCCGCGCACGAGGGGCGCCCACCAGCGTGGTGACGGCGAGCAGCGCCGTGGCCTGCCACCCCACATTCCCGATGGTCGAGCTCATCAGACGGCAAGCCGTACAGGAACGGGACGAGAAGATTCGCCGATGACGGTACCCGGATCGGCGGACCCGGAAATTCCGCCACAGGCGAGCAGTCGCTGCTCCAGGTGCCGTCCGGCCTGGGGTGGAGCCGTCCGGAGGAACACGTAGTAGCATCGGCGAATGCTGAGCAGGCAGGTGATGCCGTGCTCATCCCCGATCTCGATGCACTGGGTGGCCGAGTCACCCGCGCTGCCCGTCCAGGGGGAACAATGGGAGTATGTTGGGGTGCCCTGACACTCCCAGCAAAGCCCGCCGGGTTCCTGCATCAAGGTGGTCCCATCGAGCTCCTGCCCCCACCCCTCGGAGGCAGATACTGCGGCGGCGGCCACGACGACCAGCAATCGTGCGAGCTTTGGGATTGATCCACCTCCTGGGCGTTCATGTGGGCGAGGGGTCAGATGCGGAAGGTCGAGAGATCCTGAACCGGTGCTCGGCGTGCGCCAGCGAGGCGGAGCTGGGTGATGCACGCCCCCGCCCCCGCGGCAACGCCCCCGGAGACCGATGCGGCCGGCCAGGTCGATTCTCGAGCCCCGCCCCCCCTCGGCCCGGTACCGCCGCCACCAGCGCCAGACCGTGGTGGGGCTGAGGTCCAGCCCCGCAGCCACCACGGCCACGGGCTCCCCCGCCTCCAGGCACCGCACCGTCTCCAGTCGCGCCGTGGGGGTCAGCTTCGCAGCTAGTGACAGTTCACTGAGCCCTCTGGCGTTTGCCGGCGGAAGGTCTTCGACAAACCCCAGCTTGCAGCGCGATGGCTCAGTGAACAAGCTCCCCATCAATTGCATCTAGGCGGAGACGCGACAGATGGGGGGGCGTCGGCCATGGGCGGTGTAGGGTCGGGTGGCCGGGTGGCCGACAGCCCGAGGGACTGCGGCAGGCGAGCGCAGCCAGCCTCCCGCTCTGACTGTCACGATGGTCCGCGGCTTTCGCGTGGCCGATCGCCGCTGGCCACCGTTCGACGGCCAGGGGGCGGCGCGCGTCGGCGGGCGGTGGAACCCGCCGGGCGTGGCGGTGATCCATGCCCCGAGTTCCCGCTCGGGGGCACGGCTCGAGCAGCTGGTCCGGTTCGGCTGGGGACCGGTGCCCTCGCACCACATCGCGGCCGAGATCCTCGTGCCCGAGGGGGTGGCGGTGGGGTGACTCGAGCGGGTGCCGCTGGGGTGGGATCCTCCCCATGACCACCGAGTCGCGCCCCGCGCCGGCGAGGCCCGGCTGGGCGCTGGTAGATCGGCGGTGCTCGATGTCCCGTCGGTCACGGCCCGACCGCACGAGCGCACCGTCGTCCTTGATCCTGCCCACCCCGACTTTCGCGGCATCCGCCACCTCGCCCCGGCACCGGCCGGTGAGTTCCCGTGGGTGGAGCGGGAGCGGGTCGAGTGGCGGCCCGAGGGGGGGGGAGAGGGAGTGATCTCGATCCCCCGGCTTCCTGAAGCGATGTAGCCGGCGGCCGCGCGCCGGGTGGGCGACACGTTCGGTCCCGTCCCGCCAGCGATTCCGGGGGAGAAACCAGGAGTCCCCGCGTGCGGACGCCCCACAACTTGACCCTTCCCCGGTTCGGGGCTACGGTGGCACAAGTCGGGCCGCGGTCGGCGACCATTGCCCCACGCCACCATCCGCGCTGTCACAGCTCCACTGTATGGTGTCCCAGTGGCGCATAGCTCGCTGCGGGGATTGCTCAAGGAGGTCTGCGTGGGTGAGTTCCGTGCGGGAAATCTCCGGGAGAGGGAACGCCATGCGACCGCCGCGCCGGCACAGGACTTCCTCGCCTTCTGGGGAAAAGCTCGGCCCCAGGACGACAGTGGCCCGCTCTGGCACCCGCTGGCCTACCACCTCCTGGACGTGGCGGCGTGTTCGGAGCGGCTGCTCGCCAATCGTCCGAACGATCTATCGCGTGTGGCAGCCCTCCTCGGGCTTCCACGGGCCCTCGCGGAGCGGCTGCTCGTGGTTCTGGTGGCCCTGCACGACCTGGGCAAGTTCTGCCCCGCGTTTCAGGCGTTGGCGCCGGATCACTGGCCTGATGAGCTGGGCAACCTAGATGACCGTGCGATCCGGCGCATTCCGCACACGGATGCCGGTCTGCTGCTCTGGCAGGAGAGGCTTGCCGGCGAGTTCGAGTCGCGGATCTGGCCGGGTGCTGCCAGCCGCATCGAGCCGCTGGCCCTGGCGGTGTTCGGTCACCACGGCAAGGCGCTTCCCACCCCGGACATCCCGCTTCGCGTTGCCTTCGGGGACCGCGCCGTCCGGGCCGCCAGCGAGTGCGGGCAGGCCCTGCTCGATCTGCTGCTGCCGGAGCCGATCGAGGCCTCGCCGCCGCCGCGTGGCGTGACTGAACGGCTGAGCTGGTGGCTTGCCGGGCTCACGTCCACGGCGGACTGGCTCGGTTCGGGCGAGCAGCACTTCCGCTACGCTGCGCCCACTCATTCCCTGGCGCGGTACTGGGTTCTGGCCAGGAGCATCGCCGGGGAGGCCGTGGCCAAGGCCGGGATGGAGGCACTCGTCCCCGCCGGCGAAATGCCCTTCTCGACCCTCACGGGAAAGTGCATCCCGACCCCGGTGCAAAGCTGGGCCGAGCATGCGACGCTGCCGGAAGGTCCACTGCTGGTGATCGTGGAGGACGTCACCGGCTCCGGGAAGACGGAGGCTGCGCAGATGATCGTGCACCGGCTCATCTCGGGGGGTCGGGTCCGGGGCGCCTACTGGGCGATGCCCACCCAGGCCACGGCGAACGCCATGTACGTGCGGCAGGCAGGGGTCCTGGTGAAGCTGTACGCCGCGGTGGGGCCGCAGCCGTCGCTCGTGCTTGCCCACGGGCAGGCGAGACTGCACGAGGCTTTCCGGCGCAGCGTGCTGTATGGTGACGAGGTGGACGCGGGTGCCCGGCCCGGGGAAATCTGGGACGAAGAACTTCCTGCGTCCGCGGCGTGTGCCGCCTTCCTGGCTGACGACAGGCGGACCAGCCTCCTCGCCGATCTGGGAGCCGGCACGATTGACCAGGCACTGCTGGCCGTGCTCCCGACGAGGTACAATACGATCCGGCTCTTCGGCCTCGCCAACAAGGTCCTGGTGGTGGACGAGGCCCACGCCTTTGATGCCTACGTCAGCACCGAGCTGGAAGGCCTGCTCGAATTCCAGGCCGCGCTTGGTGGATGCGCGATTGTCCTTTCCGCCACCCTGCCGGATGCGAAGCGCCGGGCGTTCGCCGCTGCGTGGAGCCGAGGCCTGGGGACGCAAGAGGGCGTGGGCGGCCGAACCAGACTGCCGGGCGTCGAGCGCGACGAGGTCAGGACGAGGCAAGCCTATCCGCTCGTCACGGTTGTGGGGGCAGATCTGATCGGCTGCATGGAAACGGCGGTCGCGGCAGCTCCCAAGTCCGCCCGTTCAGTGCCCATTCGCTTGGTACCGGACCCGGAGGAGGTCGTCGGAGTCGTGGCCGGGGCCGCCCGGGATGGATGCGCCGTGGCGTGGATCCGGAATACAGTGGATTCCTGCATCGGGGCCGCAGAACGGCTCCGCGGACTCGGCCTCGAGCCAATTGTCTTCCATGCACGGTTCGCGCAGGGCGACCGGCAGGAGCGCGAGCGCGAGGTCATCGAGCGCTTCAAGGCATCAGCGGAAGACGGACGTCGCGCCGGCGGCGTCGTGGTCGCAACGCAGGTCATCGAGCAGTCGCTCGACCTCGACTTCGACGTGATGGTGAGCGACCTGGCGCCCGTTGACCTCCTCATCCAGCGCGCCGGTCGGCTCTGGCGGAATCCTGCGCGCGGGCCCGACCGCCGGTCAGGGGCGCGCTGCGAGCTGGTGGTCCTCGGCCCGCCATTCACCGAGGCGCCGCCGGAGGATTGGCTTCGGGCCCTCTTGCCGGGCACCGATGCCGTGTACCCGAACGTGGGGGTGCTCTGGCGCACGCTCCGTGCACTGGGGCGCACCTTGTGCATCCGCACCCCTGACGGCCTGCGGGAGCTGGTCGAGGCCGTGTACGGCTGCGAGGACGTCCCCGAGTCTCTGTTGGGGAAGGTCCTGGAGAGCGAAGGGAAGGCGAGCGCAGGCCGGTCACAGGCGCGGCACTTCCTCCTCCGGATGCAGGACGGCTATCACGGGGACGGGGTTGCATGGCGGGATGAGGTGCGCATTCCCACGCGACTGGGCGAAGAGAGGCTCACCGTCCGCCTGGGGCGGGTGCGGGATGATGGTTCGGTGGGTCAGCAATACGTGGC
>CAVQWA010000077.1:0-36755 GCA_963717315.1 uncultured Gemmatimonadales bacterium
GAAATCTGTTTTGAGCGTGATGATTGGGAGTCAATGACCGCCAGCATTAGAGATTCCAACCTGCAACAAATGCGCATCCTTATTGAGTCCGCACGCTGTCAGACAACCATCCGAAACACAAATGTACTCTACTTAGATCCAGTGAGAGGAAACTCCGTCCTGATACAAATGCCAAGTGGCCGGGGCGCATACGCCTTCAACCAAGACATCCATCAATAAGCGCATCAAATAACTAACATTACGGCGGTGTAATATGCATTCATTCACAAAAATATTTATATCCTTCTTGGTCATGGCATTATTTTCAAGTTTCGCATACTCAGCCTCAACAATTGGGGCTTGGTACGATGACTTGGGATCAAAGGACTATGGTGACTCCGTTTTAATTATTGAAAAAAATAAAGATAATTTCTTCATTGTACGAAAAAATGGTGATGGCAGTGGCAGCAGATATCGTCTTGAGAAAAAAGGTAACTCCTATATAAAGCCAGGAGACAAATTTGGAGCAAAATATGTCGTCACAAAACTTGGATTGGAAATCCATGATAAAGCGGGGTATATCCGTACAGCAAAGCCCAAAAAATAACTAAATCAGATTTAATATCTGCCCAATAATTCGCCATGCCTACAAGTCATTCAAGGCCGCGGCAGTATGCCGTCGGCCTGATCTCAAACGTTAGGGCCGCTCCACACGTCGGTCGGTGTGCTTCTTGGCGTTCTTGATAAAGCCCGCGTCGAAAGTCTTGAGCGAGTCTTGCTCCTTGCTCAAGGCAAGGTGAAAGGCGTCTGCGAAGTCAAAGCCGGCTTCATGCCAGTCAATCACCTGGGCAATGAGTTGCCCGTCGCTTACCGTCACGTTGGGCAGGCCGCACGTCGGCCCCGCCGGCGTCTGGCTGCTGGACAACGGCCACGTGGTGGACGAGCACGTCGGCGAGGTGCGCGAGAGCCTGCCCCGCGGCTACTACCGCGAGCTGCCGGTGCTCGCCGCCGGGGCGCTGGCCGGCTACCCCCGGGTGTACGAGCTCGCGATCACGCTGATCTCGCATACCGAGGGCCGGATCGACATCGACAACGTGGACCTCTTCGTCCACGCCTTCCAGGAGGTGTCCCCGCTCTCGATCGGCGAACTCTGGGCCATCCCCGCGATGCTCCGGCTCGGCCTGCTCGAGAGCGTCCGGCGGATGGCGCTCCGCACCGTGGCACGGCTGGAGCAGGTCGAGGCGGCCGACCAGTGGGCCGGCCGGATCCTCGCCGCCACCGAGCAGGGCCCCGAGGTGCTGCGCGAGACCCTGGATGAGTTCGTCGCCGACCCGCCCGAGCGCACCGCGGTCTTCGTCTCCCGTTTCCTGCAGCACCTCCGCCCCTCCCGCGGGCTCTTCCCCGGGCTGATCTGGCTGGAGCAGTGGCTCGCCGAGGACGGGCTCACCGCGGAGGACGCGGCGAGCCAGGCGGGGCAGCGGCTGGCGCACACCCAGATCATGATGGCGAACAGCCTGACCAGCCTGCGCGCCATCGCCCGGATCGACTGGCGCACGGTGGTCGAGCGGCGGAGCGCGATGGAGGCGGCGCTCCGCGCGGAGCGGTCGGGCTTCTACCCGCGGATGACCTTCGCCACCCGGGACTACTACCGCCACGTGGTGGAGCAGGTGGCCCGGCGCACCGGGCGCGACGAGGTGGAGGTGGCGAGGCGCGCGGTGGAACTGAGCGGGGCGGCGCTCGACGCCGACCCCACCGACGTCCGCCGGGGGCACGTCGGCTACTGGCTGGTGGACGAGGGCCGGGCCGAGTTCGACCGCCTCACCGGCTACCGGCCCGTCTGGCGGGAGCGGGCCTACCGGCTCCTGCTGGCCCACCCGAACCTGGTGTTCGTCGGCGGCATCCTGGCGGGCACCGCCATCGCGCTCGCCGCGGTGTTCCGGCTCGCCGGGCCCGCGGCGTGGATCACGTGGCCGCTCGTGGTCCTGCTGGCGGTCCTCCCGGCCTGGGACATCGCGGTGAACGTGATGAACCAGCTGGTGACGGCGTTCCTCCCGCCGCGGTTCCTCCCCAAGCTCGACCTCAACATCCCCGGCGGCGTGCCGGCCGAGTTCCGCACCGCGGTGGTGATCCCCACCCTCTTCGAGAGCGTGGCGGCGGTGCGCGAGGCGCTGGAGCACCTCGAGGTGCAGTACCTCGCCAACCGCGAGGCGCACCTCCACTTCGCGCTGCTGAGCGACTTCACCGACGCCCCCACCGAGACCGTCGACGGCGACGACGCGATCGTGGCGGCGGCGGCGGACGGCATTCGCGACCTCAATGCGCGCTACGCCCCGGAGACGAACGACGCCTTCTACCTCCTGCACCGCAAGCGCCGGTGGAACCCCGCGCAGGGCGTCTGGATGGGCTGGGAGCGGAAGCGGGGCAAGCTGGCGGAGTTCAACCGCTTCGTGCGCGGCGGCGCGGAAGGCGCCTTCCCGGTGGTGGTGGGCGACCCCGCCCCGCTCCAGCAGGTCCGCTACGTCATCACGCTCGACGCCGACACGGTGCTCCCGCCCGACGCGGCGCCGCTGCTGGTGGGCACGCTGGCCCACCCGCTCAACCGGGCGGTCTACGACGCGGCGGCGGGCCGGGTGGTGCGGGGCTACGGCATCCTGCAGCCGCGGGTCGGCGTCACCCTGCCGAGCGCGCACCGCTCGCGCTTCGCCGCGATCCACTCGGGCCATCCCGGCGTGGACCCGTACACCACGGCGGTGTCGGACGTCTACCAGGACCTCTACGGCGAGGGGAGCTTCACCGGCAAGGGGATCTACGACGTGGACGCCTTCGAGCAGGCGACCCACGGGCGCTTCCCCGAGAACACGCTCCTCTCCCACGACCTGATCGAGGGGAACTACGCCCGCGCCGGGCTCGCCACCGACATCACCGTCTACGACGACTATCCCGCCCGCTACCTCACCTTCGCCCGGCGGAAGCACCGCTGGATCCGCGGCGACTGGCAGCTGCTCGGCTGGCTCATGCCGCGGGTGCCCGGCCCCGACGGCCCGGAGCGGAACCGGCTCTCGCTCCTCTCCCGCTGGAAGATCCTGGACAACCTCCGCCGGAGCACGGTCGAGGTGGCGCAGCTCCTCTTCCTCGTCGCGGGATGGACGCTGCTGCCCGGCTCGCCGCTCCGCTGGACCCTCCTCGGCATCGGCGCCGTGGCCGCGCCGTGGATCGTCTCGGTCCTGCTGGCGCTGGTGCGCCCGCCGTTCGACAAGTCGTGGCGCGCCTATTACGGCGGGGTGTTCCAGGACGCAGTGACCAGCGTCCAGCAGGTGGCGCTCACGCTCACCTTCCTGCCGCACCAGGCGTGGGTGTCGCTCGATGCGATCGCCCGGACGCTCTGGCGGCTGTTCGTGACCCGCCGGAACCTGCTCGAGTGGCAGGCGGCACAGCAGACCGAGCGGTCGATCGCGGGCACCGCGCGGGAGGCCTGGCGGCGGATGGCGCCGGGCGTGGCGCTCGCCGCCGGCATCCCCGCCCTGGTGGCGGTGACCGCCCTCCTCCGGCCCGGGCCCGGCGGCGATCCCGCGGCCCGGCTCCAGGCGGTCCTCGCCGCGGCGGCACCGCTCCTCCTCGCCTGGTTCGCCGCCCCGCCGGTGGCGCACGCGCTGGGCAAGCGGCCCCGGCGGCAGGTCCGCCGGCTCCCCGCCGAGGCGCGCGAGGCGGCGCTCCGCCTGGCGCGGATCCACTGGCGGTTCTTCGAGAAGTTCGTCTCCGAGGAGACCCACTGGCTCGCACCCGACAACTTCCAGGAGGATCCCGCTCCGGTGGTGGCGATGCGCACCTCGCCCACCAACATCGGCCTCCAGCTCCTCGCCACGGTGAGCGCGCACGACCTGGGCTTCCTCCCGGCGGACGAGATGACCGGCCGGCTGGAGCGCGCGTTCCGCAGCCTCGAGCGGCTGCAGCGCTTCCGGGGCCACTTCTACAACTGGTACGACCTGCGCGACCTGCGGGTGCTCGAGCCGGCCTACGTCTCGACGGTGGACAGCGGCAACCTGGCCGGTCACCTGCTCGCGCTCCGGCAGGCGTGCCTGGAGATCGCGGCCGGGCTCGAGGGCGAGGACGGGCCCGAGCTGGCGAGCCGCCTCCTCGCCATCGCCGACCGGGCCCGCGCCTACGCGACGGAGATGGACTTCGGCTTCCTCTTCGACCGCGGGCGCCGGCTCTTCACCATCGGCTACCAGGGCACCACGCATTCGCCCGACCCGTCGTTCTACGACCTCCTCGCCTCGGAGGCGCGGCTGGCGAGCTTCCTGGCGGTCGCGAAGAAGGACGTGCCGGTGGACCACTGGTTCCGCCTGGGGCGCACCCTCACCGCGGCGGCCCGCGCCCCGGCGCTGGTTTCGTGGAGCGGCTCGATGTTCGAGTACCTGATGCCGCTCCTGGTGATGCGCTCGTATCCCTACACCCTGCTCGACCAGACCTACCGCGGCGCGGTCCGGCGGCACGTGGCGTGGGGCGACTCCCACGGCGTGCCGTGGGGCGTGAGCGAGAGCGCCTACAACCGGCGCGACCGGCACCTCACCTACCAGTACCGCGGCTTCGGGGTGCCCGACCTGGCGCTCCAGCGGGGCCTCGGCCGCGACCTGGTGGTGGCCCCGTATGCCTCGGCGCTCGCGGTGATGGTCGAGCCGGAACGCGCGCTGGCGAACCTCGACAGCCTCGAGCGGATGGGCGCCCTCGGCGAGTACGGATTCCGCGACGCGCTCGACTTCACCCGGCCCACCCCGGGATTCCGGTTCGCGGTGGTGGGCACCTACATGGCGCACCACGTGGGGATGTCGCTCGCCGCGTTCACCAACGCGCTCAGCGGCGGGATCTGGCAGCGGCGCTTCCACCGGGAGCCGATGGTGCGCTCGGCGGAGCTGCTGCTGCACGAACGGGTGCCGCGACGCCTCGCGCTGCAGGAGCACCAGGTGGCCGCCCCGGAGGAGGCGCTGCCCGCCCCGGAGCTCGAGCGGCCGGCGGTGCGCGAGATCGGCGACCCCGACACCCGGGAGCCCCGCGTGGCGCTGCTCGGCCGCCCGCCCTACACCATCCTGGTGAGCCACGCCGGCGGCGGCTCGAGCAAGTGGGAGGGCCGCGACGTCACCCGCTGGCGGGCCGACGGGACCACCGACGCCACGGGGCAGTTCTGCTACGTGAAGGACGTCGCCCGCGGCCGCACCTGGTCCGCGGCCCACCAGCCGACCTGCGCGCCGGCGGACCGGTACCGGGCCCTCCTCGCCACTGACCGCGTGACCTTCCACCGCGCCGACGGGGACATCGAGACCCGCACCGAGATCGCGGTGGTGCCGGAGGACGCCGCCGAGGTGCGGCGCGTCACGGTGACCAACAACTCCGCCGAGCCGCGCGAGGTGGAGCTCACCAGCTACGGGGAGGTGGCGCTCGCCCCGCACGAGTCCGACCGGACCCACCCCGCCTTCGGCAACCTCTTCGTGCAGACCGAGTACCACGAGTGGTGCACCGCGCTCACCGCCATTCGCCGCCCGCGGAACAAGGGCGAGCCGCCGCTCTGGTGCGTGCACGTCGTGGACGCCTGCCGCGACTGCGTGGGACCGGTGTCCTGGGAGACCGACCGGGCGCGCTTCCTCGGCCGGGGGCGCACCCCGCGCGCGCCCGTGGCGATGGAACGCGACGGCCCGCTCGACGGGCGCGCCGGCGCGGTGCTCGACCCGATCTTCGCCCTGCGCATGCGGGTGCGCCTCCGGCCGGGACAGTCGGCGTCCGCCGCGTTCACCACGCTGGTGGCGACCACGCCGGAGCGGGCCTTCGAGCTGGCCGGACGCTATCACGACCCGCACGCCGCGCAGCGCGCGCTCGACCTGGCGTGGACCACCACGCAGATCGAGCTCCGGGAGCTGGACATCTCGCCGGCCGACGCGGCGGCGTTCCAGCACCTGGCGGGACACCTGGTGTACGCCGGCCCGGAGCATCGGGTGCCGGCCGAGGAGCTGCTGCGGAGCCAGGGGTCACAGGACCGGCTCTGGGGCGCGGGGATCTCCGGCGACTGGCCGATCCTCCTCGCGACCATCGATGCGGAGGAGGGACTCCCGACGCTCCGCCAGCTGCTCGCCGCGCACCACTACTGGCGCCGCAGAGGGCTGGTGGTGGACCTCGTGGTGCTGAACGAACGGCCCGCCACCTACATGCAGGAGCTGGGCGAGCGCATCCTCGGCGCGATGTCCGCCGTGGGCGAGGCGGACGGCGCGGAGAAACCCGGCGGCGTCTTCCTCCGCCGGCGCGACCTGCTCGAGCCGGCCGACGTGCTGATGCTCCGCGCGACGGCGCGGATGGTGATCCCGTGCGACGGGCGGTCCATCGGGCGGATCCTGGAGACGAGGGAGGCGGGGCGGGAGGAGGAGCAGACGGACGGTGGGACGGACGAACCGTCGGACAGTCACGCAGTCGGACGGACCGACCGCCCGACCCCCCGACGGCCCGACCGCCCGACTGTCCGTCTGCCCGACTACCCCAATGGCCTCGGCGCCCCCGCGGACGACGGCGCCTACGAGATCGGGGTGGCTGGCGACCACCTGCCCCCTGCCCCGTGGACCAACATCATCGCCAACGAGCAGGGCGGGTTCATGGTGACGGAGCGCGGCGCCGGGTGCGCCTGGGCCGGGAACAGCTCCTTCTTCCGGCTCACGCCCTGGTTCAACGACCCGGTGAGCGACCCGGCCGGCGAGGCGCTCTACCTCCGCGACGAGGACTCGGGCGAGCTCTGGAGCGCCACGCCCGCGCCGGTACGCACCGACGCGCCCTACACCATCCGCCACGCGGCGGGGAGCAGCAGCTTCGGGCACCGGCGCGACGGCATCGAGACGCACCTCACCCTGGGCCTCGCGCCGGGCGCCGCGGTGAAGCTGGCACTCCTCCGGGTGACCAGCCACGACGCCCGGCCGCGGCGGCTCTCGCTCACCGCCTACGCCGAGTGGACCCTCGGCGTGCACCGGGAGCAGACCGGGCCGCACGTGCAGACCCGGTTCGACGCGGAGCGCGGCGCCATCTTCGCCCGCAACCACTTCGACACCGCCTTCGCCGGCTGGACGGCGTTCCACGCGATCAGCGAACCGGTGACCGGGCACACCGCGGATCGGCGTGAGTTCCTGGGGCGGAACGGGAGCCTCGAGGCGCCGGCGGGGCTGGGCGGCGCGGCGGCGCGGCGGCTCGCTGGCGCGGTGGGGGCCGGGCTCGACCCCTGTTCCGCGCTCCAGTGCGTGCTGGCGCTGGAACCCGGGGAGTCGCGCGAGATCGTCGTCCTCCTCGGCGCCGCCGAGGGCGAGGACGTGGCCGAGGCGCTGGTGAACGAGCTCCGCGACCCGGCGCGCGCGGCGGCAGCGGTGCGCGCCACCGTGAACGGCTGGCGGCAGCGGCTCTCGGTCATCACGGTGAAGACGCCGGACCCGGCCTTCGACGCGATGCTCAACCACTGGTCGCTCTACCAGGCGCTCTCCTGCCGGATGTGGGCCCGGACCGCGCTCTACCAGAGCAGCGGCGCCTACGGATTCCGGGACCAGCTGCAGGACGTGATGGCGTTCGTCTACGCCGAGCCGCAGCTCGCGCGGGCGCACATCGTGCGGGCTGCGGGACGGCAGTTCACCGAGGGTGACGTGCAGCACTGGTGGCACCCGCAGAGCGGCCGCGGGGTGCGGACCCGCTTCTCGGACGACCTGGCCTGGCTGCCCTTCGTCGCCGCGCACTACGTGCGCCTGACCGGCGACGCCTCCGTGCTCGAGGAGGTGGCGCCGTACCTCACGATGCGGGAGCTCGCCCCGGACGAGACGGAGGTCTACGACCTCCCCCGGGAGGCCGACGAGTGGAGCAGCGTCTACGAGCACTGCGTGCGGGCGCTCCGGCGGGCGTGCACCGCCGGCGGGCACGGCCTGCCGCTCATCGGCGGCGGCGACTGGAACGACGGGATGAACCGGGTCGGCGCGGCGGGCCGGGGCGAGAGCATCTGGCTGGCGTGGTTCCTCGGCGCCACGCTCCGGGACTTCGCCGAGGTGGCGGACTCGCGCGGGGACGCCGGCGTGGCCGCCGAGTTCCGGACCCGCGCGGCGGACTATGCGGCGGCGGCGGAGCGCGACGGGTGGGACGGCGAGTGGTACCGCCGCGCCTATTACGACGATGGCACCCCGCTCGGCACCGCCTCCGCCGAGGAGTGCCGCATCGATTCCGTGGCGCAGAGCTGGAGCGTGCTCTCCGGCCTCGGCGAGCCGTCGCGCCGCGCGCTGGCGATGCGCTCCCTCGAGAAGCACCTGGTGGACGAGCCGGCGCGCCTCCTCAAGCTGCTCGCCCCGCCGTTCGACACGACGCCGGACGACCCGGGCTACATCAAGGGCTACCTCCCGGGCGTCCGGGAGAACGGCGCACAGTACACCCACGCCGCGCTCTGGGCGGTGCTCGCGACCGCGCTCGAGGGACACGGCGACCGCGCGTTCGAGCTGTTCCAGATGATCAACCCGCTGACGCGAACCGGCACCCCCGAGGGCGTGGCCGCCTACCAGGTGGAGCCCTACGCCGTGCCGGCCGACGTCTACACCGCCCCGGGGCAGGTGGGCCGCGGAGGGTGGACCTGGTACACCGGCTCCGCGAGCTGGCTCTACCGGGTGGGGCTCGAGGGGATTCTGGGCTTCACCAAGCGGGGAGCCTCGCTCACCCTCACGCCGCGGGTGCCGGCAGGGTGGCCGGAATTCACCGTCGAGTACCGGTTCGGCGGGAGCACCTGGCGGATCACGGTCCGCCAGCCGGGACGGATCGACGCCGAGGGGGCGCGGCTGACGGTGGACGGGCGGGAACAGGAGTGGCCGGTGATCCAGCTGGTGGATGACGGCGCGCGGCACGAGGTGGAGGTGAGGCCGGGGGACGGGAAGTAGGGGAGAGGGGAGGGGGGAGGGGGGAGGGGGGAGAGGGGAGAGGGGAGAGGGCCCCTCCCCCCTCCCCGTCCCCGTCCCAGCGGACGTGCCGCCCGGTTCCGGGAACCGGGCCAGCGGGGTAACGTTCTCGCCATTCTGTCTCCACCGGCGGCACCCCCGCCGCCGAAAACCGTCCGGAGGATCCCGCAATGAGCATTCGTACCCCCGCCCTGCTCCTCGCCGCGCTGACCTTCGCGGCCGCTCCCGCGGTCGCCCAGGAGAAACCGCACCAGGCCCACGCGCCCACCGGGGCCACCCCTGTCACGCCGATGGCGGAGCATGACATGGCCGCGATGCATGCGATGATGCACCCCGCCGGCGCAGCCGCCATCAAGCCGCTGTACGACCAGTTCAAGGGCTGGATCGTCGCCGCCGCCGGGCAGCTGCCCGAGGCCGACTACGGCTACGCGCCCACCTCGGGCGTGCGGACCTTCGGCCAGCTCTTCGGCCACGTCGCCAACGCGAATTTCATGTTCTGCGCCCAGGGCGGCGCGGGCGACAGCCCGAACAAGGTCGACATCGAGAAGACGGTGACGTCGAAGGCCGACCTGGTGGCCGCGCTCAAGGCCGCCTTCGCGTTCTGCGACGTCGCGTACGCGCTGCCCGACGCGAAGCTGACCGACGAGGTGGAACTCTTCGGGATGAAGGGGAGCAAGCTGTGGGTGATCAGCTTCAACGCGGTGCACAACGCCGAGCACTACGGGAACCTGGTCACCTACCTGCGCATGAAGGGGATGGTGCCGCCGTCGTCGCAGCGGTCGTAGTTCTGGCCTGACAGGCGTCGGGAGGGACGGGGCATCGGGCCTCATCCCTCCCTCCGCTTTTCCAGCCATCCCGCCGACGCTGCTACCGCTTGCTCGCCCGCTTCGGCGACAGGTCCTCCTTCACGATCTTCACCGCCAGCTCCTGCGCCTCGCGCTCGGCGATGAGGCCGCGCTTCCGGTAGCCGTCGAGCTTGCCCAGCCGGAGCCACGCCTCCCAGCGCGCGCCGAGGTGGCGCCGCGCGGGTTCGAAGAACCAGCCGGCGACCCCCTCGACCAGTCGGCTCAGCACGACGCCGAGCCCCATCCCCAGACTGAGCACCGCCTCGGCGGACCACCCCGCGGGCACGAGGTGCGGGGCGAACCAGAGCACGACGCCGGAGGCGACGACGCCGACCGCCCCCCCGAAGGGGAGGTTCCGGAGGACGCTCGACCCGGCCTGCGTGACCCAGTTGAACGTCGCCTTGACCGGGCCACCGATGGGGTGGGTGTTCTTCAGTGCCATGCGGCCCTCCTGCCCCGAACGTCGAGGGCGATGCCGGTGAGGAGGAGGCCGGCGAGGAGCAGACGGACGGTCGGACGGCCGGACGGCCGCACCGGCGGCTCGGCGGAGCGCTGGATGGCGGGATGGCGGGATGGCGTGGCGTCCGGCAAGCGGGCGGTGGCCACCACCACGATCGCGGCGGCGTAGACGGCGAGGCGGATGACCAGCGCAACGACCTGACTGGGCCTGGGCAAGATGTCCTCCGGTCGGTTTTCAGGCCGGGGAGGCATCGGGCGTGCCGGGGGCTTGGGCAGGAGTGACGGGGCGACAGCGTGCGGGGCCGTCCTCGGGGGGAGACAGGACGGAGCGACGGGGCGACGGCGCGACGGGGGTTACCGGTCCCCGTTCCCCGTTCCCCGCTCCCCGCTCAGGTGGTCGGCCATCCGGCAGGCCATCGCCACCACCGTCAGGGCGGGATTGGCCCAGCCGCACCGCGGGAAGGTGGCCGCCCCGAGGACGTAGAGATCCTCCATCCCGTGCACCCGCCCATCGGCGTCCACCACCCCGTGCCGGGGATCGGGGTGCATCCGCGTGGTGCCGGCGTGGTGATGGCAGGTCGGGTCCGGCGCCGAGCCGCGCGCCCAGTCCATCTCGCCCAGGCCGGCGGCGCGGAACCACTCGCGCAGGCGCTCGCGCAGACGTTCGAGCTGCGCGGCGTTCTCGCTGCTCCAGTAGTAGTCGAGGGCCGGCCGCGGCACGCCGAACCGATCGCGGCTCGTGCCGAGGGTGATCCGGTACCCGGGCAGCGACCGGTGCTCGAGGTTGAGCACCAGCCGGAGGCCGACCTGGCCGGCATCCGCCGCCGGCCGGCCGGACCATCCGTGGCCGGGCTGGAGGAGGGTGGCCGGGTCGAGCCAATGCCGCAGCCGGGCGAGCGGGCTCACCCGCACGAGTGGGAGGAGCGTCACGGAGAAGTTGGGGTGCCCTTCGGCCAACGCCTCATCCGAGGGGCCGAGCCGACCGCCGACTACCGACCCGTCCGATGCGCGGAACGCGTCGTAGAACCGGACCGACTCCACCGCCTTCGGCCCCGCCGCGGGGAGGACGCAGGTGTAGTCCCGCGGGTGCTCGTTGAACCAGCGGCCGACCAGGTCGTGCTCGCGCCAGGGCGGAGTGCCGGCACCGGCGTCGCTGGCGAGCAGGAGCCGCGCGGTCTCCACCGCCCCGCACGCGAGGACGACGCGCCGCGCACGGACCGTGAAGCGGCTACCGGCGGTGGCGACCCGGACATCCCCCACCCGCCTTCCGCCCTGTTGGAGCGAGAACGGCAGCACGGTGGCCGAATGGACCAGCCGGACAGTTTCGTGGGCACGCAATTCGCGAGGGTACCGCCGGGTCCAGAGCGAGCCGTGACCGAACCGGAAGAGGCCGGTGATGAGCGTGCCGGCCGGCAAGACCAGCGGCTCCCGGCCGGGGCCCGCCACCGCCGCCGGGTCCCACGTCCCCTCCGCCCCGGAGAGCGCCTGCGCGCGCCGGTAGAACGGATCGAGATGACCGCGATCGAACGGCCAGCCGTCCCCCTCCCCGGGCGCGAAGTCTGCGGAATCGAGGGGCACGTACTTGGCCCAGCCATTCCGACCGTCGAGGAAGGTATTCCAGAGGTGTGGCGTGCCGCCCACCCGGCGGTGGCGCGTGCGCCGCAGGCTGCCGTACCATTCGCCCCGGACCTCGCCTTCGCCCAGCTCGTCGGCGGCCGGGTCCGGGCCCGGCGCGCCGCTCTCGAGGACGACCACGCCGGTGCCCCGGCCGGCGAGCTCGCGCGCAAGGGCGAGGCCGGCCGGGCCGCTGCCCACGACGCAGACCTCGGCGTCCAGCGTCGTACCCGCAGGCACGGCGCGCGCGTCGAGCTCCATCGAGCCTCCCGATGATGGACGGTTTGAAGGTGGCAATTCTACCGGGCGACGCACCCGCCGTGCCAGCGGGGCGAACGCCGAGGGGAAGGAGTGAATGGTGCCGGCCAAGGTGATCGCCCTCTGCATCGACGCCGCCAATGAACCGCTGCTCCGCGCGTGGGCGGCCGACGGGACGCTGCCGGTCCTCGGCGGGCTGCTCCGGCGGGGGCTGACCGGGACGGTGCAGAGCCTGGAGGGATTCCACGTCGGCTCGACGTGGGCGTCGTTCATCACGGCGTGCCACCCTGCCCACCACGGTTTCCACTACCTGGTGCAGCTCCGGCCCGGGACGTACGACCTCTACCATCCCGCCGACGGCCGGATGTACCAGCGCGACACCTTCTGGACCCAGCTGAGCCGCGCGGGGAAGCGGATCGCGATCCTCGACGTGCCCCTGGTCGAGCTCGACCGCGAGGTGAACGGCGTCCACGTCCTCGAATGGGGCGGGCACGATGCCCAGGGCGGATTCACCGCGTGGCCCCCCGAGCTCGAGCGGGACATCCGGACCCGCCACGGCCTGCATCCCACGCCCGCCAACTGCGACGGGATCGGCCGCACGCCGGCGGCCTTCGCGGAATTCGTGGATGGCCTCGAGCACGGGGTGCGGACCCGCGCGCGGTGGACCCGCGAGGTGCTCGCGCGGGAGGAATGGGACCTGCTGCTCCAGGTGTTCTCCGAATCGCATTGCGGGGGTCACCAGACCTGGCACCTGCACGACCCGCGGCATCCGGGGCACGACCCGGCGCTCGCCGCGAAGCTGGGCGACCCGATCCGGCGGGTCTACCGGGCGATCGACACCGCGATCGGCGAGATCCTCGAGGATGCCGGCGACGCCACTGTCATCGTCTTCTCCTGCCACGGGATGGGGTACTGGACCGGTGCCCACCACCTGCTGCGCGAGATCCTGGCGCGGCTGGGCGTGACGCAGCCCGCGGCCGCTCCCGCCCCGGATTCCCCCGCGCGGGCCCTGGCGCGCAGCGCCTGGCACCTGCTGCCCGCGCCGCTCCGTACCGCCGCGCGACGGGCGCTCGCCCGCCCCGGTCCCCGGAGGGCCTCCCGCCCCGCCCAGCCCTGGCACGAGCGCGTGTCGGAGGGCGACCAGGCGAGCCGCTGCTTCCCGCTGATGAACGGGCTCGCGGTGAGCGGCATCCGGGTCAACCTGCGCGGGCGGGAGCCGAACGGCATCGTGGGACCGGGCGCGGAGCAGGAGGCGCTCGAGACGGAGCTCGCCGCCGACCTGCTTGCGATCACCGACGAGCGCACCGGCGGGCGGCTGGTGAAGCGGGTGCTCCGCACCCGCGACCTCTACCAGGGCGAACGCCTCGACGTCCTCCCCGACCTGCTGGTCGAGTGGGACGGCACCGCCCCGACGGGGACCGCGCTGGTGGGGAATGGCGCAGGCGCCGTGGTGCGCGCGACCTCGCCGAAGATCGGCACGGTGGAGGGGACGAACCGCTACGGGCGCACCGGTGAGCATCGCAAGGAGGGGATCTTCGTCGCGGCCGGACCGGGCATCGCCCCGGGCACGATGGCGGCGCCGCTCTCGACGATGGACCTCGGCCCGACGTTCGCCGCGGCCATCGGGGTGACGATGGAGCACGTCGATGGGCGCGCGGTGGAGCTGGGTGGCTAGGTGGCCGGATGGCCGGCACCGGGTGAGTCCGTGACGCCGCTTCCAGCGGTCTCGGTGATCGTGCCGACGATGGCGCTCCCGGTGCGGGCGGGCCTGATCCGCAGGGCGCTGGAGAGCGTCCTGTCGCAGGAGGGCGTGCAGCCGGTCCCGATCGTGGTGGTGAACGGCGGCGGCTTCGATCCGGCGCTGGTGGCCGAACTCGAGCGGGACCCTCGCCTCCGGCTGGTCCGGCGGGCGGAGGCGGGCCTGCCGGAGGCACTGGCGGCGGGACTCGCCGTGACGGACACCGAATGGGTCTCGGCGCTCGACGACGACGACCGACTCCTCCCCGGCGCGCTGGCACGGCGGGTGGCGGAACTCGCCGGGGACGCCGGCCTGGACGTGGTCGTCACCGGTGGGCTCCAGTGCCAGGGCGGCGTCGAGAGCCTTCATCACGTGGACGCTGAGGCGGTCGCCCGCGATCCGGTGCGCGCCTTCTTCGACCGCCACTGGCTCCTCCCCGGCTCCTGGCTGGCACGCACGTCGGCGGTCAAGCCGTGGCTGTTCGACGGGATGGCGCGCCACCTCGAGTGCGCCTTCCTTGCGCTCCGCTTCGGGACCCAGTGCCGGATGCGCTACCTCCCCGAGCCGACCGTCGTCTGGTACACCGACTCGCCGGAGTCGGCCTCCCGCTCGCTGGCGTACCGGGCCGGTCAGTACGACGCGGTGCGGGCGCTCCGCCGCCTCCCGCTCCCGCCCGACGCCCGGCGCCGCCTGGCCGACCGGGCCCGGGTCGCGGCCCACGAGGCCACCGGTGGGGCGCTCCGCCGGGGTGAGCTCAGCGAGGCCTGGCGGATGCACCTGCTCACGCTCCGCACCCGCGGCGGGTGGCGGCACCTGCCGTACGCGCGGCACCTGCTCGCGGCGATGCTCAGCGGCTGGAAGGCTGGATCGCAGGATGGCTAGATGCTGGATGGCCGATGGCTGGCACCTGCCGCCACCAGCCATCCAGCCATCCAGCGCTACTTCTTCCCCCCGAACAGCTTCTTCACCCCGTCCACCAGCCCCCGGGCCGCCGCGCCCGGATCGGCCGCGCTCCCGCCCGCGGCCAGGTCGGGGAACGACACCGCGTGCTGCCGGGCGGAGCGCACCTGGCGGCTCGGCAGGATCTCCAGCTCCTCGAACGCCAGGTCCCAGGTCCACGAGGTGCCGATCGGCTTCCGGGCGGCCTCGAAGCGGATGACCGAGAACGTCGCCGTCCGCGACGCGCCGGGCTCGACCCGGAACTGCGGGTCGGCGGCCCGGGAGGTGACGAGGCCGATGCCGCGGAAGCTGGTGTCGTGGGTGCCGGCCCGGCCGAAGTAGTAGCGGTTGCCGAGGTCGTCCACGGCACCGCTGGAGTTCGAGGCATAGCCAAGGTACAGCGGGACGTCCGAGGCGTTGGTGACCTTCACCGTGAACTGGACCACGTGGTGCCGCCCCGCGATGCTGGGCACGACGTTGACGACGTCGGTGGTGAACGACCCGGAGGCGAAGCAGCGCGGACGTTCGCCGCACGAGGCGAGGACGGCCGTCGCGCCCTCGCGCCGTCGCTCCGTCGCGCCGTCCGGCGCGGCCGCAGCCTGGGCGCCGGTCGGCGCGAGCCCGCGGTACTGGAGCGCGTGCTCCCGGCCGAGTTGCCATTGATCGCCCGGCAGCGGATCGAGCTCCCGGAGCGCGACGTCCAGGTTGTATTCCGTGCCGTGGATGACCCCGCGCTTGGGCCGCCAGGTGAACTCGAGCCGGGCGTCGGCCGACTCCCCCCCCGCCAGCGTGAACTTCGGGTCCACGCCCCGCGAGGTGATCTCGCCAAGGCCGCGCACCGCCCCGCCGCCCGGGTTCAGGTACCGGTTCCCGCGGTCGTCGGTGACGATGCCCGATTGCTGGACGTAGGCGAGCGTGAGGGGCCGGTCCATCCGGTTCCGGATCCGGAGCGTGACGGTCACCACCCGGTCGTACCCGGCCGCGCTGGTGCGCACATCGGTGATCGTGGCGGCGAAGGTCGTGCCCTCGGCGCACTGCGGGGCGCGCTCGCACCCCGGCGCCTGCCGCGGCGCGGAGGAGGCCTGCGCGCTCGCGCTCCCGCCGCAGCGCTTGAGCGGGGCATCACCGACGGGGAACCGGCGCTTGAGCGCCGGCTGCAGGTCCGTGATGGACAGCATCCCCTTCTTCTCGTCGGCGTTGAATATCACCAGGAACGGCGGGCCCTCCGGCGCGTTCACGCTTCGGGTGTACTCCGGCATCGAGACGAACTGGATGCCCTCATAGCTGTTGCCCCACCACGAGTGGGAGAAGTCGAGGTCGCGGAAGACCGCGGTGTCGCGGCCGTTGACCAGCGTCATCCGGTCCGTGCCCAGCCGGAGCCGGACCGGCGAACCGCAGGCCGCGGCCGCGGGCACGTAGTCCCCGCGGTACTCCGGGGAGACCTCCTTGTTCTGCGCCAGGCCGGCGGTGGCCGCTCCCGCGAGGAGGGCGAGGGCCAGCCCGAATGCCGCGAGCCCGCTGGCGCCACCCATCGAGGCCTGCGGGCGCGAGCCCAGGGAGCCGAGGTACGCCTCGTATTCGGTGGCGATGGTGGCGGCATTCCGCTTGGCCCGCCTGTAGGCCCAGACGCCGAAGATGATCAGCGGGATGCCGAAGATCGCGAGGATGATCAGCAGGCAGCAGAGGGCGCCGGTCACCATCCCCCAGATGCCGAACCACTTGAGCGGCCGGTAGGGGGCGGCGAATTGGTCGATCGCGGCCGCCAGCACGTCGCGGTCGGTCGAGCCGGTGGCCTTGAGCGCACCCCGGACCATCTCGGGGGTGACGAGGCCGAAGCGGGGCTGGGAGTACATGGGGGCCTCCGGGCTGGGGGGCTGGATGGCTGGATGGCTGGATGGCTGGGGCTCATCGGCCTTGCGCAGGAACCGGCTGCGGGCTATCACGAGGCATGGCCGAGCCGCACCTGCAGGGTGACCGGGAATCGCTCGACCGCGTCTACAGCGCGGCCTACGAGGAGCTGCGCCGGCTCGCGGCGGCGGTGCGACGCGACGACCCGTCGGCGACCCTGACCCCCACCGCGCTGGTGAACGAGGCGTGGCTCAAGCTCGCCGCCACGCCCGCGGTGGCCGACACCTCGCCGCTCCACTTCCGGCGGATCGCCGCGCGTGCGATGCGCCAGGTGCTGGTGGAGGCCGCGCGGCGGCGGAAGGCCGACAAGCGGGGCGGCGGCGTCGCCGCCGTGACCCTGGAGGAGGCCCTCGACGGGCACACCGGGGACACCCTGACGGTGCTCGCCCTCGACGACGCCCTTCGCCGGCTCGCCGAGCTGAGCCCGCGCCAGGCGGACCTGGTCGAGCGCCGCTTCTTCGGTGGGCTCGAGATGGGCGAAGTGGCCGAGTCGCTGGGCATCTCGGAGGCCACGGCGTACCGCGAGTGGAAGGCGGCGAGGGCGTGGCTGGGGCGGGAGATGGGGCCCGGGACGGGGAGCGGGGAGCGGTGAGCGGGGAGCGGGAACGGTGGGAGCGGGTGCAGGCGCTCTTCCACGCCGCGGCGGACCTGCCCCGGGCGGAGCGGCGCGCCTTCCTGGAGCGGGAGGCGGGCGAGGACGCGGACCTGGCGCGCGAGGCGCACGAGCTCCTCGCCGCGGACGCCGCGGCCTCGCCCCTCGACGCCGGGCTCGGCGGCATCGCCGGCGAACTGCTCGGCGCGCGCCCCGAGGGCGTGCCCGCGGACGCCTTCGGCCCCTACCGCCTGGACTCCCTCCTTGGCGAGGGCGGGATGGGGGTGGTATACCTGGCCACCCGGGCGGACCTCGGCGGCCGGGCGGCGATCAAGATCCTGCGGGACGCGTGGCTCTCTCCCGAGCGCCGCGAGCGGTTCGCCGGCGAGCAGCGGACCCTGGCGCAGCTCACCCACCCGGGCATCGCGCGGCTGTACGACGCGGGCACGCTTCCCGACGGCACGCCGTGGTTCGCGATGGAGCACGTCGAGGGCGAGCCGATCACGGCCTGGTGCCGGCGGCGCCAGGCCACCGTGGTGGAGCGCCTCCGGCTCTTCCGCTCGGTGTGCGAGGCGGTGCAGGACGCGCACCGCCACGCGATCATCCACCGCGACCTCAAGCCCTCGAACGTGCTGGTCACCGCGGACGGGGGCGTGAAGCTCCTCGACTTCGGCATCGCCAAGCACCTCGAGGAGAGCGGGACGCCCGCGGACCGCACCCGCACCGGCCTCCGGCTGATGACGCCGGCCTACGCCGCGCCGGAGCAGATCCTCGGCGATCCCGTCGGGCTCCACACCGACGTGTACTCGCTCGGCGTGATGCTCTACGAGCTGCTCACCGACCGCCTGCCGTTCGACCTCGACCAGCGGACACCGGTGGACGCGGTCCGGGTCGCCCTGGAGCACGACCCCGTGCGCCCCTCCGCGGTGGCGCGGGCGGTGGCCTCCCGCGCGGGCGCCCGGCCCGCCGGGGGCGCGGCGCGCCTCGCGTGGGCCGACCTCGACGTCCTCTGCCTCACGGCGATGCACCGGGACGCGGACCGCCGCTATCCCTCGGTCGAAGCGCTCACCCGCGACGTGGACCACTGCCTCGCGGGCCAGCCGCTCGAGGCGCGGCCCGACTCGCTCGGCTACCGCACCGGGAAGTTCATCGGCCGCCACCGGGGCGTGGTGCTGGCCGCGGCCGCCGCGCTCGCGGCCGTGGTGGCGCTGACCGCCGTCTACACCGTGCGGCTGGCCCGCGCGCGGGACCTCGCGCTGGCGCAGGCCGCGCGGACGGAGCGCATCCAGCAGTTCACCCTGAGCCTGTTCCGGGGTGGCGACGACGCCGCCGCGCCCGCCGAGAGCCTCCGGGTCGTGACGCTCGTGGACCGCGGCGTCGAGGAGGCGCGGCGGCTCGACGGGGAGCCCGCCGTGCAGGCCGAGCTGTACCACACCCTCGGCGGGCTCTACCAGCAGCTCGGCAACCTCCCGATGGCCGATTCGATGCTCGGGCTGGCGCTGGCACGCCGCCGCGCGCTGGCCGGCGGCGACGACCTCGAGGTGGCCCGCAGCCTGGTGGCGCTCGGGCTGCTCCGGGCGGACCAGGCGCGGCTGCCGGAGGCGGAGTCGCTGGTGCGTGCCGGCCAGGCGATCACCGAGCGGTGGAGCCCGCCCGGCAGCCCGCTTCGCGCCCGGGCGGCGGCGGCGCTCGGCCGCGTCCTGCAGGACCAGGGGAACTACGACGCCGCCATCTCCGTGCTCGAGGCCGCGGCCCGGCTCGATTCCACCGGCAGCGAGCCGGCCGAGTACGCGGCCACCCTGAGCGCCCTGGCGAGCGCGCACTTCTACGCCGGGCACCACGCCACCGCGGACTCGCTCAACCTGCAGGTGCTCGGGATGAGCCGCCGCCTCCACGGCGACCGGCACCCTTCGGTGGCCGAGGATCTGGTGAACCTGGGGGCGACACAGTTCGAGCGGGGGAACTACGCGGAGGCGGAGCGGTACTACCGGGAAGCGCTCGCGATCACCGAGGGATGGTCGGGGCCCGACCACCCCCGCACCGCCGCGCAGCTCACGATGCTCGCCCGGTCGCTCAACTACCAGGACCGCTCGGCGGAGGCGGTACCGCTGCTCGAGCGCGCGCTCGCGATCCGGGAGCGGGTGTACGGTGCCTCGCACCCGCAGGTGGCCTCGACGCTCAACGACCTGGGCACGGTGGCACTGCAGCAGGGGCGTCCGGCCGAGGCCGCGGTCCACTACCGGCGGATGATCGGGATCTACCGGGCGACCCACGGCGGCCGCCACTGGCTGATCGGCACCGCGCAGTCGAACCTCGCGAGCGCACTGGCAGCGCAGTCCGACCTGCGGGGCGCCGAGGCCCTGTACCGGGAGGCGCTGGCGGAGTTCGAGGGCAGCCAGGGACCGACGCACATCAACACCGGGATCGCGCACATCAAGCTGGGGCGGGCGCTGTTGCGCCAGGGGCGTTTCGCGGAGGCGGCAGAGGAGAGCCGCCGCGGCTACGACATCCTGCTCCCCCAGACGAATCCCTCCATCAGCTTCCTGCGGGCGGCGCGGACCGACCTCGCGACGGCGTACGACTCGCTGGGGCGCGCCGACGAGGCCACGAAGTTCAGGGAGGAGCAGGCGCGGGTGGAGGGGGGGGAGTAGGGCGACGGGGCGACGGATCGAGCCAGGCGCCGACATGCCGGGCGAACTCCTCGCGGCCGGCGCGCAGGGCGGCGACGCCCGGGAGGTCGAGGGAATGGAGGCGGAGGCGGCGGGTGAGCATGGGGACGGGGAACGGGGAACGGGGAACGGGGCGGCGCAAATCTGGTCATCCAGCCATACAGCCATCCGGCCGTGAGCCCCCCTTCACCCTGCCCTCACGCCGCCCCCACACGGGTCCCGGTAGGCTGGTCCCGGGCCTCGGAAGGAGCGGGACTGATGGAGCGGATCCTGATCGTCTACGGCACCACCCACGGCTGGACCACCCGGATCGTCGAGCGGATGGCGGAGGTGCTCCGGGGAATGGGAATGGTTCCCACCCTCCACTCCGCCGACAACCTGCCCGGCAGCCTGGACCTCCGGGGATTCGAGGGGGCGCTGCTGGCGGGCTCGGTCCGGTATGGGCGGCACCAGCGGCCACTCGAGAAGTTCGCCACCCGCCACGGGGTCGAGCTGAGCCGGATGCCGGCGGCCTTCCTCTCGGTGTGCGGCGCCCTCGCCGGCACGTACCCTGGAGGCCCGGCCGATGCCGCGAAGTACCGCGAGCTCTTCGCGCAGCGGACCGGGTGGCGGCCGGCGATGACGTGGTCGGTGCCGGGACGGGTCGCCTACACCCGGTATCCCTTCCTGCTCCGCCAGGTGATGAAGTTCATCAGCTGGCGCACCGGGCGGCCCACCGACACCAGCCGGGATTGGGAGTTCACCGACTGGGCGGAGGTGGACCGGCTGGCGAAGGAGTTCGGCCAGGCGGTGAAGGGCGACGAGGGGACGGTGGGCCGGCGGGGCGCAGTGGGGGACGCGGTGGGGAAGGCCGCGAGGTAGCCCGCCGCCCGACGCCTACCGCACCTCCCGCTCCTTCCAGAGCGAATAGATCGCCGGGATCACCACCAGGGTGAGGATGGTGCTCGACACCATCCCGCCCACCATCGGGGCGGCGATCCGCTTCATCACGCTGCTCCCCACGCCCGTCCCCCACATGATCGGCAGCAAGCCGGCCATGATGGCCAGCACCGTCATCATCTTCGGCCGCACCCGGTCGACGGCGCCCTCCAGGATCGCCTCACGCAGCTCGGCGGCGCCGGGGGTGCGCCCACCCGCACTCCTGGCCGCCCACGCGTTGTCGAGGTAGAGCAGCATCACCACGCCGGTTTCCGCCGCCACTCCGGCGAGCGCGATGAACCCGATCGCCACGGCCACCGACAGGTTGTACCCCAGCGCCCAGGTGAGCCAGAGCCCGCCGACCAGGGCGAAGGGAAGCGCGAGCATCACCAGCAGCGTCTCCGCCGCACTCCGGAAGTTGAGGTAGAGGAGCAGGAAGATGACCAGCAGGGTGGCCGGTGCCACCACCGCGATCCGCGCCGTGGCCGCCTGCATGTATTCGTACTGGCCGCTCCACGCGAGGCGGTACCCCGGCGGGAGCGTCACCATCGCCGTCACGGCGCGGCGGGCCTCCTGGACGTAGGAGCCGATGTCCCGGTCCTGGACGTCCACGAAGACCCAGCTGGTCGGTTCGGCGTCCTCGGTGCGCACCACCATCGGTCCCCCCACCGGAGTGATCGTCGCGACCTGTCCGAGCGGAACGAACCCCAGGGGGGCGCCCGTGGCGGGCGCCGAGCCACCCATCGGCATGCGCCCGGCGGCCGGGGCCCCCGCCCCGCCCACGGCGTGGGCCATCGGCACCAGCACCTGGGCCAGCCGCTCGGGGGTGTCGCGGAGCTCCAGGGGATACCGGATCCGGACGCCGTATCGCTCCCGCCCCTCCACCGTCTGCGTGATCTCCATCCCGCCGATGGCTGTGGCGATGACCGCCTGGACGTCGCCCACGTTGAGCCCGTGGCGGGCCGCGGCCTGCCGGTCGATCGCGACGTCGAGATAGAACCCCGACACGGTCCGCTCGGCGAAGGCGCTCCGCGTGCCGGGCACCGTCTGCACCGCCCGCTCCACCTGGCGCCCGAGCCGTTCGAGCTCGGCCAGGTCGGGGCCGAAGATCTTGACGCCGACGGGCGTCCGGATGCCGGTGGCGAGCATGTCGATCCGGCCGCGGATCGGCATCGTCCAGGCGTTCCGCAACCCCGGCATCCGGGTCGCGGCGTCCATCTCCGCCACCAGCGAGTCGTAGCTCACGCCACGGCGCCACTCCCCCTGCGGACGGAGGGCCACCGTGACCTCGAACATGTCGAGCCCGGCCGGGTCGGTGGCGGTGGTGGCCCGCCCCGCCTTCCCCCAGACGCTCGCCACCTCGGGGAAGCCGCGCAGGATGCTGTCCTGGATCCGGAGAATCTCCTGCGCCCGGGCCACGCTGATGCCCGGCGTGGTCGTGGGCATGTAGAGGATCGTGCCCTCGCCGAGCGGCGGCATGAACTCGCTGCCCAGCCGGGCATACGGAATCCAGCTCAGGACCAGGGCGATCGCGGCCATCCCGATCACCGTCCAGCGCCGGCGCAGCACCCACTCGATCACCGGGTGGTAGGCCCGGATCAGCACGCGGTTGACCGGGTTGGCCCGCTCGCGCCGAAGCGTGCCCCGGATGAAGAGCCCCATCGCCACCGGCACCACGGTGACGGAGAGCAGGCTCGCCGCCGCCATCGAGAGGGTCTTGGTGAGGGCCAGCGGCTTGAACAACCGGCCCTCCTGCCCCTGCAGGGCGAACACCGGCAGGAAGGAGACGGTGATGATGAGGAGGGACACGAAGAGCGCCGGCCCCACCTCGACGGCCGCCTGGCTCACCGCCGCCCATCGCTCCTCGGTCGTGAGGATGCCGGTGTCGATCCGGCCCCCGTCCAGGGGCTCGCCGAGCGCACGGCGCTTCGCGTCCACCGCGCGCTCCAGGTGCTTGTGCAGGTTCTCGATCATCACGATGGCGGCGTCGATCATCGCGCCGAGGGCGATCGCGATGCCGCCGAGCGACATGATGTCCGCCCCCGCACCGAACCACCGCATCGCCACGAAGGCCATCAGGATGCCGAGCGGAAGGGTGAGGATGGCCACGAGCGAGGAGCTGGCGTGCAGCAGGAAGGCGACGCACACCAGCGCCACGACCACCGATTCCTCCAGCAGCTTCTCCTTCAGGTTGCCGATGGCGCGGTGGATGAGGTCACTCCGGTCGTAGACCGGCCGGATCACCACGCCGGGCGGGAGGCCGGCCTGCACCTCGACGAGTCGCGCCTTCACCCGTTCGATGGTGGCCAGCGCGTTCTCGCCGAACCGCATCACCACGATGCCGCCGACCGCGTCGCCGCGGCCGTCGAGGTCCGCCACGCCGCGCCGGACGGCGGGCCCGATGGAGACCCGCCCCAGCCCCCCCACCCGGATGGGCGTGCCGGCGGCGGTGGCACCGACCACGACGTCCTCGATGTCCCCGATGGACTCGAGGTAGCCGAGCCCGCGCACCATGTACTCCCGCTCGGAGAGCTCCAGCACCATCGCGCCGACGTCGGCGTTCGCGTTCTGGACCGCCGCCATCACCTGGGTGATCGGGATGCCGTAGGCCTGCAGGCGCGTCGGGTCCACGTCGATCTGGTACTGCTTCTCGAAGCCGCCGACGGCCGCGACCTCGGCCACGCCCGGCACCGCGGTGAGGGCGTAGCGGAGATACCAGTCCTGCAGGCTCCGGAGCTGGGCGAGGTCGAGCTGTCCCGTGGTGTCCTCGAGGGCATACTGGAAGACCCAGCCAAGCCCCGTGGCGTCGGGACCGAGCTCGGCCGACGCGCCCTCGGGCAGCCGCGCCTGGATGCCGTTCAGGTACTCGAGGACGCGGGAACGCGCCCAGTAGAGGTCGGTGCCGTCCTCGAAGATCACGTAGACGAACGAGACCCCGAAGAAGGAGTAGCCGCGGACGGTGCGGGCCCCCGGCACCTTGAGCATCTCGGCGGCAACCGGGTAGGTGACCTGGTCCTCGACGATCCGGGGCGCCTGCTCGGGGTAATCGGTCTGGACGATGACCTGGATGTCGCTCAGGTCGGGCAGTGCCTCGAGCGGGGTGCGCCCGATGGCGATGACTCCCGCCGCGGCGAGGCCGGCGGCCATGATGATCACCACCACCCGGTTGGCGAGCGACCAGCGAATGAGGTTCGCGAGCATCGGTCAGCTCCCGTGGCCGGCGTGGGAATCGGCGGGCGCGGGCGCCGGTCCCGCCGGCGCCTTCGGGTCGAGCGGCACCGGCGGCGCCATGTCCATCCCGGGCATGTCGCCCATCCCGCCCATCAGGGCGCCGAGGTTCGACTCGGCGTCCACCAGGAAGGTGCCGGACGCCACGACGGTGTCACCCGCGGCAAGCCCCTGGAGGATCTGGACACGATCGTCGGTGGCGAGGCCGATCCGGACTTCCTGCGGCTGGAGTCGGCCGCCCGGCAGGCGCTTGAACACGAGGCTCCGGGTGCCGGTGGAGAGGACGGCCGAACGGGGGACCGTCAGTTCGGTTCGCCGTTGTGCGGCAGTGACGCCCAGCGTCGCGTACATCCCGGGCTTGAGGTCACGCCGCGCGTTGGGGAGCTCGACCCGGACCCGCACCGTGCGGGTCGCCTCGTCCACCGTGGGATAGACGTAGACGATCCGGCCCTGGCGCACCGTGCCGGGAAGCGCCGTGAACACCGCCTCGACCGGCATCCCCAGGCGGATGAGCGGCAGGTCCTGCTCGAAGACCTCGCCCTCCACCCACACGACCGCCAGGTCCGCCAGCCGGAAGAGGGTCTCCCCGGCCATCACGCGCTGGCCGAGGACCACGCCCTTCTCCAGCACGACGCCGGTGAAGGGGGCACGAAGCGTGACAGTGCGCGGCGCCTCGCCGGTCGCCTCGATCCGCCGGATCTGGCTCGGCGGGACGTCCCACCAGGCGAGCCGGCGCCGCGCCGAGGCAACCAGCGAACGGGCGCTGGCCGCCGTCTCGCTCGAGTCATCCCCCACCTCGAGGAGCAGCCGGCGGGCGAGCAGCAGTTCCTCCGCCGCGCTCGCCACCATCGGCGAGTAGAGCTCGAGCAGCGGCTCGCCGGCCCGCACCTCGCGGCCGATGAAGTCCACGTGGAGCCGCTCGACCCACCCATCCACCTTGAGTGAAACGGCGGTCTCCCGAGATTCCGCCGCGGCCACCTGGCCGACGATCCGCACGTCGCGGGTGAGCGTCTCCGGGGTG
Organism: uncultured Gemmatimonadales bacterium; assembly: GCA_963717315.1. GTDB lineage: Bacteria > Gemmatimonadota > Gemmatimonadetes > Gemmatimonadales > GWC2-71-9 > JAICEH01. Next base: position 25,111 of record CAVQWA010000077.1, read on the forward strand.
GCGACGGCGTACGTGACGCCGATCCGGTGCTCCTCGGCGGGCCGCAGGTAGACGGGGGAAGCCGAGTCGGCAGCGACGGCCGTCCCGTGGCCGGCGTGGGCGGCTTCACTGCCCGACTCGCCTTCCCGGCGGGAGAGGAGCACGGCGGCTGCCACCGCCACGATGAGGGCCCCGGCGAAGAGCAGGACGCCGCGCACGGACTTCGGGGTCATCGGGTCTCCTCGGCCGGCCGCGAGGCCAGCGCCGTTCCAGTGAGTTCCTCGAGTTCCGCCAGCGCGTTGCCCCGCGCCGCGGCGAGACGGAAGAGTTCCTGCCGGAGCCGGTTCAGCGTCATCTCGGCGTCGAGCAGGGTCATGAAGTCCACTTCGCCGACGCCGTAGGCCGCGTCGGCCGCCGCGAGCGCGGCGCGGGCCTGCGGCAGCAGTTCGCCCCGGTAGAGGCTGTCGAGCCGGCCCGCCTCGCCCCAGCGCACCCACGCGGCGCGGACCGCCCCGCGGGTGTCGGCCGCCAGGCCGCGGAGCTCCTCGGCATCCTTCCGCGCCATGGCGCGCGCCTCGTCGAGCATCCGGTTCTGCTTGCGGCCGGCCCACACCGGCAGCGAGACCCCGGCCATCACGCTCAGCATCCGGTCGGTGCTCCCCTCCATCGGCCGCCAGCCGTACTGGACGCCGAGCGCCAGCTCGGGCCAGCGCATCCCCGCGGCACGGCTCACGTCGGCCTCCGCCGCGGTGAGCCGCGCCTCGCCGGCCGCCAGGACCGGCCGCCGGGCGAATGCGAGGACCACGAGGGAGTCGGCGTCGGGGATCGCGGCCGGGAACGACGGCTCGGCGACGGCGACCGTGTCGGGATCCAGGTCCAGGTCGAGCAGGCGGCCGAGCGCGGCGACGGCCTGCCGCCGCATCGCCTCCATCCGGATGATCTCCTCCGTCATCCGGGTCACCTCGGCCTGGGCGCGGACCACGTCCGCCTGGCGGCCGCGGCCCACGCGGTACATCGCCTCCGCCCCCCGGGCGGACGCCCGAACCAGCTCGCGGGTCTCGGCGGCGATGGCGAGGGAGCGGTCGGCGGCCCAGAGGTCGAGAAAGGCCATCGCGGCCATCGTCCGGAGCTCGAATTCGCCGGCGGTGACGCCGGCCTCCGCCGCCACCTGACGGGCCCCGGCGGCGCGACCCGCCGAGCCGAGCACGCCGCCCAGGGGGAGCGCCTGGCGCACCCCGATCATGTTCATCCCCGAGAACGGCATCAGCGCGAGCCCGTCGCCCAGGTTCCGGTTCAGGGAGCCGAGCTCGAGCATCGGGTCGGGCAGCGCCGAGGCCGGCGCCACTCGGAAGCCCGCGGCGGAGGCATCCGCGCGCAGGGCCGCGAGCATCGGGTTCGACCCGGCGACGCGGCGATGGACCGCGTCGAGGGTGAGCGGCGCGCCGGGACGCGAGGCTTGCGCCAGGGCCGGTGCGAGCGGGGCCGCGAGCAGCAGCGCCGGGAGGAGGGCGCGCAGGCGCCCCTGAAGGACCGTGTACGACATCGTCCGCCCTTCCGGATCGCGAGGACCCGGCTGGAGTGAAGTCACCGCCGCGAATGCGGGCGGCGTTCAGCGCGGACTAGAGACGGGGAGGGGGGACGTCCAGTGCGGGGGGGAACGACGTCAGGGATGCCGCCGGTGCGGCTTCCACGATCGCGACGGCGGCGTCGGGAATCGGGAGGAGCGGTGCCGGCGTCACGACCACCGGCCCGGCGCAGGTCGGCATCGTGGCACACGACCCGGCGGGATGCCCGGGCTGGTGGTGGCTGCAGGGCGGCTGGTCCGCCGGAGCCTGAGGGTGATGCGACTCTCCTGCGGCGGCGGCGGAATGGTCGCAGGCACCCCCTGCGGCGGTCATCCCACCGGGGGATGCCGCAAGGAGGAGGACGAGTACCATGGCGCGGCCGAGGGATTTCACACTGGGAAGATCGGGAATCCGACCCCATCGGGTCAAGCCCGCATGCTGAGGAATCCGTGAACCGCCCGTGAGATTCCGCAGGATGCTCCCGCTTCTCCGCCCCTCCGTCACAGTTTCACCCTTCGCAGCAGCTGCGCATTCACCGCCACGATCACGGTGCTGAGCGACATCAGGATGGCGCCGACGGCCGGCGAAAGCACGAGGCCGCGGTGGGCCAGGACGCCGGCCGCGAGGGGGATGGCCACGATGTTGTACCCGGCGGCCCACCAGAGGTTCTGGACCATCTTCCGCCAGGTGGCCCGGCTGAGGGCGATGATCCGTGGGATGTCCCTCGGATCACTCCGTACCAGCACCACGTCGCCGGCCTCGACCGCCACGTCGGTGCCGGCCCCGATCGCGATGCCGACGTCCGCGGTGACCAGCGCCGGCGCGTCGTTCACGCCGTCGCCCACCATCGCCACGCGCTTCCCCTGGCCCTGGAGCTCCTCGACCTTCGCGGCCTTCTGGTCGGGCAGCACCTGGGCGAAGACCGTGTCGATGCCGAGTTCCTTCGCCACCGCCTGGGCCACCGCGGGCGCATCCCCGGTCAGCATGATCACTTCCAGGCCCTGGGCATGCAGCGCCTTCACGGCCTCCGCCGACTCGGGACGGACCGCGTCGGCCACGGCGAAGGCGGCAAGCGCCCTGCCCTCCTCGAGCAGGTAGACGGCCCCCTGGCCCCGGCCGGCCGCCTCCGACACGAAGGCGGAGAGTTCCTCGGGCACGGTCACGCCGTCCTGCGCGATCAGGTTCGGCCCTCCCACCGCCAGCTGGCGGCCCTCCACCGTGCCCCGGACGCCACGGCCGGGGATGGCCTCGAAGCTCGAGGCGGCGGGCACCGCGAGTCCACGCTCCGCGGCGCTCGCGACGATCGCCCGCGCCACCGGATGCTCCGCATCCCGCTCCACCCCCGCCGCGAGCCGGAGCGCCTCCGCCTCGTCGAGCCCGCCCGCACTGCGTGTGGCGACGACCCGGTGCTCGCCGAGCGTCAGGGTGCCGGTCTTGTCGAAGATGACGGCGTCGAGGAGGCGGGCCTCCTCGAGGCCCCTGCGATCCCGCACCAGCAGCCCGTTCCGTGCGCCGAGCGTCGTGGAGATGGCCACCACGAGCGGCACCGCAAGCCCCAGCGCGTGGGGGCAGGCGATGACGAGCACGGTGACCAGCCGCTGGACGGCGAACGCGGGCTCCGCGCGCGCCAGGAGCCAGGCGACAAGGGTGAGCGTTCCCGCCGCCAGCGCCACGATGGTGAGCCAGAGGGCGGCGCGGTCGGCGAGCGCCTGTGCCCGGGAGCGGGAGGACTGGGCCTGCTCCACCAGGCGCATGATCCCCGCGAGCGCGGTGTGATCGCCGGTGCCGGTGACCTCGACGCGGAGGGCCCCCGCCCCGTTCACCGTCCCGGCGATCACCCGGTCGCCGGGCTTCTTCTCCACCCGGCGCGACTCGCCGGTGATCATGGACTCGTCGAGGCTGCTCTCGCCGTCGCGGACGGTGCCGTCCGCCGGCACCCGCGCTCCCGGGCGGACCAGCACCAGGTCTCCGTCGGCGAGGGTCGCGACGGCCACCTCCTCCTCGCGTTCACCGCCGTCGCCTGACGCCACGCGCACCGCGACGTCGGGGAGCAGCTTCGCCAGCTCGGCCAGCGCGCCGCTCGCCTGGGAGATCGAGCGCATCTCGATCCAGTGCCCCAGGAGCATGATGGTGACGAGGGTCGCCAGCTCCTCCCAGAGCGGCATTCCGGGGAAGCCGAGGGTGACGGCGACCGAGAACGCGAACGCGACGCTGATCGCCAGCGCGATCAGCGTCATCATCCCGGGGAGCCGGGCACGGAGCTCGCCGACAGCCCCCCGCAGGAACGGCAGGCCCCCCAGGAGGAACGCCGCCGAGCCGAACACCGGCGCGATCCAGCGGGCGCCGGGAATGTCCGGCGGCTCGTAGCCGAGCAGCCCCGGGAGCAGGTGCCCCCAGACCAGCGTGGGGATCGTGAGGAGGAGCGAGATCCAGAACCGGTCGCGGAACATCGCGACCGAGTGACCGGCGTGCTTGTCGTGGCCGGCGTGCTCCTCGGCGGCTGGGCGGCTGGGCGGCTCGGCCGGCGCGTGGGGCTGGTGAGCGTGGTGGTCGTGGTGGTTCATGGGTTCTCCGGCGGCTCGGTCGGGCCTTGACCCTGTCCCAGGGTACAGGGCGTAGAGTGCAGATGCACCGGCAGGCGAACCAGCGATCCAGGAGTCGAACATGACCCGGCGTACCCTTCCAACCTACCTCATCGCCGCGGCGGCGGCGGGGGCGCGAGGGCCGCGTCGCCTGCGCGGTAGCCCGAGGCCCGCCGCGCCGGCGCAGGGAGCAGCCCGCGGCGCTCGTGGTACGGCACGGTCTGCACGTTGACGCCCGCCTGGCTGGCGAATTGGCCGATGGTCAGCCCTTGCATCATCCGGCCTCCACCGCCGAACCGGCAACCTTCCACCAAACTATGAGGGTGGTGGGTCCGCCGGGAGCCGAGGGCGTCCCCCCTTGACGGCCTGCGCTCCGAGGTGCCTTGTAGTGCCGGTTCGGCCCTATCCACCCCTTGTGCCCGGAGGCCGTGATGGATGCGACGGTACCGTTGGGCTCGCTGACCCAGTTGTGGCTCCCGATCATCCTCGCCGCCGTCGCCGTGTTCGGGACAAGTTCCCTCCTCCACATGCTGTTCAAGTACCACAACTCGGACTACCGCGGGTTCTCCAACGAGGAGGAGGTCGCCGCGGCCATCCGGAAGGGGAATCCCGCGCCGGGCCAGTACGCGATCCCCTACTGCCCCGACCCGAAGGAGATGGCCAAGCCGGAGATGGTGGCCCGGTACGCGAGCGGACCGGTGGGCCTCTTCCTCGCCCGGAAGCCCGGCCCGGTCAGCATGGGGCCGTACCTGGGACCGTGGTTCGTGCTCAACCTCGTGATCGCGTCCTTCTGCGCCTACCTCGCGAGCCGGACGCTGCCGGCCGGCGCGGAGTACCTCACCGTCTTCCGGGTGACCGGCACGGCGGCCTTCCTGGCCTATGCGGCGGGCAGCTGGTCGGGGGGAGTCTGGATGGGGGTGCCGTGGTCCTCGGTGATCAAGGCGACCTTCGACGGGCTGGTGTACGCGCTGGTCACCGGCGGGGTGTTCGGGTGGAGGTGGCCGGGGATGTGAGAGGGGCCGCCGGACAGACGGACGGTCGGGCAGATGGGTCGAGGGGTGGGAGGACGCGTCAGTTCGTCCGCCCACCCCTCGCCCTTCTCCAGCCCCCCTCCGGTGAACCGGGGAATCAGGGTCCCGCCGCGGTCACGTGGCGGCCGGCGTGACCGCGTGCGCCCGACCCCAGCGCCGCAGCTCGAGCCCCAGCGCGATCAGGAGCACCCCGGCGACCGCCGCATATGCCCCGATGTAGAGCAGCATCGCGAGCGCCCCCGCTCCGGGGTACAGGAACAGGACGGCCGCGAAGAGGATCGCGAGCACCCCGGCCAGTCCCAGCAACCACTCCCGCTCGATCTCCTTCCGGAGCCTCACCGCAGCCACCACCTCGGCGACGCCGATGAGCAGGGCCCAGGCGGCGATGAAGTACAGCAGGACGAGCGCGGTGTTGCCGGGCATGAAGAGGGTGATCCCCCCGATGACGATCCCGGCCACTCCCCCGAAGAGGAGCGGGCCCCAGAGCGGCTCGTCGCGGCGGTGCGCGAGGGCCGTGGCCATCGAGGTCACCCCATCCACGACGGCGTACGCCCCGAAGAGCAGCAAGAGGGCAACGAGGCTGACGTCTGGCTGGAACAGCGTGAGCAAACCGAACACCAGCGCGAACACCCCCCTCAGCGCCACCAGGCGCCAGTTGCGTGCGAGCAGTTCCAGCATGGCCGACCTCCCGCGTCGGGATTGCGACGGATGGACCGCGGACGACCCACCCAATATCCCGGCCGGCTTCCACAAGATTCCACGTGGATTCACGTGAGCGTGGCTTCAGGCTCCTCCCACCCCCTGCATGCCGCCACTGAGGCCATCGTGAACCCCTTGTCACTCCCGCCTCAGCCGGGCTTGGCGACGCCGGCGGAATATTGCCTTCCACGGCACGCTTCAAGGAGGATCCGATGCCCGCCGCCACCTTGCTGGACCAGCCCGTCCTGCCCGAGATCCTCCCGCCGAGCCCGGAGACATTCGCGCACCTGGCGGCGATCGAGACGGCGACACCCACGGTGGTGTCCTGTTACGTGCGGCTCGAGATGCCGGACCGCTCGGGCAATCGGTACCGGCTCGCGGCGCGGGAGGCGCTCCGGCCGATCGCCGACCTGCCCGAGGATCACGCCGCGCGCGAGTCGGTGCGGCACGACCTCGAGCGGATCACGGCCTTCCTCGCCGACCCCCGGAGGCTGCCACACGCGGCGGGGATGGCGCTCTTCGCCTGCGAGGCGCGGGGCCTCTTCGTGATGGCGCCGCTGGCGCGGGTCACCGGCACGCGTGCGGTGCTCGACACCCAGCCCCGCGCCGCCGAGGCGGTGGTCTCGGCGCCGGACTTCGCGCCGATCCTCGTGGCGCTGCTCGACCGGAGCCACGCACGGTTCTTCCGCGTGGCGATGGACGACGTGACGGAGCTGCCGTGCCTCGTGGACACGGCGCGCCGCGGGGGCAAGTACCACAGCGACCGCAAGGATGCCCCGGGCTGGGGGGAGCACGACTACCATCACCGGATCCGCGAGGAGCGGCACCGGCACGCGGCGGCGATCGCCGCGCGCCTGAGCACGGAGATGGCCGATGGCCCGTGGCTCGGCATCGTGCTCGCGGGGCCGGCTCGCGTGACCAGCGAGCAGGCGCGCTTCCTCCCCCACCGGCTGCAGGGGATGCTGCTCGACCCGGCCCGGCTCAACCCGACGGCCGTCACCGAGCTGCAGCTCCGGCAGGTGGCGGAGGCGGCCCGCAGTGCGGCGCTGCGGCGCCGCACCAAGGCGCTGGTGGCGGAGTTCCAGGATGCCCTCGGCTCCGGGTGGGCCGTGGCCGGCGCACGGGCCACCCTCCGCGCGCTCGCCCGCGGCCAGGTGCGGCTGCTGCTCCTTCAGGCGGGCGTGACGGGCACCGGGTTCCGCTGCGGGGAGGACGGATCGCTGGTGGCGACGGCGCTCGACTGCCGGGGACAGGGGGGGCCGGTGCGGGTGCGCGACCTCGCGGACGAAACGATCGAGGAGGCGCTGCGGCAGCGGGTGGAGGTGGCGCTGGTGGACGAGCCGGTGGCCGAGCTGCGGGAGATGGGAGCGGTGCTGAGGTTCAGGTAGGCGGCCCGACTTCCTTCCGCACCGCCGGCGCCACGACCGTGCCGTAGAGCTCGATCGCCCGCAGCATCCGGTCGTGCGGCATGGTGCCGACGCTGAGCTGGAGCAGGAACCGCTCGTTCCGGAAGAGCCGGTGCTCGGAGAGGATCTTCTCGATCACCTGCTGCGGGCTCCCGACCAGCAGGGCACCGCGGGGCATCACCTCGGCGTCGAACCGCTGCCGCGTGGGCGGCGGCCACCCCCGCTCGCGTCCGACCCTTCCCATCACGTCCAGGTACGGCGGCCAGGCGAGTTCCACGGCTTCCGTGGCGGTGTCGGCAATGAATCCGTGCGAGTTGATGCCCACCGGCAGGGTGGCCGGGTCGTGGCCCGCCCGTCGCGCGGTCTGGCGATAGAGCTCCACCAGCGGAGCGAAGCGCTCCGGCGCGCCGCCGATGATCGCGAGCGCCATCGGAAGCCCGAGCGTCGCCGCCCGCATCACCGACTGCGGGGTGCCACCCACCGCGACCCAGATCGGCAGCGGCTGCTGCACCGGCCGGGGGTGGACCGCCAGGTCCCGCAGCGGCGCGCGGTGCCGGCCTGCCCAGGTGACGCGCTCCCGCTCCCGGATCGCCAGCAGCAGGTCCAGTTTCTCGCTGAAGAGCTCGTCGTAGTCATTCAGGTCGTGGCCGAAGAGGGGGAACGACTCGATGAAGGACCCCCGCCCCGCCATGATCTCCGCCCGGCCGCCGGACAGGAGGTCGAGCGTCGCGAAGTCCTGGAACACGCGCACCGGGTCGTCGGAGCTGAGCACGGACACGGCGCTGGTGAGCCGGATGCGCTTCGTCCGCGCGGCGGCCGCAGCGAGCACGACCGCGGGAGACGACACGACGAAGTCGGGGCGGTGGTGTTCCCCCACGCCGAAGACATCGAGCCCGACCTGGTCGGCGAGCTCGATCTCCTCCAGCAGGTCGCGGAGCCGCACCTCGGCGCTCACCAGGTGGCCGGCGGCGTCCGGCGTGCGCTCCGCGAAGGTGTAGACGCCCAGTTCCATTCGCGAATCTCTACTTGACTGCCGGAGGGCCGGCAAGCGATCCATCGCGAAAAAGGCTCCCGCGGCTTCCTACCTGGACTGCGTGGATCTCGGCTGTAGCCGACGGGCCAAGCTTCCGGGTGTGCGCCTCGAGCACCTCGGGCCGGAGCGTCGCGGGCATCTGCTGCCCATCCCGCACCGACTCCACCAGGCCCGCCCGCACCAGCTCCTCCAGATGGTGCGAGATGGTGGCCTTCGACACCGGAACCTCGTGGCAGAGCTTCTGATACGGGCACTCGTCGTTGCCGGGGATGGCCGGCAGCAGACTGAGGCGCCGAGGGTCGGCCAGCGCCTGGGCGATCCGGTCGAACTGGCCGGGGGACAGGCGGACGGGGTCGGGGGTATGTCTTCCTGCCCCACGCCACCCCGGGGAGCGGGGAGCGGAATCGTGCCGGGGGGCCTCACCAAGCGGGTTCCCGAGTGGTAGGTTAGGGATTCCCGGCCCCTCCCCCACCCCGGAGGCCACCCCGTGCGACGGCTCCGCATCGGCATCCTCGACCTCGTCTCCAAGAGTCCGCGGCCCTCGCTGTACGGGCGCCTCATGAACGCGAACTTCGCCAGCATCATGCCGCAGGTGCTCGCGGTGTGGTGCGAACGGGCGGGGCACGAGGTCCAGTTCGTCTGCTACACCGGGGTCGAGGAGCTCCTCGAGGAGCTGCCCACCGACCTCGACCTGGTGTTCATCGGGGCCTTCACCCAGTCGGCGCTGCTGGCCTACGCGCTCAGCCACCGGCTGCGGGAGCGCGGCACCGTGACGGCACTGGGCGGGCCGCACGCGCGATGCTACCCCGAGGACGCGCGGCAGTACTTCGACTACGTCCTCGGCTTCACCGACGAGCCCACGGTCGGGGAGGTGCTGGGCGAGTGCGCCCCCCACCGCCCGGTCGGCCGGGAGCTGGGCGCGGCGCAGCAGCCGATGGAGCTGCCCAGCCTGGAGGAGCGCTGGAAGTTCATCGAGCCCACGCTGGCGAAGGCGCCCACGATCAAGTTCGTGCCGATGATCGGGAGCCTCGGCTGCCCCTACACCTGCAGCTTCTGCATCGACTCGACGGTCCCCTACCAGCCGCTCGGGTTCGCCGCGCTCCGGGCCGACCTGCAGTTCCTGCTCACCCGGATCCGCCACCCGATCGTGGGCTGGCACGACCCGAACTTCGGGGTCCGCTTCGACGACTGCATGGACGCGATCGAGGCGGCGGTGCCTCCCGGGCGGATGCGCCACGTCGCGGAAAGCAGCCTGTCGCTCCTCTCGGAGCCGCACCTCAAGCGGATGCAGCGCAACGGATTCCAGGGGATCCTGCCGGGAATCGAGTCCTGGTTCGACCTGGGCAACAAGTCGAAGACCCGCGAGACCGGGATGGCCAAGGTGGAGCAGGTGTCGGAGCAGGTGAACCTGATCCTCCGGTACATCCCCTACATCCAGACGAATTTCGTGATGGGCCTGGACGGCGACGAGGGCCCCGAGCCGTTCGAGCTCACCAAGGCGTTCCTCGACCGCGCGCCGGGGGCGTTCCCGGCCTACTCGCTGCTCACGGCGTTCGGCCGGGCCGCGCCGCTCAACCTCGAGTATCAGCGCGAGGGGCGGGTCCTGCCCTTCCCCTTCCACTTCCTCAACAACAACCACGCGATGAACGTGCGGCCGAAGAACTACACTTGGCCGGACTTCTACGACCGGGTGGTGGACCTCTCGCGCTACTCGTTCTCGTGGAAGGCCATCGCCCGGCGGATCCCGGCCACGCCGATGATGATCCCGAAGTGGATGAACGTGCTGCGGGCCGTCTCGTCGGAGGGATTCGGCCGGATCCGGTACCACGCCGAGATCCGGCGGCGGCTGGACACCGACCGCCCGCTGCGGCAGTTCATGGAGGGGGAGAGCGAGCAGCTGCCCGAGTTCTACCGGGCCCGGATCCAGGGGGAACTCGGGCCGCTCTACGACTCGTTGCCCGAGGGGGCGCTGATGCACGACCCGCACGCGTGGCTCAAGGCCACCGCGAACGGGGGAAGCGCGGCCACCGTCCCGCTCCGGCCCCGGGCGGGAACCCGGGGGCGGAGGACGCCAGACCCTGCCGGAGCCGTGGCTCCAGGCGGGGCGATTGGCGCGACTGACGGGCTTGGGAAGGGCTGAGCCCTAGAAGGTCCCGGCAACTGCCAGAGCCTGAATGCAGGCTTCAGCGGCATCGACGGCCGCGTTGATGGCAGCCGCGTCCGTGGCGTCGAGCTTGGGCTTCGCCGCCGTGCCCAGCGCCAGCACGGTCGCACGGATGTCCTCGAGCTTCTGGATTGCGTCGGCGGTCTTTCCCTCCGCCAGCTTCGCCTGGGCGGCATCGACCTTGAGCTGCAGGCTGGACTCATCCTTCGCGGCGCTCTTGCCGATGAAGTCGGCGTCCGCGATGGCGGATCGAAGTGCGTCCAGCTCGGCCCCACAGGCCGTGGAACTCAGCTCGGCCGCGACGCCCGCCGACACCACGGGAGCGGTGGCAGGCGGCGAGTCGGAACACGCTGCGGTGAGGATCAGGGCTGCGACTGCCGGGATCCAGCGGGACTTGTGCTGCATGGCAACACTCCAGGCAAGTGACGACGATGTCGAAATGGCCAGGACCCGGGCAACCATGCGTCAACCAGTACCGGAGCGCTCGTGAAGCCGTAGTGAAGGAACCGTGTGAATGGCCCGCGCTGGGCGCAGGCGTGGAGACGCATCCGAGTCGCAAGGAAACGCCCCGCGGTCACCGAAGTGACCACGGGGCTGCGTATCCGACGAGTGGGCCTGGGAAGAGTTGAACTTCCGACCTCACGCTTATCAGCATCCATCTCAGAAAACACGGATTTTCCAAGAGCGCAATCTAACTAGTCTTACGCCTCACGCCCTCCCCGCAATTTGGGCCCAAAATCCTCTCGATTTGGCCCCGAGGCGGAACCTTTGCGGAACCCAGGAAAGGACCCGGCCCCGGCAGGTCGTCGCGTGGCTGAGAAGCTCCCCTGGTTTCCGTTCTACGGGTACCTGTTCTTCGACGACGAAGCCGTCAAGCTGATGGACGACGCCGGCGTGGGGCGGTACCTCCGCCTGCTCTGGCACCAGTGGATCCACGGCTCCGTGCCGACCGAGCCCGCCGGCCCTGGCCCGTCTCCTCCGCGTCGAGCCCTCAGCGGTCGAGGAGCTGCTTCCCGTCTTCCCCACGAGCGCGGACGGCCGGCGCCGGAATCCGAAGCTGGAGGAGATCCGCGCCGAGCAGGAGGCGGCTCGCGACGCACGGCGCCGGGGCGGGCTCGCCGCGCGGGGAAACCTGCTCCGCGGTCGCTCGGCCGGCTCGCCCTCCCGGCTCAGCCGGAGACTCAGC
>CAVQWA010000078.1:0-11639 GCA_963717315.1 uncultured Gemmatimonadales bacterium
GGCCGAGAATGCCCTCACCGTTCGGTTCGGTGGGCCGGCCCACCACCGGAATGGCGACCGGCGTCCCGGCGAGCGTGTCCGCTATGCTCTGCCCCGGCAGCCTCTGCCAAAGGGAAGCGAAGTCCTCTTGCCGGATCACGATCTCGCGGCCTGTCGGCGAGATGCTACCACCACTGGCCAGGTCAAAACTGATTTCGCGCACGAAGCTCAATGTGATCGGCCCGCCGGTGTCTAATTGCGCTTTCGCTGCCGTGTAGATTCGGCAGACATTGGTCTGCTTCGTGCCGATGAACAGGTCGCCGCTGAGTGGGTCCACCATCAAAGCCTCCGCGTTGTGCGCACCGTCCGGGTAGGTGAGCGTGAGGCGCGACGGCCGATCCAGCTCGAGCGCCACCCACTCCGGGTGCTCGCCGGCCTGGACGGCGACGGCCGCGCCGCGATGGACTGGATCCAGTGCGAGGACGCCGGCGAACTGCCCCAGACGCCCGAGCCGGGCGGCCAGCGCGGTCGCCGCGGCGGCCGGGTCGCCGGCCTCGATGCCGTACCAGGAGAATCCGTCCGCCGCACCGACCCGGGCGGCGTGGGACCAGGCGCCGTGCGCCCAGCCGGCATCCTCCAGCGGCTCCCAGAGCGGCTCGTGCCCCAACGCCGCGACGAGCAGCGGGAGGTCGTGGACTGCGCGAACGGCGGCGAGGGCCTGCGGGAGGCGGAGGGGGATGCTGGGCACGGAGGCACGATGGCCGCCGGCGCGCAGGTCGGCGGCACGGAATGCCGACGGGGTGGGGCAAGGAAGTGCCGAGTGCCAAGTGCCCAGGGGGTGCGAGGTGCCGAGTGCCCAGCAGACCGGGCGGCCCCCCGCTCACCGCCTACCGCTCACCGCTCCCCGCTCCCCGTATACCCTCCCCTTCCACTCCACCCGCCGGCTGCCGCGCACGGTGGAGAGCGCCACGATGGCCAGGGCCATGCCGGCGCCGAGCGGGTGGAGCAGCCCGTACCAGGGCGGAATCCGCATCCCGGTCGAGACCAGCGCCCAGAACGCGGCCGAGATTCCCCACGCGCGGATGGCCGGCGGGAGCAGCGCGGGTGCGACGCCGGCCAGCCCCAGGAGGAGGCCGATCGTCGGGAGGAGCCAGAAGCCGATCCCGATGCCGAGTCCGACCGGGACGAGGGCACGGAGGAGCGGCTCGTCGGGAAAGGAGCGCCGCCCGCCCAGGTACAGGTTCTTGGTCCACCCCTCGACGAGGTGCCCCAGGCTCCGGTACATCCGGGTCTCCATGAACCGCTCGGCGAAGGCGAACCGCACTCGGCGCCCGGCGGCGTGCAGCGCCTGGGCCAGCGCGAGGTCCTCGGCCACCTCGCCACGCACCGCGGCGTGGCCACCGATCGCGTCGTAGGCCTCGCGCCGGACCAGGATGAACTGGCCGTTGGCGATGAGGTCCCTCGGCCGGCGGGCGCGGTTGACCACGCGCGGGTGGAAGCGGAAGCCGAGCAGGAGCCACACCTGCGGCATCACGAGCCGCTCCCAGAAGGTCACGCAGCGCTGGCGCGGTGCCAGCGTCAGCAGGTCGGCATCGAGCGCTTCCTGGAGGCCGACGGCGCGCGCGTGCAGTCCGGGGTGGTGCGTGGTGTCGGCGTCCGTGAAGAGGAGCAGGCGGCCGCTGGCCGCGTCGGCACCCTGCGCGCACGCCCACGGCTTGCCGTACCAGCCCGCCGGGAGCGGGGCGCCATCGATCAGGCGCACCCGCGGGTCCCGGGCCGAGAGGGCGCGGACCACGGCGGCGGTCCCATCCTCCGACCGGTCGTCCACGACGATGAGCTCGAGCGGCTCGTAGCCGCCGTCGAGGACCGACCGCACGACGTTGCCGATGACCTCCTGCTCGTTCCGCGCCGGGATGATCACGCTGAGCGCGCGCCCCGAGACCGCCGCGGCCTGCGCGAGATCGGGCCGCTTGTCGGCCAGTCGGAAGAGCGAGAGGAAGGGCGCCGCCCAGGGGAGGGCGGGCAGCCAGTCAGCGAGGGCCAAGTCGGGGGATCAGTGGCGGGCGGTGAGCGCCGCGAGCTCGTGCTCCAGGGCGACGATCTGCCGCTCCGCCTCCGCGGGGTCGAACTCGGAGCCCGGGGCGGGCACGCCGTTCTCGGTGAAGAGCGTGGCCACCAGCGCGTCGGTGTAGCCCACCACCGCGACCGCGATGCCCTTGTCGAGCACGCGGTTGAGGCGGAGCACGATGGCCATCGCCTGCCGCGCGCGCATCGCGGCCAGCACCGGCGCGAGCTGCCGGGTGAGCAGGTCGCGGAGGAAGGTGAGCTCCTCGACCACTTCGCCCGCGGCGAGGCCCCGCGTGGCCCCGGCGCGGCCGTAGTGCTCGCAGCCCTGGTACCACAGCCCCTTGACCTCGCGCCGCATTGGCCCGACCATCTCAGCGAGCATCGTGGCCAGCAGCTGGAGGTGGCGCTCCAGCATCGCCCGCGAGATGGTCGTGCCGATCGTGCCCCGCCCATCGAGCCACTCGAGCCAGCGGGCGACCGTGTCCTCGCGCATCTCGATGATCGCGCGGCCAGCGGCGAGCAGGGCGGGATGGGAAGCGCGCAATCCGTGCCTCGAGGCGAAGGGGCGTGGCAGAATCTACCGACGGGTACGGGGGAGGCCAAATGTCCGTGACACGGGCGATCCGTGCGAAGGCACTCAAGCTCGGCAGCCGCATCGGGTTGGTCGCCCCGGCGGGGCCGCTCCTCGAGGGTGACGACCTGGCGCGGGGCCAGGAGCTGTGCCGCGCGCTCGGTTACCAGCCCGTGCTCTTCCCCAACGCGGGGCGGAAGTACGGCTACCTCGCCGGCACCGACGACGAGCGGCTTGCCGACCTCAACGCGGCGCTCGCCGACCCGTCACTCGACGCCGTCTGGTGCCTGCGAGGGGGCTACGGCATGACCCGCATCCTGCCGCGGGTGGACCTTGCCGCCGCCGGCCGGCATCCGAAGGTGGTGCTCGGGTACAGCGACATCACCGCCCTCCTCGTGGCGCTCCATTCCGCCACCGGCCTGGTCACCTTCCACGGGCCGATTGCGCGCGCCAGCCTGGGGCCGTTCAGCCGCTGGCACCTCGACCGGGTGACCACGAGCGTGAGCCCGGCCGGCCGGCTCGGCCGGCTCGCCCCGCCCCCGGATGTCCTGGTCCCGGGGACGAACCGCATCGTGACTCTCCGGGGCGGCAGGGCGGAGGGACCGCTCGTCGGCGGAAACCTCTCCCTGCTGCAGTGCCTCGTCGGCACCAGTTGGTTTCCCGACCTCACTGGCGCGATCCTCTTCGTCGAGGACGTGGGCGAGGATCTCTATCGCGTGGACCGGATGCTCGCCCACCTGCGCACGGTGGGCGCACTCGCGCGGGTGGCCGGGGTCGTCGTGGGCCGCTTCACCGAGATGGACCGCGGCGGCGACGATGGCGCCCTCGGCTTCGACGAGGTGCTGGCGACCTACCTCGATCCGCTCGGCGTGCCGGTGGCGTACGGATTCCCCATCGGGCACATCGACGAGCAGTGGACGGTTCCGGTCGGCGTGCGGGCCAGGCTCGACGCCGATGCGGGGGAGCTGGAGCTGCTCGAGGGGGCGGTAGAGTGACCCAGGACCCGGAACTCTAGGCACCCGCCGATATGGCCACGCCCATCCTCACCCGGCACCAGCTCCCCGGCACCCTCGGCCCGATCCGGGTGGACGTCCGGGCGGCACGGCGTGACGCCGCCGGTCCCGCCGTGGTCATCGTCCACGGCTTCAAGGGATTCAAGGACTGGGGGTTCTTCCCCGCGGCGGCGGAGCGGCTGGCGCGCGCCGGGTTCGCCGCGGTCTCGTTCGACTTCAGCGGCTCCGGCGTCGAGCGCGGCGAGTTCGTCCACGCCGAGCGGTTCGCCCGCAACACGTATCGCGCCGAGATCGACGACCTCGGTGCCGTGCTCCTGGCGCTGGCGCGCGGTGACCTGGGCGTGGCGCCCCCGTCGTCCGTGGGGCTCCTGGCCCACTCGCGCGGCGGGGCGAGCGCCCTCGCCAACGCGGGGCGGCCGGGAGTTCGCGCACTCGTCACCTGGGCCGCAATCGGCTCGGTGCTGCGCTGGGACGCCGCCACGCGCGCGCGATGGCGGGCCGAGGGCAGCCTGGCCGTCGTGAACGCCCGCACCGGACAGGTCCTCCCGATCGGCCTCGAGCCGCTCGACGAGATCGAGCGCGACCACGCGGGCGCCCTCGACCTCGAGCGCCTGGCCGCCGCCGTGGCGGTGCCGTGGCTCATCGTCCACGGGACCGCCGACGAGTCGGTCTCCTTCCTCGACGCGCAACTGCTCGCGGAGTCCAGCGGGCGCCCCACCACCAAGCTCCTGGCGATCGAGGGGGCGGGGCACACGTTCGGCGCCGTGCACCCCTGGCAGGGCGCCCCGGCGTCGTTCGGCCCGGTGCTCTCCGAGACCCTGGCCTGGTTCGCCGCGAACCTCTCCTGAATCGCCCGTGCCCGATTCGAGCCCCGCCCTCTCCGCCCTCCTCCGCCGAGCGCTCGACGCGCGGGCGCCGCTCCGCGTGGAGGAGCCGGGCCGCCGCCTGGCCGCGGTCGCGGTCGTCGTCGCCCCGGATCCCGACAGCGTCCTGCTCATCCGGCGGGCCGAGAGGCTCGGCGACCCCTGGTCGGGCCAGATGGGCCTTCCCGGCGGCGGGTTCGACCCCGAGGACGTGGATCTCCAGCGCACCGCCGTGCGCGAGACATTCGAGGAGGTCGGGGTGGACCTCGGCGGGGCGGAGTACGTCGGCGCGCTGGACGACGTCGCGCCCCGGACGCCGGTCCTCCCACCCGTCACCGTGCGGCCCTTCGTCTTCTTCCTGGAGCGTCGTCCGCCGCTGACGCTCAGCGCCGAGGTCGCCCACGCCTTCTGGACCGAGCTCGGCCTCTTCCGCCGCCCCGCCGCCCGCGTCACCCGCGCCATCGAGATCCTCGGCGTCCCGCGCACCATCGAGGGCTACGTGGTGGGCGAGGACTTCGTCTGGGGGATGACCGAGCGAATCCTCACCCCGCTCCTCCAGCTGGCTCCGCCTGGTTGAAATTCGGTGTAGCACATCTTAAAATTAGGTCCATCTAACATGCCGGCGCCCGGCGTCCGGCTGCTCGGAGTGCGGGCGTCAGTGCAGGCCACGCCATCGCAAGTGCTGAAAGGACAATGAGATGATGGATCGCTCCCTGAGCAGGCGCGGCCTCCTCAAGCTCGGCGCGGCGGGTACGGCTGGACTCGCCACCGGTGCCGGTTCCCTCCTCTTCGGCCGGACTGCCGCGGCGGAACCGGATCATGCCGGGCATCACGCCATGACCACGGTCGGCGACATCCGGCCCGGGGGCTTCGAGCCCAGCGCATTCCTGACTGCGTTCGACTGGGGGCTCGAGTCGCGGCTCGCTTCCGGCCAGGTGCTGCGGGAATACGAGCTCGTCGCCGAGGAGCGGGAAATCGAGGTGGCGGGGGGCGTCTTCTACCCGGCGTGGACCTACAACGGCCAGGTGCCGGGCCCGACGCTTCGCTGCACCGAGGGTGATCGGGTGCGGGTCCGCTTCACCAACCGCGGCACCCACGCCCACTCGATCCACTTCCACGGCATCCACCCCGCGAACATGGACGGGGCCTTCGAGATGGTCCAGCCGGGCGGGAGCTACACCTACGAGTTCGACGCCGAGCCGTTCGCGCTCCAGCTCTATCACTGCCACACCGTCCCGCTCAAGCGGCACCTCCACAAGGGGCTCTACGGCGCGTTCATCATCGACCCGAAGCAGGGCCGGCCGCCGGCGCAGGAGCTGGTGATGGTGATGAACGCCTTTGACACCGACTTCGACGGCGAGAACGAGGTCTACGCGATCAACAGCGTGGCCTTCCACTACCAGCGGCACCCGATCGAGGTGCGCGCCGGGGAACTGGTCCGGATCTACCTCGTGAACCTGACCGAGTTCGACCTCCTCAACTCCTTGCACCTGCACGGCCATTTCTTCCGGCTCTATCGCACGGGCAGTGACCTCGAGCACTTCGAGTGGACCGACATCGTCACCCTGGGGCAGGGGGAGCGTGCCGTCGTCGAGTTCACCTGCAAGCACCCCGGCCCGTTCATGTTCCACGCCCACCAGAGCGAGTTCGCCGAGCTCGGTTGGACCGGCATCCTCGACGTGCGAGGCCCGAATGCCTGACGGGCGGCTGCGGCCCTGGGTCCTGGGCGTGGGCCCGCTCCTGCTGCTCGCGCTCCTGCTCGCCGCCTTCTTCCGGTTCGGCCCGGCCGGGGTCTTCCGCAGGGCCTTCCCGCCGGTGGAGGAGCTGACCGTCCAGCAGGTCACCCTGCCCTCGCCGGGACGGATCGAGGCCGTGGTGGTGAACGGCGGCCCCCAGGCGGTCACCGTTTCCCAGGTGTTCGTCGACGACGCGGCCTGGTCGCACGAAGTGCTGGGCGACCGCACCATCCCGCGGCTCGGCCGGCGGACGATCCGCATCCCCTATCCCTGGGTGGAGGGCGAGCCGCTGGTCGTCACCGTGGTGACGAGCACCGGACTCACCTTCTCGGCCGACGTTGCGGCCGCGACCCGGACCCCGGCCCCCGACCGGCGGTACGTCGTCACGTTCGCGCTGCTCGGGATCTACGCCGGGGTGATCCCGGTCTTCCTCGGCCTCCTCTGGCTGCCGTTCCTCCGCACCCTGCGCCGCGAGGCGGTGGACTTCTTCCTGGCGCTCACGGTCGGCCTGCTCGCCTTCCTCGGCATCGACGCCCTGGTCGAGGCCATCGAGACCGCCGGCCGGGTACCGGGCGCGTTCCAGGGCGGCGGGCTCGTGGTCATCGGAGTCCTCGGCGCGGCCTTCGGCGTGCAGGCGATCGGCGCCGGCCGCCGGGCCGCCGGCACCTCGCCGGGGCTCTGGCTCGCGAAGCTCATCGCGCTGGGCATCGGCCTGCACAACCTGGGCGAGGGACTCGCCATCGGTGGCGCCTACGCTACCGGCGAGATCGCCCTGGGCACCTCGCTCGTGGTGGGCTTCCTGCTCCACAACACCACCGAGGGGCTTGGCATCGTGAGCCCGCTCGCGGAGGAACGCCCCGGCCTCGGCGCGCTGGTGAAGCTCGGGCTTGTCGCCGGCCTGCCGACGGTCCTCGGGGCGTGGATCGGCGGGTTCAGCGCCTCCCCGGTGGCGACCACGCTGTTCCTCGCCCTCGGCGCCGGCGCCATCGGCCAGGTGGTGGTGAATCTCTGGCGGCTCCTCGGGCGGGCACCGGGAGCGGCGGGCGGGCTCGTGCCGCGAACCGCGGCCGGCTTCGTCGCCGGGATGGCGGTGATGTATGCCACCGGTCTCCTGGTGCCCGCGTGAAGGGCGCCGCAACGATCGCGCTCACGCTCGGCGCGGCTGCCGCTCCCGCGGCCGCCCAGGCCCCTCCCATCCGGGACAACAGCTTCCTCGTGGAGGAGGCGTACAACCAGGAGGGAGGCGTGGTGCAGCACGCGGCGCTCCTGCACCACGCCGGCAGGGGCGCGGCCTGGGAGGTCACCTTCTCGCAGGAGTGGCCGCTCGGGAGCCAGCGACATCAGCTCAGCTTCAGCCTGCCCTTCGCCGGCGGTTCGGGCGCTTCCGGGATCGGCGACCTCGGCGTGCATTACCGTCATCAGATCCTGGGTGGCGGGGACGAACCCCTGGCGGTCTCGCCCCGTCTCTCGGTGTTCGTCCCGACCGGCAGCCCGGACGACGGCACCGGCACCGGCTCCGTCGGCCTGCAGGCCGGGCTGCCCGCGAGCGCGACGCTGGGTCCCCGGTTCGCGGGACACCTCAACGCGGCGTTCACCCTCACGCCGTGGTCGGAGCATCCGGCAGGCGGGAGAGCCACTGCCTTCGACGTCGGCGCCGGGGCCAGCCTGGTCTGGCTCGCGGCTCCGTGGATGAACGTCCTGGTGGAGTGGGTCTGGGCCCGCACCGAGGAGGTCGTCGGCGCGGGAGTCACGGCAGGCCGCGAGGAGGCGTTCCTGAGCCCCGGTCTACGCTTCGCCTGGAACCTCCCCGGCGGGCAGCAGGTGGTGCCGGGGATCGCCTACGCCGTCGGTGTCGGCCCAGGCACCGGGACCGATTCCCGGCTGCTGGTCTACCTCAGCTTCGAGCACTCGTTCCGGGCGCGCTTGACCGCCCCCGAAGCCGCTGCACAACTTGGGCACCACCCCGGCCGGGAGACGCGATGAAGGCTGCCCTCCGGAACGACGTCCTCACCCGGTCGGTGGAGGACTACCTCAAGGCGATCTACCACCTCTCGCGCGCCGGGCAACCGGCCACGACGAGCGACATCGCGCAGCACCTCGAGCTGAGCGCACCGTCGGTCAGCGGGATGGTGAAGCGGCTCGCCGACCAGGGGCTGCTCGAGCACGTTCCCTACAAGGGGGTCGAGCTGACGGCGGAAGGACGCCGGGCAGCGCTCCGGATGCTCCGCCGGCATCGCATCCTCGAGACCTACCTGGTGGGGCGCCTGGGCTACACCTGGGATTCGGTGCACCAGGAGGCCGAGCGGCTGGAGCACGCGGTCAGCGACGGCCTCATCGACCGGATGGCCGCGGCACTGGGCAACCCCGGGTTCGATCCCCATGGCGACCCGATTCCCGGCCCCGACGGTTCGATGGCGGAGATCATCTACACGCCGCTGGGCGACCTGCCGGAGGGCGAGTCGGCGGTGGTCCGGCAGGTGGGCACGAGCGACGCCGAGCGACTGCGCTACCTCGCCGAGGTGGGGCTGGTCCCGGGCGCCGAGATATTCGTCGTCGTGCGGCACCCGTTCAGCGGCCCGGTCACCGTCCGGGTGGGAGGAGAAGAGCGCGTGGTGGGTTACTCCCTCGCCGGCCAGGTGCTGTGCCAGCGGCAGCGCGGCACCGAGGTTCGCGCGTGAGGGGCGCCGCCTCGCGCGCGCTGCTCCTGCTCGCCGCCGGCTCGGCGCCGCTCCGGGCGCAGGCGGGACCCGCCGCCGCGCCGGCGGATCCCATCTTCCTCTCGGACGCGGACTACGAATGGAGGCTCCAGCGCCCGGACGGGACCGAGCTCCGGCTCGCCGACTTGCGCGGCCGGGTGCTCTTCATCAACGTGTGGGCGAGCTGGTGCGAGCCCTGCGTCCGGGAGCTTCCCGGCATCGAGGCGCTCCGCGACTCGGTGCCCGGGGTGGAGTTCCTCGCGATCTCCCCGGAGCAGCCCGAGCGGGCCCGCGCGTGGCTCGAGGGACGCCGCCTCGGCCTGCCGGTCTACTTCGACGCGGGCGGTCGGCCCGCCGTGCTCGGCCTCACGATGGTCCCGTCCACCTTCGTGGTGGATCGCGGCGGCGCGATGGTGCTGGTGTGGCGCGGAGCCACCGAATGGGATCGACCCGAGGCCCGCGCCATGCTTCGGGCCTTGCTCCCCTTCGCTTCCGGCGGAGCCGGGGACTGATTCCCCGCGCGCGCCGCGCGCCACCCACCACCGCCGGATCTGACTTGGGTTCTGCGTCGGCGTCCCCCCGCCGCCGTCGCCCCTCCTCAACCGGGATTGCCTCCCATGCGCCGACTGCTCAGCGTCGTCGTCCTCGCCGTTGCCACGCCCGCGCTCGCCCAGACTGCTCCGGATTCCGTTCGTGCCGCCGACAGTCTTCCCTTCGCCACCGCCCGCCGGTTGGACGGCACGACGCTCCGGTCACTGCCCGTGGACCGTGTTTCCGACGCCATCCGGCTGCTCCCGGGCGTCACGTCCGGCGTGACCGGTCCGCTGTCGGTGCGTGGCGGGCGCCCGGCCGACCTCGCCGTCGTGCTCGACGGCGTCCCGGTGGATGTCGGCGTGCGGGGAACCGCGTCCACCGCCCTCGTTCGCGCGTTCCAGGACTTCGCCGGCCAGCGCGAGCTGCTCGGCCCCGGCGGCGTGGGCGACCTCGAGTTGCTGGTCGGGCCCGGGGGTGCGGGCCGGCGCGCCGCCGGCAGCGGCCTGCTCTCGCTCACCACGCCGGACGGTGGTGAGCGGTGGTCCGGGCGGGTCGTTGCGAGCACCGACGGCATCTGGGGCCGGGCGCAGTCCCAGGGCTACAACCGCCTCGAAGCCGCGGCCGGCGGCGCGTTCGGTCGCTTCCGGATCCACGCCGCCGGTACGCTCGACGGCGCGAAGAGCGTGGCCACTGCGCCGGGCGCGGGAGGCGCGCCGATCTACGTCGCGACCCGGGTGGAGCGGACGATGGCCGTGCCCGAAGCGCTCGCGGATCCGACCTCCGATACCACGTACGTGGATATCCAGGGGTTCGAGTCGGCCCCGGGCACCCGGCTCCCGGCATCGACCAACTCGGCCGGCCAGGCCCAGGTGAAGTTGTCGTGGCAGGGCTCCGCCACCAGCGTCTTCGCCTCGGCGGTGCTGGCCCAGGACCAGGCCCGGCACTTCGACTACGCCAACCTCTACAATCCGCAGCAACTCGGCGCCGGGCGGACGACGAGCCGGATCGTCTCCCTCGGGGCGAGCCACCGGCTCGGGGGCTCGCGCCCGGTGACCATCGATGCCTTCGCCTCCTTCCAGCGGGACCTCGGCGAGGACGGCCCGCTCGCACCCGGCGCCGAGCTGGAGTCGCGCGACCCCTTCGGGGGCTTCCTCCTCTCGCCGCTCGACCTACGCTTCGGGTTCGAGGACTTCCCGGTGAACGACCAGCTGGTGGACAACTACCGGCGCAACACGCCCGGGTCCCGGCGATCCCCGTACGACCTGGCGAACCTCAATCAGTACTCGCTGGTCGACCGGTGGCGGAACAACGCCTACGGCGTGTACGGGTTCTCGGAATCAGGCGGGCCGGTGGGTCGGCTCACCCTGTTCGAGGAGGAGCGGACCGTCCTGGGCGCGCGGGCCGCGGTCGGCCTCGGCGGCAGCCGGCTTCGTCTCGGCGTGGACGCCACGAGCTGGGACATCGCGAGCTACGCCCACGCCCTGACCAGCCAGTCCGGTTCGGACGTCTGGATCGAGTCGCCGTCGGGCGCCGCATTCTGGGTGGAGGACGTGATCCCGCTCGGTCCCCGGGGCTCCGTGGTGGCAGGCCTGCGGTACGAGCGGTTCGCCAGCGGCGCGATACGGCCCTACCTCCGCGAAGTGGATCCGGGCAGCCCGCGGTTCGACCAGGTCGCCTGGTTCCCGCGGATCTCGAGCTACGGCTACGATGGCACGGACTGGGACCCGGCGCTGATCCAGTTCCGTGAGGACGACTCCCACGGCGCGGTGGGCGGCTCCATCCGCCTCTCCTACGCCGCCACCCCCCGGCTCGCACTCCGCGGCGGCTTCGGCCGGTATCCGCAGCGGCCCGACTTCCAGCTCGTCTATGCCGGGGTCAACACCGATTTCGCCATTACCACGATCGCCCAGGGCTGGGGCAGTGACCTGGACTACGAGATCGTCTCCCACGGGGAGGTGGGGGCGCGCTACGAGCTCGGGGCGGGGTTCCTGGTTGATGGCGCCGTGTGGCTCCGGAGCACGGATGACGAGATCCGGGCCGTCCTCGGGTCACACTACGACCCGACCCTGAACCGCAACGTGGACCTGGCTGTGCTGGAGAACACGTCGGAGGGCACCACCGGCCAGGGCCTGGACCTGATGGTCGAACGGCGGATGGGCGCGCTCACGGGCTGGGCGGGA
>CAVQWA010000079.1:0-14779 GCA_963717315.1 uncultured Gemmatimonadales bacterium
TCGTGACCGAGGACGTGCAATGGCCCAGCGAATCCGCATCCGCCTGAAGGCGTTCGACCACGTGGTGCTCGACACCGCCGCGGCGGACATCGTGCGCACGGCGGTCAAGTCCGGCGCCACGGTGACCGGCCCGATCCCGCTCCCCACCAAGATGGAGCGGTGGACGGTGCTCCGGAGCCCGCACGTGGACAAGAAGAGCCGGGAGCAGTTCGAGCTCCGCACCCACAAGCGGCTGCTCGACATCGACGACTCGCGGCCCCAGACGATGGACGCCCTCACCAAGCTGGATCTTCCGGCCGGCGTGGACGTCGAGATCAAGGTCCAGTAGCGATGACCACGGGACTCATCGGCCGCAAGCTCGGGATGACCCGGGTCTTCGCGGAAGACGGGACGGTCACCCCGGTGACCGTCATCGAGGCCGGCCCCTGCCGGGTGGTGCAGGTGAGGCCCGGCGCGGTGCAGCTCGGGTTCGGCGCCAAGCGCGCCATCCGGGCGACGAAGGCGGAGCTGGGTCACGCGAAGGCGGCGGGGCTCGAGGCGGCGCCGCAGGTGATCCGCGAGTTCCGGGTGGCGGGCGACGACGCCCCGGCCGCGGGCGCCGAGCTGACCGTCGGGATCTTCGCCCCGGGCGAGCTGGTCAAGGTGACCGGGACCACCAAGGGCCGGGGGTTCCAGGGCGTGGTGAAGCGGCACGGCTTCGGCGGCGGCCCGGCCAGCCACGGCAACACGCGGCACCGGAAGCCGGGCTCGATCAGCCCCGGCACCGACCCGTCGCGGGTCATCAAGGGCAAGAAGATGCCGGGGCACCACGGCGCGGCGCGCCACACGGAGCTCGGGCTCCGGGTCGTCAAGGTGGACGCCGAGCGCCACCTGCTCTTCATCCGCGGCGCGGTGCCGGGCTCGCGGAACGGGATCGTGATGGTCGCCAAGCAGGGAGGCCGGAGCCGCCATGATTGAGGCCACGCTCTACACCGCCGCGGGCGCGAAGGCCAAGGGCGCGTTCGCCCTCCCCGCGGAGACGTTCGACGGCACGGTCAACCGGCCGGTGCTGCACCAGGTGGTGCGGGCCTGGCTGAACAACCAGCGCCAGGGCACCGCCGCCACCAAGACCCGGAGCTTCGTCTCCGGCGGCAACCAGAAGCCGTGGCGCCAGAAGGGCACCGGCCGCGCCCGCCAGGGCTCGACCCGCGCCCCGCACTGGCGGGGCGGGGGGGTGGTCTTCGGGCCGCACCCCCGGGACTACGCCACCGCGGTCCCGCGGAAGGTGAAGGCGCTGGCCCGGAAGTCGGCGCTCAACGCCCGGGCGGGCGAGGGCGCGCTCCACGTGGTGGAGCGGGTCGCGCTCGAGGGCCCCAAGACCAAGGCGCTCGTGGCCCTGCTCGAGGCGATGGGGCTGGCGGGCCGGAAGGTCCTGCTCCTCACCCACGGGCTGCACCGCGCCGCCTGGCTCTCGGGCCGGAACGTGCCCCGCCTCCAGGTGATGCCGTGGAGCGACGTCTCGGCCTACGACGTCCTCTGGTCGGACGCCGTGGTGGTGGAGCAGGGCGCGCTGACCGGGGTGGCGCCGGACACGCCGCTCGAGGCGGAGGAGTCCGCGCCGGCCCCGGCCAGGGCGAAGTCGAAGGCCGCCGCGAAGGCGAAGGCCGCGAAGGGCGCGAAGGCCGCGGCCCCGAAGAAGCCGAAGGCGGCCGCGCCGAAGAAGGCCAAGGCGGCCAGGGCGCCGGCCAAGAAGGCGGCGAAGAAGGCCGCCCCCAAGAAGAAGGGGAAGTAAGATGCCCGCGCTCCACGAGATCGTCGTCCGCCCGCTGGTGACCGAGAAGTCGTCGGCCGCCTTCCAGGAGCGGGGCGAGTACGCGTTCGAGGTGCACCCGGAGGCCTCCAAGCCGCAGATCGCCGCGGCGCTGGGGCAGCTGTTCCACGTGACCGTCACCAGCGTCCGGACGATGCAGGTGCGCCGGAAGGCGGTGGTCCGGGGCCGCACGCTCGGCACCACGGCGCGCTGGAAGAAGGCCATCGTCAAGCTGAAGGACGGCGACAGCATCGCCGTGTTCGAGGGCTGAGATGAGCATCCGGCAATTCCGGCCCGTCACGGCCGGCACGCGCTTCAAGTCGGTGTCCGGGTTCGACGAGATCACCCGGAGCACCCCGGAGAAGGCCCTGCTCGAGCCCCGGCGGAAGAGCGGCGGGCGGAACAACCAGGGCCACCTCACGATGCGGCGCATCGGGGGCGGGCACAAGCAGATGTACCGCCGGATCGACTTCAAGCGGGACAAGTTCGGCGTCCCGGCGCGGGTGGCGGAGATCGAGTACGATCCCAACCGCAGCGCCCGGATCGCGCTGGTGGTCTACGCCGACGGCGAGAAGCGCTACATCCTGCACCCGAAGGGGCTGGAGGTGGGCGCGACGATCGTCTCCGGCCCCGGCTCGGACGTGCGGACGGGCAACGCCCTCCCGCTGGCCGAGATGCCGCTCGGCACCAACGTGCACAACATCGAGCTCAAGATCGGCAAGGGCGGCCAGATGGCCCGGAGTGCCGGGGCGAGCGTGCAGGTGGTGGCGAAGGAGGCCGGGAAGGTCACCCTCCGCCTCCGCTCCGGCGAGATGCGGATGGTGCTGGACCGCTGCCTGGCCACCGTCGGCGAGGTCGGCAACGCCGAGCACGAGCTCCTCTCGGTGGGCAAGGCCGGCAAGAACCGCTGGCTCGGCAAGCGGCCCAAGGTCCGGGGCGTGGCGATGAACCCGGTGGACCACCCGCTCGGCGGCGGCGAGGGCAAGACCTCGGGCGGCCGGCCGGCGGCGTCCCCGTGGGGCAAGCCCGAGGGGCGGAAGACCCGGAAGCCCAAGAAGGCGTCCACCAAGCTCATCGTGCGCGGTCGGAAGCGCGGGAAGGCGACGAAGTAATGGCGCGCAGCGTGAAGAAGGGCCCCTTCGTCCAGGACGCGCTCCTGCGGAAGGTGACGGCCCTCAACGGGCGGAACGAGAAGAAGGTGGTCAAGACCTGGAGCCGGGCGAGCACGATCCTGCCCGAGTTCGTGGGGCACACCTTCGCGGTGCACAACGGGAACAAGTTCATCCCGGTGTACGTGACCGAGAACATGGTCGGGCACAAGCTGGGCGAGTTCGCCCCCACCCGGCTGTTCCGCGGCCACAGCGGCAGGCTGGCGGCGGACAAGAAGGCGAAGGCGACGCCATGACCGGGCGGGCGATCCAGCGCGGGGTGCGCCAGTCGCCGCGGAAGATGCGGCTGGTGGCGGACGAGATCCGCGGCAAGAACGTGAACGAGGCGGCGGCCATCCTGAAGTTCAGCCGCAAGCTCGCCGCGCGGCAGCTGGCCAAGACGCTGCGCTCGGCGGTGGCGAACGCGGAGCAGGCGGCGCTCAAGGACAACGCGGCCTTCGACGCCGACCGGCTGGTGGTGACGAAGTGCACGGTGGACATGGGCCCGCCGCTCAAGCGCTTCACCGCGCAGGCGCAGGGCCGGGCGACCCCGATCCGGAAGCGGACCAGCCACGTGGAGATCCACGTGGCGGCGACGGAGGAGAACTGATGGGCCAGAAGACGCATCCGATCGGCTTCCGGCTGGGGGTGGTGCAGCCCTGGCGGTCGCGCTGGTTCGCGACCAGGGACATGCCGGCGCTGCTCAAGGAGGACGAGCTGATCCGGAAGTACCTCCGGGCCCGCCTGGACCACGCGGCCATCGCCGAGATCCACGTGGAACGCAAGCCGGGCAAGGTCACCGTGACCGTGCACACCGGCCGCCCCGGCGTGGTGATCGGCAAGCGCGGCGCGGAGGTGGACAAGCTCCGGGACGAGCTGGCGCAGCTCACCGGCAAGGAGGCCGCGATCAACGTCGAGGAGATCAAGCGGCCGGAGCTGGCGGCGAAGCTGGTGGCCGACAACATCGCCCGGCAGCTGGAGCAGCGCATCTCGTTCCGCCGCGCGATGAAGCGCGCCGTCCAGAGCGCGATGCGAATGGGGGCCCAGGGCATCAAGGTCCGCGCGGCCGGCCGGCTCGGCGGCGCCGAGATCGCCCGGACCGAGGGCTACCACGAGGGCCGGGTGCCGCTCCACACGCTCCGCGCGGACATCGACTACGCGCACGGCACCGCCAAGACGACGTACGGCGCGATCGGCATCAAGGTCTGGATCTTCCGCGGCGAGGTCGTCGAGGACGTGAAGGGCCGCACGTACAGCACGGGGGCCTGAGCCATGCTCGCGCCGAAGCGGATCAAGTACCGGAAGACGTTCAAGGGCCGGACCCGGGGCATCGCCAGCCGGGGCAACACCGTGGCCTTCGGCGAGTTCGGGCTGCAGACCCTCGAGCCGGGCTGGGTCAGCAACCGGCAGATCGAGGCGAGCCGCGTGGCGATGACCCGCGAGATGAAGCGGGGCGGCAAGGTGTGGATCCGGGTCTTCCCGGACAAGCCGGTCACCAGGAAGCCGGCCGAGACCCGGATGGGGAAGGGGAAGGGCAATCCCGAGGGATGGGTCGCGGTGGTGAAGCCGGGCCGCATCCTCTTCGAGGTCGACGGGGTGCCCGAGGCGCTCGCCCGCGAGGCGTTCGCCCTGGCCGCGGCGAAGCTGCCGCTCAGGACGCGCATCGTGAAGCGCGAGGAGAGCTGACGGATGACCAAGGCACGGGACTTTCGCGAGCTCTCCGTGGACGAGCTCCAGGCCAAGCTGGCCGAGTACACCGAGGAGCGCTTCCGGCTCCGGTTCCGGTCCGCCACCGAGGCGATCGAGAACCCGATCCGGTTCCGGGCGCTCCGGCGCGACATCGCGCGGATCCAGACTGCCCTGCGCGAGCGGGCGGGGAGCTGATACCATGACGGAACAGACGACGCGCGCCCGCCGGAAGTCCCGGACCGGCGTGGTGACGAGCGACAAGATGCAGAAGACGGTGACCGTCGCCATCATGCGGCGGTACGCCCACCCGGTGTACGGGAAGCAGATGACCCGCACCACCCGGGTGAAGGCGCGGGACGAGCTGGGCGCCCGCGAGGGCGACACCGTCCGCGTGATGGAGACCCGCCCGCTGGCGAAGACGGTCCGGTGGCGCGTGGTGGAGATCGTCGAGCGGGCCCGCTGAGCGAACGGACACGACCATGGTGCAGCAGGAGTCGATCCTCAAGATCGCGGACAATTCGGGCGCCCGGAAGGCGCTCGTCATCCGCGTGCTCGGCGGGAGCAAGCGCCGCTACGCCGGCCTGGGCGACCGGGTCGTCGTGGCGATCAAGGACGCGATCCCGACCGGGCAGGTGAAGAAGGGGGAAGTGGCCAAGGCGGTCATCGTCCGGACCACCAAGGAGACCCGCCGCAAGGACGGCTCCTACATCCGGTTCGACGAGAACGCCGCGGTCCTCATCACGGACGCCGGGGAGCCGCGCGCGACGCGCATCTTCGGCCCGGTGGCGCGCGAGCTCCGCGA
Organism: uncultured Gemmatimonadales bacterium; assembly: GCA_963717315.1. Taxonomy (GTDB): domain Bacteria; phylum Gemmatimonadota; class Gemmatimonadetes; order Gemmatimonadales; family GWC2-71-9; genus JAICEH01. Next base: position 5,429 of record CAVQWA010000079.1, read on the forward strand.
CAAGAAGTACATGAAGATCGTGTCGCTCGCGCCCGAGGTGCTCTGACATGAAGCCGCTGGTGCACAGGAAGGCGAAGCGGGTGCGCACGAAGCCGGTGCTGCGGCAGAAGCTGCACGTCACCAAGGGCGACCGCGTGCGCGTGATCCGCGGCGATGACAAGGGCGCCGAAGGCACGGTGCTCCGCGTGTTCCCCAAGACGGGGCGGGTGACCGTCGAGGGAGTGAACAAGATCAAGCGCCACACCCGCCCGACCCCGACCCGCGAGGGCGGGATCATCGTGCGCGAGGCGCCGGTCCACCACTCGAACGTGATGCTGCTGGACGGGAAGGGCGCGACCACCCGGGTCCGCCGCCGGCGCGATGCCGACGGCACCGTGGAACGGATCGCGGTCACGACCGGCCAGGCCATCCCGAGGAGCCGCTGATGGCGGACGCGACGACGGCCCGGAAGCCGGCCAAGCCCGCCCCCGAGGGGGCGCAGCGGGAGAAGAAGGCGAAGGCCGCCGGCGGCCCCGCCTGGGCCACCGACGCCGCCCCGAAGGCGGTGGAGGGGACGCCCCGGCTGCAGGCCTACTACGAGCAGAAGGTCCGGCCGGCCCTGGCCCGGGAGTTCGGGCTCACCAACCCGATGCAGCTGCCGCGGCTCGAGAAGATCGTGCTCAACGTCGGCATGGGCGACGCGAGCAAGAACCCCAAGCAGCTCGACGGGGTGCTGGCGGAGCTCGCGATGATCACCGGCCAGCGGCCGGTCATCACCCGGGCCAAGAAGGCGATCTCGAACTTCAGCCTCCGCGCCGGCATGCCGGTCGGGGCGCGGGTGACCCTCCGGGGCGCCCGGATGTACGAGTTCCTCGACCGGATGATCAACCTGTCCCTGCCGCGGGTGCGCGACTTCCGCGGCATGCCCACGAAGAGCTTCGATGGGCGGGGCAACTACACGGCCGGCGTCAAGGAGCAGATGATCTTCCCCGAGATCGACTACGACAAGGTCGAGAAGGTCCACGGGATGGACATCACGATCGTGACGACGGCGGGACGTGACGACCTGGCCATGGCCCTCCTGCGTGAGTTCGGCTGGCCATTCCGCGGCGAGACCCCGCCGCCCGTGGACGCCTGAGGCGAGAGGACCCATGGCGAAGACCTGCTGGATCGAGCGCGCCAAGCGCGTGCCGAAGTTCTCCTCCCGGACCGTCCGCCGCTGCCAGCGGTGCGGACGCAGCCGGGCGACCCTGCGGAAGTTCGGCCTGTGCCGCATCTGCTTCCGGGAGCTGGCCCTCAGGGGCGAGATCCCGGGCGTGCGCAAGGCGAGCTGGTGAGGCGGCCCCGATGAGCATGACTGATCCCGTCGCGGATTTCCTGACGCGCATCCGGAACGCCTGCTCGGCAGGCCACCGCCGGGTGGACGTGCCGACGTCGAAGCTCAAGGTCGAGCTCGCGCGCCTGTTCCTCGAGAACCACTTCATCCAGGATTACAAGGTCCTGGATGACGGGGGCCGGGGGATGCTGCGGCTCTACCTCAAGTACCACAACGAGCTGCCGGTGATCCGCGAGCTCCACCGGGTGAGCAAGCCCGGCCTGCGGCAGTACGTGAAGTGCCGCGAGATCCCGCGGGTCAAGAACGGCCTCGGCATGGCGATCGTCTCCACGCCGCAGGGCCTGATGTCCGACCGCCAGGCGCGCTCGGCCAACCTCGGCGGCGAGCTCGTCGCCGTCGTCTGGTAGGGAGGCGGCCATGTCGCGCATCGGCAAGCGGCCCGTGGCCATCCCCGCCGGCGTGGCGGTGACGATGGACGGCGCCACCATCGCGGTGAAGGGGCCGAAGGGCGAACTGAAGCGGACCCTCCCCCGGGAGATGGCGGTGAGCCAGGCCGACGGCCAGGTCACCGTCGCCCGCCCCTCGGACGAGCCCCGGCACAAGGCGCTGCACGGGCTCACCCGCACCCTCGTGGCCAACATGGTCGAGGGCGTCACCAAGGGGTTCGTGCGGACCCTCGAGATCCAGGGCGTCGGGTACAAGGCCGAGGCCAAGCCCTACGGCGTGAACCTCGTCGTGGGCCTCTCCCACCAGGTGCACTTCAAGGCGCCGGCGGGCGTGAAGATCAGCGTGGAGAACAACACGCTCGTCAAGGTGGAAGGGGCGGACAAGGAGCTCGTCGGCCAGGTGGCCGCCGAGATCCGGCAGGTCCGCCCGCCCGAGCCGTACAAGGGCAAGGGCATCCGCTACCAGGGCGAGCAGGTGCGGCGCAAGGCCGGCAAGACGGGAGCCAAGTGATGCGGACGATTCTCGCGCCGAAGACGCGGGCCGAGCGCCGGAAGCGGCGCCACCTGCGCGTGCGGAAGAAGGTCATGGGCACGGCCGAACGGCCGCGGCTCGTGGTCTTCCGCTCGCTCAAGCACATCTACGCCCAGCTGGTGGACGACGACCGGGGGCACGCGCTCCTCGGGGTCAGTGACCGGAGCGAGGGCCTGCAGGTCGAGGGCGAGGGCAAGGTGGCCCGGGCGAAGGCCGTCGGTCGCCTCCTCGCGGAAAAGGCGAAGGCCGCCGGGCACGGCAAGGTCGTCTTCGACCGCGCCGGGTACCGGTATCACGGGCGCATCCAGGCGGTCGCCGAAGGCGCCCGCAGCGGCGGATTGGAGCTCTAAATGGCGGATCAGCAGCAGGGAGCCGGCCCGGGCGCCGGGGCGGGACCGCGGGGCCGGGGCGGGCGTGGCGGGCCGGGCCGGGGTCCGGGCGGGGGGCCGGGACGGGGCCGGGGTGGCGAGCGCGGCCCCCGGCGCGACCGGCAGGACCGGGAGCAGAGCGACCTGATCGAGAACGTGGTCGCGATCAACCGCGTCGCCAAGGTCGTCAAGGGCGGCCGGCGGTTCTCCTTCAACGCACTGGTCGCCGTCGGTGACGGCCGCGGGCGCGTGGGCGTGGCCACCGGAAAGGCGAACGAGGTCTCCGAGGCGGTCCGGAAGGCGATCGAGGCCGCCAAGCGCGGGATGATCGACGTGCCGCGCACCGGAGCCACGATCCCGCACGAGGTCATCGGCCACCACGGCGCGGGCCGGGTGCTGCTCAAGCCCGCCGCCACCGGCACCGGCATCATCGCCGGCGGCGCGGTGCGCGCGGTGCTCGAGTGCGCCGGCGTCTCCGACATCCTGACCAAGAGCCTCGGCTCCACCAACCCGCACAACGCCGTGCGGGCCACGATGGCCGGCCTCAAGGGCCTCGTCTCCGTGCGCCAGGTGGCGCGCGAGCGCGGCATCGAGGCCGAGGCGCTGGCCTACTCGCCGCGCCAGGAGGGCTGACCATGTCGCGGAACCCCGTCATCGGGCGGCAGGGCCCCGTCTACCACGCGGCCGTCCTTCCGCCCGTCAATCCGGCCCAGACGCTCGAGATCAAGCAGATCCGCTCGGGCATCGGCCACGCCGACACCATGCGGCGGACGCTCCGGGCACTCGGGCTGCGGCACCACCAGGCGGTGGTGCGGCTCCCGAACACCCGCGACATCCAGGGGATGCTCGTCAAGGTGCGCCACCTCGTCGAGGTGACGCCCGTCAAGGAGAAGTAGCCGATGCCGAAGTCCACCGAGGAGCGGATCACGCTCTCGAACCTCGCCCCCGCCCCCGGCGCCACCCAGGCCCGGAAGCGGCTCGGCCGCGGCCCCGGCTCCGGCCTGGGGAAGACCTCCGGCAAGGGCCACAAGGGCAGCAAGGCGCGGGCCGGCGGGAGCACCAACCCCGGCTTCGAGGGCGGCCAGATGCCGATGTACCGGCGGCTGCCCAAGCGCGGCTTCACCAACCCGTTCCGGGTGGAGTCCCAGCCGGTGAACGTGGGCCGGCTCGGCCGCCTCACGGGCGACGAGGTGACCCCGGAGACGCTCCACGCCGCCGGCCTGATCGGCCACGCGGGCCGCCCGGTCAAGCTGCTCGGCACCGGCGAGCCGGCGCGCGCCTTCCGGGTGCGCGGCGTGGCGCTGAGCGCGGCCGCGCGGTCCAAGCTCGAGGCGGCGGGCGGCACGGTCGAGGCCTGAGGTGACCGCGCCTCGCGTCCAGGGGTTCTCGCTCGACCCGGAGCTCAAGCGCAAGCTGCTGTTCACCGCGCTCGCGCTGCTGATCTACCGGGTGGGCGCCCACATCGCCTCCCCCGGCGTCAACGTCCCGGCCCTGGCCGATTTCATCCGGAACTCCGCCGCGGCGGGGTTCTTCGGCCTGTACGACATGCTGGGCGGCGGGCTCTCGCGCGCGACGGTCTTCGCGCTCGGGATCATGCCCTACATCTCCGCCTCCATCATCTTCCAGATGGCGGGGGGCGTCGTGCCCCTCGTCAGCAAGATGCAGAAGGAGGAGGAGGGCCGGAAGAAGCTCACCCAGTGGACCCGCTACGCCGCGGTCGGCATCGCCATCGCGCAGGCGTACACCTTCGCGCTCTTCACCGAGGGGATCCCCGGCGCGGTCGCGAATCCCGGGTTCGGGAGCCGGCTCCTGATGATGGTCACCCTCACGGCGGGGGCGATCTTCGTCATGTGGCTGGGCGAGCAGATCACCGAGCGCGGCATCGGCAACGGGATGAGCCTGCTCATCACCTTCTCGATCCTCGAGCGGCTCTGGCCGGGCACGCTGCAGCTGGTCGCGTTCGTGAAGGACGGCGTGATCCAGCCGCTCGGCGCGATCGTGTTCCTCGTCATCCTGGTGGGCGTGATCGCGGCGGTCACGCTGGTCACGCTGGCCAGCCGGCGGATCCCGATCCAGATCCCGCGCAAGGTGATGGGCCGCGGCCGGATCCGCGAGGGCCAGAAGACGTTCATCCCGATCCGCCTGCTGATGGCGAACGTGATGCCGATCATCTTCGCCCAGACGGTCATCATCGTGCCCAGCACGATGGCCAGCCTCACCCAGAGCCCGATGCTCCGGGAGCTGGCCAACGTCTTCACCCCGGGCGACTGGCCCTACCTGGTGGTGTTCACCCTGCTGATCGTGGTGTTCACCTACTTCTACACCTCCCTGATCTTCAACCCGGTGGACATCGCCGAGAACCTGAAGAAGCAGGGCGGGTTCATCCCCGGGGTGAAGCCGGGCGCGGCCACGGCCGACTACATCGACCAGGTGGTGGGCCGCGTGACGCTGCCCGGCTCGCTCTTCCTGGCGGTGATCGCGATCGTGCCGATCGTGCTCTCCCAGCAGATCGGCTTCCAGCTCCAGTTCGGCGGCACGTCGGTCCTGATCGTGGTGGGCGTGCTGCTCGACACCTGGGCCCAGGTGCAGCAGCACCAGACGCTCCGGAAGTACGACGGCTTCATGAAGATGGGCCGGATCAAGTTCCGGGGCCGGCAGCAGCGGTACATGTAGGCCGAGCGGGGAGAGGGGAGAGGGGAGAACCGGTGCGTGTGGCCCCTCTCCCCTCTCCCCTCTCCCGCTTCCTCCACTGGAGAGCGACGTGGACATCCTGCTGCTGGGCCCGCCGGGCGCGGGCAAGGGCACCCAGGGCGCGCTCCTGGCCGCCCGGCTGGGCCTGCCGAAGTTCGCCACCGGCGACCTCCTCCGCGACGCGGTGAGCCGGGGCACCCCGCTCGGGCTCCGCGCGAAGGCCGTGATGGAGGCGGGCGAGCTGGTGAGCGACGAGATCATCCTCGGCATCGTGCGGGACGAGCTGGCGAAGCCCGAGGCGGCCCACGGCGTGATCTTCGACGGCGTGGTCCGGACCATCCCCCAGGCCGAAGGCGTCGAACGCCTCCTCGCCGAGCGGGGCCGGCGGATGGACCGGGTCCTCTTCTTCGAGGTGACCGACGCCGAGATCCTCGGCCGGCTGGAGAAGCGCCGCGGCATCGAGGGCCGGGCCGACGACGACCCGGCGGCGGTCGAGCGGCGCCTCGCCGCCTACCGCGCGTCCACCGCGCCGGTGCTGGCCTGGTACGAGGCACGCGCCGGGGTCACGCGAATTCCCGCGGTCGGCACGGTCGAGGAAGTGGCCGACCGGGTGCGCACCGCACTGGGCCGCTGACGTGGTCACCCTCAAGTCCCCCCGGGAGATCGACACGATGGCGCGCGCCGGCCGGATCGTGGCGGGCGTCCTCCGGCTGATGCACGAGCGGGTCCGGGCCGGGCTCAGCACCGAGGACCTCGACGCGCTCGCCGAGGAGTTCATCCGGAGCCACGAGGGGGCCACCCCGAGCTTCAAGGGGCTCTACGACTTTCCCAAGAGCCTCTGCACGTCCATCAACGAGGAGATCGTGCACGGCATCCCGAGCCCCAGGCGGGTGCTCCGGGAGGGCAACCTCGTGAGCGTGGACGTGGGGGTCTGCGTGGGCGGGCTCCACGCCGACTCGGCCACCACGATCCCCGTCGGGGAGGTCACCCCGGAGGCGGTGCGGCTGCTGGCGGTCACCCAGGAGGCGCTCCGGGCCGGGATCGCGGCGGCGAGGGTCGGCGGCCACATCGGCGACATCGGCCACGCGGTGCAGCAGGTGGCCGAAGGGGCCGGCTTCGGCGTCGTGCGGGAGCTCGTCGGGCACGGGATCGGCACCCGGTTCCACGAAGACCCCCAGGTCCCCAACCACGGCGCACCGCGGCGCGGCCCCCGGCTCCTCGAGGGGATGACCATCGCGATCGAGCCGATGATCACCGCCGGCGACCCCGCCATCCACACCCTCCCCGACAAGTGGACCGTGGTCACCGCCGACGGATCCCTCTCCGCCCACTTCGAGCACACGGTGGCCATCACGAAGGACGGGCCGCGGGTGCTGACGACGGAGGGGTAGGGGGCCCGGCGGCTGGATGGCTCGATGGCTGGCCCGCCCCCCTGCTCCCCTCTCCCCTCTCCCCTCTGCCCTCTCCCGACCCCCGCATCGGCGCCTACATCGCGAAGTCGGCCGAGTTCGCCCGGCCGATCCTCTCCCACTTCCGCGCGGTGGTGCACGAGGCGTGCCCGGAGGTCGAGGAGACCATCAAGTGGGGGATGCCCCACTTCGCGCACCACGGGATCCTGGCCGGCATGGCCGCCTTCAAGGCGCACTGCGCGTTCAGCTTCGGCAAGGGGGCGCTGGTCGCGGAGGCCATGGGGGCGAGGGACATCGCGGGGAGGGCGGGCGAGGCGATGGGCGACTTCGGGCGGATCACGTCGGTCCGGGACCTGCCGCCGAAGCGGGAGCTGGTCCGCTGGGTGAAGACGGCGAAGCGCCTCAACGAGCAGGGCGTGAAGCGGCCGCTCAAGCGAACCACGCCCCGGAAGCAGATCCCCGTGCCCGAGGATCTCGCGAAGGCACTCCGGAAGGACGCGAGGGCCCGGGCGACCTGGGAGGGCTTCAGTCCCAACCATCGGCGCGAGTACCTCGAGTGGATTAGCGAGGCGAAGACCGTGCCGACCCGCGAGCGCCGGCTTGCGACGACGCTCGAGTGGCTGGCGGAGGGGAAGGTGCGGAACTGGAAGTATCGCTAGGGCGGCTGGATGGCTGGATGGCTGGCCCGTCTTGATCAGTCAGCGCTACGCCCGGCGAGAGCTGGGGCAGTGGCGTCCTCGATGAGGCGGATCTCGGCATCGGTGAGTTGATATAGCTCATACGAAACCGCATCAATCTCGCGTTCCAAGGCCGCGACCTCGCGACGGCGGGCGGTTGTGGAGTGGGTAGGCCCGCCGGCGGGTACGAGCAATTGCTCGATTCTGGCCGTCCATCCCTCGAGATTCCCCCTGTTTCCGAGCGGAGGCACCGGGAACCCCGCCAAGTACTGCCCGAAGAACCGGAGGTAGGTTTCCCCGGCGCCCTCGAGCCCGGCGCAGACCATGATGAAGTAGAAGTGCGCGACCCGCGAATTCAGGAGCGCAAGAAGGGCTCGGTCCTCCCGGGCGATGAAGTAGCAGGTGTTCGAAACGTAGTGGCCGGTGTCGAGCGCGAAGCGGGGCTGCTTCGCGATGTCGGGGAAGACGATCTTCGTCCCCTCCATCCTCTCCGCATATGCCTCCTGCGGCTGCTGCAGCTCGTACCATGCTTGCTCCGTGGCCCTGGCCTCCAGCTCCCGGCGGTACGGCTCCAGGTGGGCCAGGATGGACGGGTAGCGAGAGAGGTCCTCGCCATGTCGGGTGTAGATGAGGAACTGGTCACTTGACGCAATGCGGTAGCGCTGGATCTCCTTTCCTCCAAGGAACGGCTTGAGCAGGGGATGCCCCTCCAGGGTGCCACCGGCCAGTCGGAGCGTCGTAGCGCGATCGAGGACGAACGCCTTGGCCAGGCCTGACTTGACACCCATGCCGATGGCGCCCTCGGCGTACTCGACAAGTGGCTTTCCCACGGCACGGAGTTTCTCGATGAGGTCGAGAGACTCTTCGGGTCCCGAAGGCCCATCCCGACTCCAGGAGGCTCGCCCGCTTCACAGGCCGGGACGATCCGCGGAGGTACTCCGCAACATGTTGGGTGCCTGCCGTGAGGGCCGGGAACCGATCACGAAGCGGCGGGGTGTAGGTCACGGCTTCCGACTCGGGGGCGCCGGCGGCTGCGAGCAGAATCACGGTGCGCACCGTTGCCCCCGCGAAGACCGGAAGCCCAGCGAAGTCAACGACCTCGGTAACATCGCTCTCGCGGGAGAGCAACGCCCGCAGGGGACGACCATATGCCGCGCGCAGGAACTTGTTCGAGACGATCATCCCGAAGCGGCCCCGGTCGCGGAGCAGGCGGATCCCGCGCTCGATGAAATAGGCGTAGAGATCAGCTCGCTCTGCATGCACGACGTAGTGGGCTTTGAGATACGACTTGATGGGCTTGAACCCCTCCATCCGCACGTACGGCGGGTTCCCGATCACAGCATCAAACCCGCCCCCTACCCGACCGAAGAGCTGCGGAAACTCGGCCCGCCAGTCGAACGCGTTGATCCGGACCCGTTCCCCCTCGCTGAATGCGTCGAGCTGCTTACCGTCGTAGAAGTCCGGGCCGATGAGTGAGTTCCCGCACTTGATGTTGCGCCCCAGGTCCGGGAGCGCCCGGGTCCGGAAGGCCGAAAGCTCGTGCTGCAGGGCCTCGGAGGTCTCCCCCTCGAGCACCTTGAGGAGCAGCGACAGCTTGGTGACCTCCACCGCCTGCGGGTCTATGTCCACCCCATAGATCGAGTTGAGGAGGATGCGCTTCCGCTCGGCCGCAGTGAGCCGCCACGCGCCCCCCGGGCCCTGGTAGAGCACCTTCCGGTGCTTCTCCGGCCCCTCCTCGACATAGCGGTCCCGGTACCAGTCAAGCAGGTACTGGTAGGCCCCGATCAGGAAGGAGCCTGATCCGCACGCGGGGTCCAGCACGGTCAGCCGATCCGCCTGCCTCGGCGTCCTGCCCTCCAGCAGCATCCCCACCGTTTGCCGGACGATGTACTCCACGATGTAGGTGGGGGTGT
>CAVQWA010000080.1:0-24009 GCA_963717315.1 uncultured Gemmatimonadales bacterium
AATTATTTTTGCCCAGTATGAGCGAATGGCCGCTGAGCCATGACAGTACCCGTGACGGCCGGGTGGTTTGGCCAATGTCGCGGGGCTCGCCGAGGTATGGCTGCAGCAGTCGGCATGGGTGGAACCGGGGGTATCATACGGATTGTGCAATCCGGATTATAGGCGATATCGTATCGATGAGGCAGGGGAGGTTTGATATAGTGACGGAGGTGGTCGCCGGAGGTGACTGTTGAAAAGGTCGATTTTCTAGACGATCTCTGACCTGCATCGACTTGAACGGAAGCAACGGATGGATCTGCAACACACATCTGCAAACGATCGGCGTGCATCGGATTTGCGCACGGGCAATGGATCAGATGGAGGAGATGTGCACAGAGGCGGAAATATCATCGAAATCAGAGCGGTGGAATGATCATGAGAATATAGTAAAAGGATAGGATATGGATATATAGAAAAGCAAAAGCCAAGAATAAATTTCAAAAATTTGAAAGGACCAGATTTTATTGTTGACAGGTATATGGACATGGTAGAATAAACCCGTAGTGATAAGGATATCCGAAACGGGGAAACTGTGTTTCGCAAAAGGCGAGGAGTGTTTTCTGCGGCGGATCGGGGGGCAGGGAGTATCACTTTACTTGAAATGCTCACCGTTGTGGCCGTTATCGCCATCCTGATGGGAATTTTGTCGCCGGCGATTCGGTCCATTCGGCGGCAAGCGGAGGGGGTCGTGAGCATGACCCGCCAAAAAAGAGGTGGCCAGCGTACTGCGGGATATGCAGCGACTTTCAGATCGGCTGCCGCCATCGGTGGCGACGATCGGGACGGGGTCGTATTGGAACTGGACGGAACCGATGATGCTGACGGGGTATCGGCGAGGTACACCGGTACTGCATCGATCGATGGCCGATACCTGCGGGAGTGCACGGCGCCGGTCACGGCGTTCGCGTTCGGGTCGGTGGCCCCTGCCGGGGTGGTCCTCAACCTGCTGGCGGTGCCGCTGACCGCCGTCGTTCTCCCCGGCGTCGTGGCCAGCCTCGCCTGCGTCGGGATCGCGCCGCGGCTCGCGGCCGCCTTCGCCTCCGCCGCGGGACTGGGGCTGGGTCTGCTCGAGCGGCTCGCCGTCTGGGGCGCCGGGCTTCCCCTCGGCAACCTCGCCACCGGCGGCGGGGCGAAGGCGGCGCTGCCCTGGCTCGGACTCGCGATCGCGCTGGCGTGGGGGATCCGCCGGAACCTGACGGCGCCCGAGTCGGCCCGTCGGCTGGCCTGGGCCGCCGCAGCGCTGCTCTGGGTCCCGCTGCTGCCGCGGCCCGCGGCTTATGGGGGCTCCGATCTCGCGCTACATTTCCTCGATGTCGGGCAGGGCGACGCGATCGCGCTCCGGACCCCCGGGGGGCGGTGGGTGCTGGTGGACGCCGGCCCCGCGAACGGGCGGAGCGACGCCGGCCGCCGGGTGGTGGTGCCCTGGCTTCGCCGCCAGGGCGCGCGGCGGCTCGAGCTCGCGGTCGTCACCCACGCGCATGCCGACCACCTGGGAGGGGCCGGGGCGGTCCTGGACGCGCTGAACCCGCCGGTGGTCCTCGAACCCGGCGCCATGGTCGGCGATCCGCTCTACCTCGACTTTCTGGCCGCGGCAGGCGAGGCGGGGCGGCGCTGGGTGCCGGCCCGCACCGGACAGTGGTTCGACGTGGACGGGGTCCGGCTCACGGTGCTGCATCCCGACCCGGGCTGGCCGGGCTGGGGCCTCGACCTGAACGAGGACTCGGTGGTGCTGCTCGTGGAGTACGGCTGCTTCCGAGCCGTCCTCAGCGGCGACGCCGGGCAGCCGGCGGAGGCGCGCCTGCGGGGCCGGGTAGGGCCGGTGGCGCTCCTCAAGGCCGGGCATCACGGCTCGGCCACCGCCAGCGGCGACGCCTGGCTGGACGAGCTCCGGCCGCTGGTGGCCGTGCTGAGCACCGGGGCGGCGAATCGCTACGGCCACCCGGCGCCCGTCACGCTCGCCCGCCTGGCCCGGCACGGCGTCGGGGTCTGGCGCACCGACCGCGACGGGACGATCTCCGCCCGGACCGACGGGCGTCTCCTCACGATCCGCGCCGGCCGCGGATCCCGCACCTTCGCCGCGAGGCTCACGTGTTCCGCAGCGCCGCCGTCACCACCATCGAGCGGTTCATCCTCGATCAGGAGCGGGGCCACCCGGAGGCCACCGGCGAACTGACGAACCTGCTCTACGACATCGCCCTGGCCGGCAAGGTCATTGCCGGCGCGGTGCGGCGCGCCGGACTGGTGGACGTCCTCGGCTCCGCCGGCAACGTCAACGTGCAGGGCGAGGACCAGCAGAAGCTCGACGTCTACGCCAATGACGTGGTGAAGAGTGCCCTGACCTTCACCGGCCGCGTGTGCGTGATGGGGTCGGAGGAGGACGAGGACTTCATCCCGGTGCCGGACGGCTACCCGGTGGGGAAGTATGTCGTCCTGTTCGACCCGCTCGACGGCTCGTCCAACATCGACGCGAATGCGCCGGTCGGGACGATCTTCAGCGTCTATGCCCGGGTCTCCGACGGCGGCCGCGGCGACCAGCGGGACGTGCTCCAGCCCGGCCGCAACCAGGTGGCCGCGGGGTACGTGATGTACGGCTCGAGCGTGATGATGGTGTACACCGCCGGACACGGGGTGCACGGGTTCACCCTCGACCCGACCATCGGCGAGTTCGTGCTCTCCCACCCCCAGATCACCATCCCCACCACCGGCAGGTATTACAGCGTGAACGAGAGCCGGTTCGGCCGGTGGGACCGGGGCGTGCAGCTCGCGGTGCGCGGCCTGCACGGGGACTTCCCCGACCAGATGAAGGGGAAGAACAGCCGCTACATCGGCTCGCTGGTGGCCGACTTCCACCGGAACCTGGTGAACGGCGGGATCTTCCTCTACCCGGGCGACGTGACGAACCCGGCCGGGAAGCTGCGCCTCCTCTACGAATGCGCGCCGATGGCCCTCATCGTGGAGCAGGCCGGGGGGGCGGCCACCGACGGAGTCAACCGGATCCTCGACCTCGAGCCGTGCGCGCTGCACCAGCGGACGCCGCTCGTGATCGGGTCCCGCGACGACGTCGAGTATGTGCGCCGGGTCATCGTCGGGCAGCGCGCCCGGGAGGGCGGCGCGTGAACGCCGACGCGGACGCGGCGCGGGCCCGGGGGCCGGGGGACTGGGGTGGCGACGTCGCCCGCGACCTCGGGGAGCCCGGCGCCTTCCCCTTCACCCGGGGCATCCACCCGACGATGTACGCCGGCCGGCTCTGGACGATGCGCCAGTATGCCGGCTTCGGCACCGCGGAGGAGACGAACGCCCGCTTCCGTCGCCTGCTCGACGCCGGGCAGACCGGGCTCTCCACGGCGTTCGACCTCCCCACCCAGATGGGCTACGACTCCGACCACCCGATGGCGCGGGGCGAGGTCGGACGCGTCGGCGTCGCGATCGACACGGTGGACGACCTCGCCCTCCTCTTCCGGGGGATCCCGCTCGACCGCGTCACCACTTCGATGACGATCAACGCCACCGCCGCCATCCTCCTCGCGATGTACGTCGTGGCCGGCGAGGAGCAGGGCGTGCCGCGGTCGAGGCTCGGGGGCACGGTCCAGAACGACATCCTCAAGGAGTACATCGCCCGAGGTACCTACATCTTCCCGGCGGAGCCCTCCCTCCGGCTCACGGTGGACCTCTTTCGCTTCGTGGCCGCCGAGGGCATGCCGTTCAACCCGATCTCGATCAGCGGCTACCACATGCGGGAGGCGGGCGCCACCGCCGCCGAAGAGCTCGGCTTCACGCTGGCCAACGGGCTCGAGTACGTGCGGCGGGCGGCGGAGGCGGGGTTGGCGGTGGACACCTTCGGGCCGCGACTCTCGTTCTTCTTCGCGGCCCACAACGACCTGTTCGAGGAGGCGGCCAAGTTCCGCGCCGCCCGGCGCCTGTGGGCCCGGCTGGCACGGGAGCGCTTCGGCGCCGGCGACCAGGCCGCGCGGCTCCGGTTCCACACCCAGACCGGCGGCGTCACGCTCCAGGCCCGCCAACCGCTCAACAACGTCGTCCGGGTGACGGTGCAGGCGCTCGCTGCCGTGCTCGGCGGCACCCAGAGCCTCCACACCAACGGGTACGACGAGGCCCTGGCGCTGCCGTCCGCCGACGCGGCCACGCTCGCCCTCCGCACCCAGCAGGTGCTGGCGCACGAGAGCGGCGTCACCGGGGCGGTGGACCCGCTCGGCGGCAGCTGGTATGTGGAGGCGCTCACCGACCGGCTCGAGGCCGAGGCGCGCGCGATCATCGCCGAGGTGGACGGGCTGGGCGGCTCGGCGCGCGCGGTGGAGAGGGGGTACTTCCAGGAGCGGATCGCGCGGAGCGCCTGGGTGCTGCAACAGCGGCTGGAGTCGGGGGAGCAGGTGGTGGTCGGGGTCAATCGCTACACCGACGAGACGCCCGCCTCGCGGCTCGACGTGCCGGACTTCGAGGCGCTCGCCGCCCGGCAGCTGGAGCGGCTGGCGGCCGCCCGCGCGGCCCGGGACTCGGCGGCAGTGCGGCAGACGCTCGAGGGGGTCGGGGCAGCGGCTGCCGGGACCGGCCCGCTGATGGAGGCCATCATCGCCGCCGTGCGAGCCCGCGCCACCCTCGGCGAGATCAGCGACGCGCTCCGGGAAGTCTGGGGCACCTACGACCCCCGCTGACCCCTTCCCACCGTACCTTGTGACCCCTGGGGCAATCGGCTAAGTTTCACGGCTGTCGAAAGTTAACGGAGTTGCAGCCGGAACATGCCGACCTACCTGTATCGCTGCCCCGCGGGGCACGACTTCGAGAGGTTCGAGAAGATGACCGCAAGGGGACGGGCGAAATGCCCGACCTGCGGCCGGACCGCGTCCCGCCAGATCTCGGGGGGCGCCGGGCTCGTCTTCAAGGGCAGCGGCTTCTACATCACCGACTATGGCAAGGACGGCAAGGGCGCCCGGAAGCCGGAGGCGCAGGAGTCGAAGCCTGCCGCGGAGAAGCCGGTGGAGACGCCGAAGCCGGAGGCGAAGGACGGCAAGGCCGCGGGGAAGGGGAAGGCGGAGTGACCGACCCGATTCGCGCCGCCCTCGAGCGCGTGGCCAACGACCTCGGCGCGCCCGGGGCCGAATTCGTGCTCGAGCGGCCGCGCGACGCGGGCCACGGCGACCTGGCGACCAACCTCGCGATGGTGCTGGCGAAGCCGCTCCGGCAGGACCCGCGGCAGCTCGCCCAGCGCGTGGTGGACGGCTTGGGCCTGCCGGCCGACGTCGTGGCGAGGACCGAGATCGCCGGCCCCGGATTCATCAATTTCTGGCTGGCGGTGGACCAGCTCGACGCCCACCTGCAGGCGATCCTCGCCGCCGGGGCGGACTACGGCCGGCACGACCTCGGGAAGGGAAAGCGGGTCAACGTCGAGTTCGTCTCCGCGAACCCCACCGGCCCGCTGCACGTGGGCCACGGCCGCGGCGCCGCGCTGGGCGACGGCATCTCGACCCTGCTCGAATGGAGCGGCCACCAGGTGGTCCGCGAGTTCTACATCAACGACGCCGGCGTCCAGATCGACAAGCTGGCCCTGAGCCTCTGGGCGCGGGTCCAGGAGGCGGCCGGCCGCACGGCGGCGGTCCCCGAGGGTGGCTACTTCGGCGCCTACCTGCAGGAGACGGCCCAGGCCCTCCTCGGCCGGGAGGGCGCGGGCTTCGCCGACCTGCCCGAGGCCGAGGGCCTGGCCCGCTGCCGGGCCTTCGCGCTGCAGGCGATGCGCGCGGAACAGGACGAGGACCTGCGGGTCTTCGGCGTGACCTACGACGTGCACACCAGCGAGCAGGCGCTCTACGACGCCGGCCGCGTGGCGCACGGGCTCGACGTGCTGGCGGCGAAGGGCCTGACGTACGAGTCCGAGGGCGCCCTCTGGCTCCGCACCAGCGAGTTCGGGGACGACAAGGACCGCGTGCTCCGGAAGCAGGACGGGAGCTACACGTATCTGGTCCCGGACATCGCTTATCACATCGAGAAGTTCGAGCGGGGCTTCGCCCACGCCATCGACGTCTGGGGCGCCGACCACCACGGCTACGTCCCCCGGATGCGGGCGGTGCTGAAGGCCCTCGGCTATCCGGACGGCTTCTTCGACGTGAAGATCGTGCAGCTCGTCAAGGTGGTGCGGGGCGGCGAGGAAGTCCGGATGTCGAAGCGCTCGGGCGAGTTCGTCACCCTGCGCGACCTCTTCGAGGAGGTCGGAGTGGACGCCGCGCGCTACTTCTTCCTGATGCGGCGGGGCGAGTCGGGGCTGGTCTTCGACGTGGACCTGGCCAAGAGCCAGACCGAGGAGAACCCGGTCTTCTACGTCCAGATGGCGCACGCCCGGATGTCGGGGATCTTTCGCGTGGCCGGCCGCGATCCCGCCCGCGTGGCCGGCGCGGTGACGCCCGAGGCGCTGCCGGCGCCGGAGGACCTCGAGCTGCTCAAGAAGCTCGGCGCCTTCCCCGAAGTGACCCTCCGTGCGGCCGAGGAGCGGGAGCCCCACCGGATCACCGGCTACCTCGAGGAACTCGCGCGGGTGGCCCACGGCTGGTACCACAAGTGCCGCGTGCTGGGTGAGCCCCCGGCGGTGGAGCACGGCCGGCTGCTGCTGGCCCGCGCCGCCCGGCAGGTCCTCGCCAACGGACTCACCCTCCTCGGGTGCTCGGCGCCCGACCGGATGTGACCCGATGACGCTCCTCGTGGTCGGCAGTGTCGCGCTCGATTCCGTCCACACCCCGTTCGGCGAGACGGCCGACGCCCTCGGCGGCTCGGCGGTCTACTTCGCCGTCGCCGGCGCGCTGCTCCACCCGGTCCAGGTGGTCGGGGTGGTGGGGAAGGACTACCCCGTGGTCCAGCTGGAGAAGCTCGGGGCGCGCCGCATCGACTGGAGCGGGGTGGAGCGGGCCGACGGCGAGAGCTTCCGGTGGAAGGGGAAGTACTCCTACGACCTGCAGAGCCGGGAGACGCTCGAGACCCGCCTCGGCGTGTTCGCGCAGTTCCGGCCGCGGCTCCTGCCCGGCCACGAGTCGGCGAAGTACATCTTCCTCGGCAACATCGACCCCGAGCTGCAGCTGGGCGTGCTCGACCAGGTGACCCAGCCCCGCCTCGTGGTCTGCGACACGATGAACTACTGGATCCAGGGCAAGCGCGAGGCACTCCTCGGCCTGCTGAAGCGGGTGGACATCCTGATGGTCAACGACGCCGAGGCGCGTGAGCTCTCCGGCGACTGGAACATCCACCGCGCCGGCCGCTGGATCCTCGATCGGGGGCCGAGCCGGGTCGTCATCAAGCAGGGCGAGTACGGCGCGCTGCTGATCGAGCGGGGCCGGACCTTCTACGCGCCCGCGTTCCCGCTGGAGGAGGTCTTCGACCCCACCGGCGCCGGCGACGCCTTCGCCGGCGGGTTCATGGGGTACGTGGCGCGCACCGGCGATGTGTCCAGCGACAACCTCCGCCGGGCAATGGTCTACGGGGCCACGATGGGGTCGTTCGCCGTGGCGCACTTCGGCATCCGCGGCTTCGACGGCGTGGGCCTGGGGGCGGTCGAGGCCCGGGTAGCCGCCTTTCACGACCTCACCCACGTGGCCGCCGCGGAGCCGGTCGAGTGAGCGGGCGCCAGTACGCCGCCGCCGGTGTGGACCTCGCGGCCGCCGATGCCGCCAGGGCCCGGATCATCGAGGCGGTGGCCGGGGCGCAGACCGCGCGCTCGGTCGGCCGGCCCGGGGCCTTCGGCGGGATGGTGCGGGTGCCGGCGGGGATGCGGCGGCCGGTGCTCGTCATGAGCACCGACGGGGTCGGCACGAAGGTGCTGGTGGCCCTCGAGGCCGGGATCTACGACACCGTGGGCGAGGACCTCGTCAACCATTCGGTCAACGACGTCCTGGTGCACGGGGCGCTGCCGCTCGCCTTCCTCGACTACATCGCCGGCGCCGGCCTCGCCACCGAGGTGCTCGCCGGGATCGTCGAAGGGGTCGCGCGCGGGTGCCGGGCCCACGGCATGGCGCTGGCCGGCGGCGAGACGGCACAAATGCCGGGGCTCTACGCCGCGGGCCACTTCGACCTGGCCGGCACGATCGTCGGCGTCGTGGAGGAGGACGAGGCGCTGCACGGCGACCGGATCCGCCCCGGCGACGTGCTGCTGGGCTACGAGGCGAGCGGGCTCCACACCAACGGCTATACCCTTGCCCGGCGAATCGTCTTCGACGTCATGAAACTCGGCGTGGACGCACCCTTCCCGGAGACGGGCCGCACGGTGTCGGAGGTGCTCCTGGCAGTGCACCGGAGCTACGCCGCGGCCATCCGCCCCGTCCTCGGGCGGGTTCACGGGCTCGCGCACATCACCGGCGGCGGCCTTGCGGGCAACCTCGTGCGGGTGCTGCCGGAGGGCGTCGAGGCGGTGATCGAGGCCCGCGCCTGGGCGTGGCCGGTGGCCTACCGAGTGATGCAGGTGGCCGGCGGCGTGACCACCGACGAGATGCGCGAGGTCTTCAACCTCGGGCTCGGGATGATCGCGGTGGCGGCGCCGGGCGAGGTCGGGGCGGTGCGTGACGCGGCCGCCGCCGCGGGCGTGACAACCTGGGTGGTCGGCGAGGTGCGGTCCGGGGCTCGGGGCGTGCGGTTTGCGGAATGAGGAGGAGCGAATGAGGCGTGGTGCTGGTGCGCTGCTTCTGGCGGTGAGCCTCGCCGGCGCGCGGCCGGCGGCGGCCCAGAACCCCGAGTGCGCCGGCTACGGGGGCCAGGCCGCGAACGTCTGCAACGCTGCGGTTGACGGCACCCGGCTCTTCTACCCCGTGGCCGGGCTCCTCCTGGGCGGCGGGCAGCCCCTCCTCGGCCCGGCGGCCGGTGTCGGGGGCTTCCCCCGCGCCGGCGTCGTGCTCCGGGTGAACGCCGCCTCCGTTCGCTTGCCCAGCCTGGACTACGACGGCTCGACCAGCACCGTGCCGGCGGGCGAGCACCTGGTCGTGCCGGCGCCCCTCATCGAGGGCGAGCTCGGGCTGTGGCGCGGGCTGCCCGGCGGCCTGCTCCGGCTCTCGCTGCTCGGGTCGGTCCAGCTTCTTCCCACCGACCAGGTGGAGGACCTCACGGTCGATCCCGACGCCGCGTCCATCGGCGGCATCGCGCTGGGCATCGGCTACGGCGTGCGCATCGGGGTGCTGGAGCCCGCATTCCCGGTGCCGGGCGTCGGCATCGCGATGATGCGCCGGACGATTCCCGACCTCCGGTACGGTGACCTCGCCGATCCCGGACAGGACTACGAGTACACCGCCGGACTCGCGGCGCTCAACGTCCGGGCGAGCGCGGAGTGGCGCGTGGCCGCGTTCGGCTTCGGGGGCGGGGTCGGCCTCGACCGTTACACCGGCGATGCCTCCGCGCGGTTCCGCGACCCGGTCCTCGGGCTGCCCCAGTCGGCGGCGGACATCCGGGTCGAGGAGTCGCGCTGGCTCGCCTTCCTCGACGCCGCGCTCGGGTTCGGGCCGGCTCGCCTCGGGGCCGAGGTCGGCTGGCAGCTCGCGAAGGGACAGGACCTCGCGACCGAGTTCGAGGAGATCGACGAGGACGGCGGCCGGTTCTTCGGGGGGCTCGCCATCGGGCTCGCGTTCTGAGATGACCGAGGCCGAGGCGATGCGGCGCGCGCTCGACCTCGCGTGGAGGGGATGGGGGCGGGTGCACCCGAACCCGATGGTGGGTGCCGTGCTGCTCCGGGACGGCGCGGTGGTCGGTGAGGGCTGGCACGCGGAGTTCGGCGGGCCGCACGCCGAGCGCGTGGCGCTCGACGCGGCAGGTGAGGCGGCGCGCGGCGCCACGATGGTGGTGACCCTCGAGCCGTGCGCGCACCAGGGGAAGCAGCCGCCCTGCGCCCCCGCGGTGGCCGATGCCGGGGTCCGGCGGGCGCTGTTCGCGCTGGGCGACCCCGACCCCGCGGCCGCCGGGGGCGCGGAAGTGCTTCGCGCGCGGGGGGTGGAGGTGGCGACTCTCCCGGAGTTCGCGGCGGAGGCCGCCGCGCAGAACGCCGCGTTTCTCCACCGCGTCGCCGGGCCCGACCGGCCCTGGGTGGCCCTCAAGCTGGCCACCTCGCTCGACGGGCGGATCGCCGATGGGGTGGGCCGGTCGCGGTGGATCTCCGGCCCCGAGGCGCGGGAGTGGGCCCACCGGCTCCGGGCCGGGTTCGATGCGATCGCCGTGGGCGCCGAGACCGCGCGGCGGGATGACCCGGCGCTGACGGTGCGGGGGAGCGTGAGTCCCCGGCGGGAACCGCGCCGCGTTGTGTTCATCAGGGAGACGGCGCTGCCGGTCGCCCTGAAGCTCCTCCGCGGGGGCGGGGAGCAGCCCGCGGTGGTGGTCCGCGTGGGCCCGGTGCGCGAGGCGCAAGCCGGGAGTCGCGAGCTCTCCGCCGCCGACCTCCCCGCCGCGATGCGGGCGCTTCGCGGGCTCGGCATCGGGTCGCTGCTGGTCGAGGGGGGCGGCCGCCTGGCGGGCGCGCTGCTCGGGGCGGGACTGGTGGACCGGCTCTACTGGGTGCAGGCGCCGCTCTGGCTGGGTGAGGGCGTCCCGGCGGTGGCGGGCCTCCCCGGCGTCGCACTGGAGGCCGCGGAGCGCTGGCGGGTGACGGAGCGGCGACCCCTTGGCGAGGATACCTTGCTCGTGGCGGACCGGACGTGTTCAGCGGCATCGTGACGGCGGTCGGCCGCCTGGACGCGGTGCGGCCCGCGGGGGGCGGCGTCGTGGCCCGGGTCGCGTGCCCCTGGGACGACCTCGCGGCGGGCGAGAGCGTCGCGGTGGACGGCGCCTGCCTGACGGTCGAGGCGTCGGGGCCGGGATGGTTCGAGCTGCGCGTGGTCGCCACGAGCGTCGAGCGGACCACCACCGGCGAATGGGCGGCGGGCCGGCGCGTCAACCTGGAGCGTGCCCTCCGCGCGGGCGACCGGCTCGGCGGCCACTTGGTGCAGGGCCACGTGGACGGCGTGGGCACCGTCGAGGCGGTCACGGCGCGGGAGGACGCGCTCCTGCTCGATGTCCGCGTGCCCCCCGCGGTGGCCGCCGCCACGGTGCCGCTGGGCTCGGTGACGCTCGACGGCGTCAGCCTCACGGTCAACGCCATGCCGCGCCCGGGGGTCGTGCAGGTGTCCCTGATCCCCTTCACCCGGGCGCACACCACGCTCGGCGCGCGGCAGCCGGGCGACCGGGTGCAGGTGGAGGGGGACGTGATCGGGAAGTACGTCGCCGGGATGCTGGAGTCGCGAGTCGCGAATCGTGACTCGCGAGGTGGTGATGCGCCGCGCGCGGACGGCCCATGACTCGTGACTCGGGACTCGTGACCGAATCCTTCGGCACCATCGCGCAGGCGATCGACGACCTGCGGAACGGGAAGATGATCATCGTCGCGGACGATCGCGACCGCGAGAACGAGGGTGACCTCGTGTGCGCGGCCGAGCTCGTCACACCCGAGATGGTCAATTTCATGACGCGGCATGGGCGCGGCCTCATCTGCCTCGCGCTCACGCCCGAGCGCTGTGACCAGCTCGGACTCCCGCAGATGGCCGAACGGAACACCGAAGAGCTCGGCACCGCGTTCACGGTGAGCGTGGATGCGGAACGCCGCTTCGGCGTCAGCACGGGCATCTCCGCGGCCGACCGGGCGATCACCGTCCACGTGGCCATCAACCCGGCGACGGCGCCGTCCGACCTCCGCCGGCCCGGGCATGTCTTCCCGCTCCGGGCGCGCCCCGGGGGCGTGCTCCAGCGGGTGGGGCACACCGAGGCCGCGGTGGATCTCGCGCGGATGGCCGGCCTCACGCCGGCGGGGGTGGTCTGCGAGATCCTGAGCGAGGACGGGTCGATGGCCCGGCGGCCCGAGCTCGAGGAGTTCGCCCGGCGGCACGGGCTCACCTTCGTCTCCGTCGCCGAACTCGTCGCCTACCGCCTCGGCACCGAGCGGCTGGTGCACCGCGTCGCGGAGGCCCGGCTCCCGACCGGATTCGGGGAATTCCGCCTCGTGGCCTACGAGAACGACGTGGACCGGGCGGAGCACGTGGCACTGGTGCACGGCGAGGTGGACGGCCGCGCGGACGTGCTGGTCCGGATGCACTCGAAGTGCCTGACCGGCGACGTGTTCGGCTCGCTCCGCTGCGACTGCGGCCCGCAGCTCCACGCGGCGATGAAGCGGATCGGCGAGGCGGGCGCCGGGGTCATCGTCTACCTCGACCAGGAGGGGCGGGGCATCGGGCTGCTGAACAAGGTCCGCGCCTACGCCCTCCAGGACCGGGGCGACGACACGGTGGAGGCCAACGAGCGCCTCGGCTTCCGGCCCGACCTCCGCAACTACGGCATCGGCGCGCAGATCCTGCGGGACCTCGGGCTCTCGACCATCCGGGTGATGACCAACAACCCGCGCAAGCTGGTCGGGATCGAGGGCTACGGGCTCACGATCACCGAGCGCGTGCCGCTGGTGGTGGACGAGTCCAGCCACAACCAGGGGTACCTCGCCGCGAAGCGCGACAAGCTCGGCCACCTCCTCGCCCACTGACGCCCGTGCCTGAGATCATCGGCCGGCTTCGCGCCACGGGGCGCGTGGCCGTCATCGTGAGCCGCTACAACGAACTGGTCACCCGCCGCCTCCTCGACGGCGCACGCGAGTGCTGCACCGCCGCCGGGGCGGGGGATGACCGGGTGGACGTGGTCTGGGTGGCGGGCGCCTTCGAGCTCCCGGCGGCGGCGGCGGCGGCGGCGGCCACCGGCCGGTACGGATGCATCGTGGCGCTCGGCGCGGTGATCCGGGGCGAGACGCCGCACTTCGAGTACGTGGCCGGCGAGACCGCCCGCGGCCTCGGGTGGGTGGCGCTGGAGTACCGCCTGCCGGTGGGATTCGGCCTGCTCACGGTGGACTCCCTCGAGCAGGCGCTCGCCCGCGCCGGCGGCGACGCCGGCAACAAGGGCCACGAGGCGGCCGAGGCGGCCATCACCGCGGCCGACGCGCTGGCCCAGCTCCGCGACGGCCGCAATGCTCCGGATTGAGACCCGGGCCCGCGCTCGCGCACTGCAGCTTCTCTACAGTGCGGAGCTCCAGCCCGGCGTCCGGCTCCACGACCTCGCGAGCGGGCTCGCCCGCCTGACCGGGCCGGAGCCGCGGGTCCTGGAGCGCGCCGAGGCGCTCGCCACGGCGGTCCATCGCGACCGTCAGCGGCTCGACGGCCTGGTGGCCCGGGCCGCGGAGAACTGGCGGCTCGAGCGACTCGGGCTCATGGAGCGGAACATCCTCCGGCTCGGCATCCACGAGCTCGAGGACGCCGCGCTGCCGCCCCGGGTGGCCATCGACGAAGCGGTCCGCTTGGCGGGATGGTTCGCCGGGCCGCGCGCGCCGGCGTTCGTGAACGGCGTGCTTGATCGCGTGGCGCGCGACCTCGGGCGGCTGTGAACATCCTCCTGGTCAACTGGCAGGACCGCCTGAACCCGCAGGCGGGCGGCGCGGAGATCCACCTCTTCGAGATCTTCGCCCGGATCGCGGCGCGCGCTCACCGGGTGCGGCTGGTCTGCTCGGGCTGGCCCGGTGCGCCGGGGCGGGACGAGGTGGACGGGATCGAGGTCCGGCGCACCGGCGGGCGCCACACCTTCGCGCTCCGCGGCCGGGGGGCGGTGCGTCGCGCGCTTCGCGCCGAGGCCCCGGACGTGGTCGTCGAGGACGTCAACAAGCTCCCACTCTACCTCCCCTCGGTGACGCCGCTCCCGTTCTGCACCCTCATCCCCCACCTCTTCGGCACCACCGCCTTCCGCGAGGTGGACCCGGTGTCGGCGGGCATCGTCTGGGCGGCGGAACGCGGCATTCCGCGGGCCTATCGCCGGACCGGCTTCCACGTGATCAGCGAGAGCACCCGGGACGACCTGGTGGCGCGCGGCGTGCCGGCCGCGCGGATCCGGGTGATCCATCCCGGGGTGGACACGGCGCGTTTCACGCCCGCCCCGGCGGGCCGGCCCGCGGGGCCGCCGACCTTCGTCTACCTCGGGCGGCTCAAGCGCTACAAGGGTGTGGAGACGGCCATCCGGGCTGCGGTCCTGGCCCGGCGGTCGGTGCCGGACCTCCGGCTGCTCGTGGCGGGCCAGGGCGACGACCGGGCCCGCCTCGAGCGACTGGCCACGTCGCTCGGCGCGGGGGACGGTGTCCGGTTCCTCGGCTTCGTGGACGAGGCCACCAAGCTCCGCCTCTTGCGCGAGTCCACCGCGAACGTATTTCCTTCGCCCAAGGAGGGATGGGGCATCACGGTGATGGAGGCCGCGGCCTGCGGGACTCCGTCCCTGGCCTCGGACAGCCCCGGCCTGCGGGATTCGGTCCGGGACGGCGAGACCGGCTGGCTCGTGCCGCACGGCAGCCCCGAGCCGCTGGCCGGCCGGATGGTCCAGCTGGCCCTCGACCCCGGTCTCGCCGCGCGGTTCGGCGGTGCCGCCCGCCGGTGGGCCGAGAATCACCCGTGGGAGGGCGCGGCCACGGCCACGCTGGCCCATCTCGAGGACCTGGTGCAGGCTCGCCCGCACACCTGACGAGGGGAGCGCCTCGATGCGCAAGACCATCACGATCCGCCACTGCGAGATTCCCGACGCGCTCCGCGAGCGCGCGGATGGCATCCTCGACCGGCTCGCCGGCATCGCGCCGCGGCCGCAGGACGCGACGGTGCTCTTCGACGTGACCCACGGCAAGCCCAGTGTCGAGCTCCGGATCCACCTCGCCCGGGGTGATCTGGCAATGGCCGCCGCCCAGGCGGACGACCACCGCACCGCGCTGGACCGCGCCGAGGAGAAGCTCCGGCCGCAACTCGAGCGCGCCGGCGGCCGGACCACGCGGCGCCGGGCCGAAACGGACCGGGTGTGAGCCTCCGCCTCCGGGACCTCCTCGGGCCGCGGGGCGAGGTGCTGCAGCTCGAGGCTGTCACCGGCGAGCTCGGGCTGGACAAGGTCGTCCCCGACGCCGAGGTCGCGAGCCCGGGCCTCGCCCTCTCGGGCTACACCGGCCGCTTCTTCCCCGGACGCATCCACGTCTTCGGGGAGACGGAGATCACCTACCTCCAGGGCCTTCCGGCGGACGACCGCCGGGCGAAGCTGGACGCCTTCTTCGGGTTCGACATTCCCTGCGTCTTCGTGACGAAGGGGCTGGAGGTACCCTCCGAGCTGCTCGCCCTGGCCACCGAGCGGCGCGTGCCGGTGTTGCGCTCGCGGCTCAAGACCTCCGAGTTCTACCGCCGCTTCAAGCCGCTGCTGGAGGAGGCGTTCGCGCCGCGCACCACGGTGCACGGCTCCCTGGCGGATGTCTACGGCGTCGGCCTCCTCTTCATCGGGCGGTCGGGCATCGGCAAGAGCGAGTGCGTGCTCGACCTCGTGGAGCGGGGCCACCGCCTCGTGGCCGACGACGTGGTGCTCGTCACCCGCCGGGGCAACGACGTGCTGCTGGGGCGGGGCCACGAACTTGCGGGCCACCACATGGAGATCCGCGGCATCGGCCTGATCGACATCCAGGCCGTCTTCGGCATCCGCTCCGTGCGGCAGCAGAAGCGGATCGAGGTCGTGGTGCAGCTCGAGGCGTGGGAGACGGCGCAGGACGCCGACCGCACCGGGCTCGCGGCACAGACCACCGAGATCCTCGGCGTGGCATTGCCGAAGGTCGTGGTCCCGCTCAACCCGGGGAAGAACATCACGGTGGTCTCGGAGGTCGTGGCGATGAACCACCTCCTCCGCTACACCGGGGTGGACGTCGCCGCCCAGTTCAACGAGCGGCTGATCCGGCGGATGCGGGAGCAGAGCAAGGTGCGGGAGTACCTGCAGGAGGACTATGAGTGAGCCGCTGACCGGGGTCGTGGTCTGTCACCGCGACCTCGCCGCTGCGCTCGTCGGGGCCGCGGAGGAGATCAGCGGTGTGCGGGACGCCCTGGTGCCGGTCTCGAACGCCGGGTGCGCCCGCGGCGACCTGGAGGATCGGGTGCACGGGGCCATCGCCGGCCGCCCCGCGGTGGTCTTCGTGGACATGCCGAGCGGCTCCTGCCTGGTCGCCACTCTCCACCGGCTCCGGGGCCATCCCGAGGTGGCCGCGGTCACCGGGGTGAACCTCGCGATGCTGCTCGACTTCCTCTTCCACCGGGACCTGTCTCCGGCCGAGGCCGCCGGGCGCGCGATGAGCGTGGGCACGCGGGCCATCCGCCTCCCGGCGTGACGCTGGCACTCGCGCGGGTGGACGACCGGTTGATCCACGGCCAGGTCGTCATCGGGTGGGGCCGGCCGCTCGGGGCCACGTTCATCGTGCTGGTGGACGACGTGGTGCGGGCGAGTGACTGGGAGCAGGAACTCTACCGCCTGGCCGCTCCTCCCGAGGTCGAGGTGATCTTCGCCAGCGTGGAGGAGGGGGCGACGGCACTCTCTGCCTGGGTTGCCCGGCCCGATCGCGGCATCCTCATCACCGCTGACGTCGCCACGATGGTCGCCCTGCACGACCGTGCCGGAGGACGCCTCGAGGCGGTGAACCTCGGCGGGATCCACCACCGGCCGGGCCGCACCCAGCGACTGCCGTGGGTGTACCTCTCCGCGGAGGAGTTCGAGCGGCTGGAGCGCCTCGCGGCGACGGGGGTGCGGATCACGGCACAGGACGTTCCGGCGACGTCGGCCGTGCCGCTGGAGTCGCTCCGGTGAGTGAAGCTTCGCTGGCCGCGCTCGCCGCGGTGACGGCGTGGGCCACCGTGGCCGGCGTGGACCTGGTCAGCGTCCCGCAGGGCCTCCTCTCCCGCCCGCTGGTCGTGGGTGCGCTGGCGGGGTGCATCCTGGGCGACCCCCGGGCCGGTCTCCTGACCGGCGTGGCACTCGAGCTGTACGCGCTCGACGTGATGCCGGTCGGCGCCGTGCGCTATCCGGACTACGGCGCCGCCACGGCCGGGGCCACGGTGGCGACCGCCGGGCTGGACGGGCCCTGGGCGCTGGGGCCCGCCCTCGCGCTGGCGCTCGCCCTGGCATGGCTCGGCGGGCTCACGCTGGAGTACCTCCGCCAGTCCAATGCGCGGGCGGTCCACCGCCGGGCGGCGGCCCTGGCCACCGGCGAGCCGCGGGTGATCGGTTCGCTGCAACTGGGCGGGCTCGGGCGCGATGTCCTGCGGTCGCTGGCGCTCGGGGCGGTGGCGGTCGCGGCCGGCGCGGCGGTCGCGCGCCTCTGGCCGATGGCGGGGTGGGGCAACGCGGCGGCGTCGGTGCTCACCATCGGGTTGGTCGGGGCGGGGATCTCGGGTGCGGCTTCGGGCGCCATCCGGAATGCCGGCCGGGGACTCCGGCTCCGTTGGCTCGGGCTGGGCGCGGCGCTCGGCCTTCTCTGGGCGGTGCTCCGGTGACCGGGAGCGCCCTCGCGGTGGCCCGCCTGCTCGCGCTCCAGGCAGCCTGGAACTACGAACGGCTGCAGGGGATCGGCATGGGCTGGGCGGCGGAGCCCCTCCTCCGCGACCTGCGATCCACCGAGCCCGTCCGTCACCCGGCGGCCACCGTGCGCTCGGCCGAGTTCTTCAACGGCCACCCGTACCTGGCCGGGCTCGCCCTCGGAGCGGCGGTCCGCGCGGAGTACGACGGCGCGACCGGGGAGCAGGTGCAGCGGCTTCGCACCGCGTTGGGCGGACCGCTGGGTGCGCTCGGCGACCAGCTCTTCTGGGCCGGCCTCCTCCCGGCGCTGGCCGGCTGCGCCCTCCTCGGCGTCAGCCTCGGCATTCCGGGGCTGGCCGTGGGGGGGCTGCTCGTCGCCTGGAACGGGATCCGGCTCGCGACGACCGCGTGGGGCCTCCGGATGGGTCTCCGCGAGGGCCTCGCCGTCGGCCGCGCCATCCGGGAGTCATGGCTGACCGGCGCGGCACAGCGGGTCGGACGGCTGGCCGGCCTGGCGGTCGGGGCGGCGATCCCCTGCGCGTCCGCGTGGCTCCTGGGCGGGCTCACCGGCCCCGCAGGGCTCACGGCCCTCGCCGTCGCCGGGGTGGGCGTGCTCCTCGCCCGCGTCCGGCCGGCCTGGTTCACCGGGCTCCGCTACGGGCTCCTGCTCATCGCGGCCGTGGCCCTCCTCACGCTCACCGGCATCGCCATCGAGGGACGGCTCACGTGACCGAACGCATCGTGACGATCATCAATCCGCTCGGGCTCCATGCGCGCCCGGCCGCCCAGCTCGTCCGGCTGGCGAGTTCCTTCGCCTCCCACATCGAGCTCGAGCGCGACGGCGTGTCGGTCAACGGGAAGAGCATCATGGGCGTGATGATGCTGGCGGCGGAGTGCGGCGCCGGGCTCCGGATCCGCGCCGACGGCGCCGATGAGGCGGCCGCAGTGGAGGCCCTCTCGGCGCTGGTCGCGCAGGGGTTCGACGAGCTGTGAGCGCGCGTCGGCTTCGCGGCATTGGTGTCTCGCCCGGGACGGCGCTCGCCCCGGCGATCGTGGTCCGCCTCGATTTCCCCGACGTGATCGACCGCTCCATCGGCCCCGGGGAGGTGGAAGAGGAGATCGTGCGACTCCGGCAGGCGGTCGCCGAGGTGGTCGCCGAGCTGGAGGAGCTGCGGGGCAAGGTGCTGGAGCGCGCGGGTCCGGAGGAGTCGGGCATCTTCGACGCCCAGGTCCTCATGGTCCAGGATCCCGACTTCCTTGCCGGCGTCGAGTTCCTGATCCGGAAGAACCTGCTCAGCGCGGAGACCGCCTTCGAGTTCAAGGCCCTGGAGGCGCGCGAGATGTGGGCCAGCACCGGCAGCTCCATCCTCCGCGAACGGCTCACCGACCTCACCGCCACCCACCGGCGGGTGCTGCACCGCCTCACCGGCCGCCAGGATCCCGAATGGTGGGCGGGCGACCTCGGCGGCGAGGTCATCATCGTCGCCCGTGAGCTCTCCCCCGGGCTCACCGTCCAGCTCGACCGGGAGCACGTCATTGGCCTGGTGAGCGAGGAGGGGACGCGCACCTCCCACAGCGCGATCCTGGCCCACTCCCTGGGGATCCCGGCCGTGATGGGCGTGACCGGCGCCCTCGACCGGATCCGGAGCGGGTCCACCGTCCTCCTCGACGGGCTCTCGGGGTGGCTCGTCCTCGACCCGACGCCTGACGAGATCTACGAGGCCCAGGCGCTCTCGAGCCGGCGGCACCGGCTCGACCTGGAGCTGGAGACCGCCGCCTCGGGGCCGGCCGTCACACCGGACGGCCACCACATCGCCGTCCTCGCGAACGTGGACTTGCCGGAGGAGCTGAACGGGGCGCTCCGGCACGGCGCCGAGGGCGTCGGGCTCCTCCGTACCGAGTTCCTCGTCATCGGCCGCACCGAGCTGCCCACCGAGGACGAACAGGCCGAGTACTTCGCGCGCGTGGCGGAGGCCTTCCGGCCCGGTCCCGTCGTCATCCGCTCCTTCGATCTCGGCGGGGACAAGTTCCCCTCCGCGTTCCGCACCTCGCCGGAGCCGAATCCGTTCCTCGGATGGCGCTCGATTCGCGTCTGCCTCGACGAGCCCGAGATCTTCCGGCCCCAGCTTCGCGCCGTGTTGCGCGCGGCCCGCGGCCGGGACGTCCGGCTGATGCTCCCGCTGGTGACCACCGTCGAGGAGGTGCGCGCGGTCCGGGCGCTGTTGGTCGAGGAGCGGGAGGAACTCGCCCGCCGGGGGCTCCCCGCGGTGGACCAGCTGCCCGTGGGCGTGATGATCGAGACCCCCGCCGCGGTGATCCTCGCCGACCGCCTGGCCGAGGAGTGCGACTTCTTCAGCGTCGGCACCAACGACCTCACCCAATACACCCTGGCCGTCGACCGGGGCAACGCGCGCCTCGCGCGCCGCTTCCAGCCGCACCATCCGGCGGTGCTCGCCCAGCTCCGGCACGTGCTCGAGGTGGGGAACGCCACCGGGCGCGAAGTCAGCCTGTGCGGCGAGATGGCCTCCGAGCCGCTCTGGGCGATCCTGCTCGCCGGCCTCGGCTTCCGGGCGCTCAGCGTGGCCCCGCCCGCGCTACCGCTCATCAAGTGGGTCCTGCGCAACGTTCCCCTCGCCGCCGCGCGCGAGGGTGCCGTGCGGGCGCTCGCCGCCGGCACCGCCGCCGACGTCGAGGCGGCCGTGCTGGACGCGACCCGCGCCCACATCGACCTGCGCCTCCTCGGCCTCCGGGACGCGTTGCCGGGCGGGAGGGGTGGCGCTAGCTTGCGCCAGCCTTCCGACCCCGATTCCTGAGCCGGAGTCCTGCCGCCCGATGTCCAGCCCCAAGCGCCACGTCTTCACCTCCGAATCCGTCACCGAAGGGCACCCCGACAAGGTCGCCGACCAGGTCTCCGACGCGATCCTCGACGAGATGCTGCTCCAGGACCCGCGCTCCCGCGTGGCCTGCGAGACCCTGCTGACCACGGGGGTGGCGGTGGTGGCGGGGGAGGTCACCACCGCCGCCTACGTCGAGATTCCCGACGTGGTGCGCGCGGTGGTGCGGCGGATCGGATACACCGACGCGGCCTACGGCTTCGACTTCCGCACCTGCGCGGTGATGACCGCCATCGGCCGCCAGAGCGCCGACATCGCGCGCGGCGTGGACGCCGATCCCGCGAAGGCGATGGACCAGGGCGCCGGCGACCAGGGCATGATGTTCGGCTACGCCACGCGCGAGACGCCCGAGCTGATGCCGCTGCCGATCGTCCTGGCGCACCGGCTGGCCGAGCGTCTCGCCGCGGTGCGCAAGGGGGACGGTGGCCTCGAGCGGCTTCCCTGGCTCCGGCCGGACGGCAAGTCGCAGGTGTCGGTGGCCTACGAGGGCGATCGCCCGGTCGGGGTCACCGCCGTGGTCGTCTCCACCCAGCACGACGAGACGGTGCACGGCCGCCCGCTGGCGCACGCGGAGATCCTCGCCGCGGTTACCGAGCACGTCATCGCCCCGGTCCTCGCCCGCTACGACTTCGCGCCCCCGACGGATCGGATCTACGTGAACCCCACCGGCCGCTTCGTGATCGGCGGCCCCCAGGGCGACGCGGGGCTCACCGGCCGCAAGATCATCGTGGACACCTACGGCGGCATGGCGCGGCACGGCGGAGGCGCCTTCAGCGGGAAGGACCCGTCGAAGGTGGACCGCTCCGCCGCGTACGCCGCCCGGTGGGTGGCGAAGAACATCGTCCACGCGGGGCTGGCCGATCGCGCCGAGGTGCAGGTGGCGTACGCGATCGGCGTGGCGCGGCCGGTGTCGGTGATGGTGGACACCTTCCACACCGGCAGGGTGCCGGACGAGCGCCTGGAGGAAGTGGTGCAGGAGGTGTTCGACCTCAGGCCCGCCGCGATCATCGATGCGCTCGGGCTGCTCCGGCCGATCTACGGTCCCACCGCCGCCTACGGCCACTTCGGGCGGAGCCCGGAGCGCGCCACCGTCACCAGCCTGCTCGACGCGGGCCGGTCCACCGAGGCCGACCTGTTCACCTGGGAGCGCACCGACCGGGCCGATGCGCTCCGGAGCGCGGTCGGGGGTGAGCGGGTGATCGAGGTCACCGTCGCCCAGCTCGGGGTGGACCGGACGACCAACTCGCCCGTGGTGATCCTCCGCGAGCGCGAGGGCGCCCGGGTGCTCCCGATCTGGATCGGCCCCGCGGAGGCGACTGCCATCGCGATGGAACTGCAGGGGGTGAAGTTCCAGCGGCCCCTCACCCACGACCTCCTCAAGCAGATCATCCTCGGGCTGGGAGGCGGCCTCCAGCACGTCTACATCCGGTCGGTGCAGGAGAACACCTACTTCGCCGAGCTGCTCATCCGGCGCGGCGAGGACGTCTTCCAGGTGGACGCGCGGCCTTCCGACAGCATCGCCCTCGCTCTCCGGCTGAATGCCCCGATCTTTGCCGCGGAGGGCCTCCTCGGCGAGGGCGGAGAGGATGGCCCGGGGCCGGGCGAGCCCCCGCCCGACGACGGCGCCGCCGAGGCGCTCAAGCGCTACCTCGAGCAGCTCGATCCCGAAGATTTCGGCAAGTTCTCGCCCTGAGGCGGCGCTCGCGCTGCTCCTCCTCGCCGTCGCCGCGCCGGCCACGGCGCAGGAGGCGCGGGTGAGCGGGCGCGTCGTTCGCGTCCGCGCCGCCGACTCCCTGCCGGTGGCGACGGACGTGGTGCTCCACCGCGTGAGCCGCGCGGCCCAGGGGCCCGTGGATTCCGTCCGCACCGGGCCCGACGGGCGGTTCGCGCTGCGGGCGGCGCTCGACACCACCGCGATCTACCTGATCAGTGCCCAGTGGGCCGGCGTGGCCTACTTCGCCCGTCCGGTCCCCGCGGGGGAGGCGCGCCGGGGGGCGGAGGTGACCCTCACGGTCTCGGACTCGAGCAGCGCGCAGCCGGTCCGGACGACCGGCCGCCACCTCGTCATCGCCGCGCCGGAGGAGGGCATCACCCGGCAGGTGATCGAGGTCATCCGGCTGCGGAACCCGGGGCCGGCGAGCCGGGTGGCGCCCGATTCGCTCTCGCCCGCGTTCGTGGTGCCGCTCCCCGCCGGCGCGGTGGAACTCATCGGCGCCGAGGGGGATTTCTCCGGCCGCGCGGTGGAGCTCCACGCCGGCCGTCTCGAGATCGTGGCCCCGATTCCGCCGGGCGACGCGCAGCTGCTCGTCACCTATCACCTCGATGCCGAGGGCGACGCGTCCCTCACGTTCGACACCGCGGTGGACTCGGTGGAGGTGCTGCTCGAGGAGCCGGGCGCACGCGCCGAGGCGGCGTGGCTCCGCCGGGCGCCGGACGATCCCGCCGCGGAACTGCAGCTCACCGGCTGGACCGGCCGCGCCGAGCCGGGAGCCACCCTCGTGATCCGGTTCCCCCGGGGGCCGGGCACGATCCCCGCGTGGTTCCTTCCCGCACTCGTCGGGCTGCTGGGCGCGGGCCTCGCATTCGCCACGGTGCGCGCTCTTGCGCGCCGCCGGCGCCCCGCCTAGGTTCGCCCTCGTCATAGGCGAACGGGGACGCTCGGAAGCCGGTTCGAAGCCGGCGCGGCCCCGCCACTGTAACGGGCACATCCACTTCGTCCACGACGCCACTGGGAAACCGGGAAGGCGGACGAAGGCCCGGAGCCAGGAGACCTCTCCGTTCGCGCCACCACTGTTTCCCTCGGGGGAGGGGCAGGTGGCGCCATTCCCGCCCGGAATCGCGGCGGATTCGCGCCCATCCCTGCCCGCCCAGGATGGGCGGTCGCATTCCCGGCATCGGCTGTGCTGCGCGCCTCGCCGCGCCCCTCTGCCTGGTGCTTCTCGGCGCCGCGTGCGCGGGGGAGCGGGCGCCCGAGCCCCGCGCCATCCTCGTGGTGGACGACGCGGGCGACACGGTGGCGCTGGCCCGTCCCGCCACCCGGGTCGTCTCGCTCCTCCCGGCATTCACCGAATTGCTGTTCGCGCTGGAGGCGGGCGACGCGGTGGCCGGCCGGACCACCTGGTGCGACTGGCCCCCGGCAGCCGCGGCGGTGCCGAGCGTCGGCGACGGACTGGCACCCAACGTCGAGGCGGTCGTCGCCCGCAGGCCCGACCTGGTCCTGGTCTACCGCTCCGGGGCGAACGGCGAGGCGGTGGCGAAGTTCCGGCGCCTCGGCATCGCCGTGGCGCAGTTCCGCACCGACGGCCTGGGGGACCTGGCCCGCGCGGCCCGCGCGGTCGGGTCGCTCGTCGGCCGCCCCCGGGCGGGGGACGCCTATGCGGCGGCCTTCGCCGAGTCGCTCGCGGCGGCGCGCGCGCCGGCGCCCCGCGAGCCCCTGCGAGCGCTCATCCTCGTGGGCGACCAGCCACCCGTCGCGATCGGCGCCGCCAGCTACCTGAGCGAACTCGTCACCCTCGCCGGGGGGACGAACGTCTTCGCCGACCTCCGGGGTGCCTCGGCCCCGGTGAGCCTCGAGGCGATCGCGGCCCGCGACCCCGACGTCGTGCTCGTCCTGGGTGAGACGGCCCCGGCCGCATTCCGCCGCGCCGAGTGGAGGGCCGTCCGCGCCGTTCGCAGCAATACGTACTGTTCCAGGCGCCACCAG
>CAVQWA010000081.1:0-7701 GCA_963717315.1 uncultured Gemmatimonadales bacterium
GGACAAGTACAATTTCCTCATCGCCTCGATGCAGAAGGCGCTGCGGGTGGTCACCACCAGCCTGGAACCCGGCGCCTTCGACGCCCTCACCAGCGGCTCGCGCGGCTACCTGTTCTGCGTCGCGGACGGCGTCGGCAGCGGCGACGGCCGCCGGGCGAGCAGCACCGCGCTCCGCGCGATCGTCCAGCACGTCACCGCCTTCGCCAACCTCTACGCCCATTTCGACCATGCGGAGGAGCAGCGCTTCGTCAGCGAGCTCCGCGCCAGCGTGCTCCACGGTCACGAGGTGCTGCGCCAGCAGCTCGTGGCCGATGGCCAGAAGAGCGGGCTTGCCACGACCCTCACCATGGTGGCGATCCTCTGGCCCCACGCCTTCCTCGTGCACGTGGGGGACAGCCGCTGCTATCGCCTCCGCGACGGGGGGCTCGAGCTCCTCACCCGGGACCAGACCCTGGCGGAGGCGCTCAGGGAGGACGGTGCCCTCACCGAGCCCGAGGCCGACCGCTCGCCCCTCAAGCACGTCCTGGTGAGCGCGCTCGGGAGCGCGGAGGCGACGCCGCAGGCCAGCGTGCTCGAGTGCCGCTGGGACGACGTGATGCTGCTCTGCACCGACGGCCTCACGAAGCACGTCTCCGACGAGGAGATCGCGGCGGCACTCCTCGGACTCTCCAGCGCGGAGCAGGCCTGCCGCGACCTCGTGGCGCTGGCCCTGGAGCGAGGCGGTACCGACAACGTGACCATCGTGGTGGGCCGACTCCGGCCCTGACCTGCGGCCGGCCCCGGACGCACCGACGGCCACCCGCCCCGGGGCGAGTGGCCGTCGGTCCGTCCGGGCCGCGCGGGCGCTCAGCTGCGCTCGGCGCGGGGGGCGGGGGCCCGGGGGGGAAGCGGGGCGCGCGTCCGGATCGGCTGGGCGCGACGCAGCCGCATCGTGCCCCGCTCCGGGACCGTCCAGGTGACGGTGCTCTGGCGGCGCTGCCGGGTGATCTCCAGCTTCACCTGCTCGCCCCTGGCATAGGAGCGGAGGATCCGCGCCGCGTGCTCGGCCGACTGCGGCTTCCGCCCGTCGATGGCGCGAATCACGTCGCCCGCGCGGAGGGGAAGCGTCGAATCGGCGGGCGGCTCGAGCACCAGCAGCCCCTCGCTCGTGCCGAAGTACTCGCCCAGCCCGGGATTCAGCTCCGCAAGCCGGAGCCCGCCCGGGCCCATCCCGGACCAGGCAAACCCCTCGCCGGGGAGCGCCTCGAGCATCGGCATGCGCTCCCGGAGCCGGGCGAGTTCCGGCATCCGCATCAACCCCCCGAACCCGACTTCCTCGGCCACGATGGTGGCCGTGCGGGCCCGGCCGTCCCTGCGGTACTCGACCTTCACCGTATCGCCGGGCTCGAGCTTCCGGGCCAGCTCCACGAGCCGTCGGCCGGGTCCGGAGGCGGCCTCGTCGTCGGACCCGGCGTCCGCCAGCGACTGGCCGTCGAGCTTCGTGACGATGTCGCCGGGCTTGAGGCCGGCCCTGGCGGCGGGACCGTCGGGGACCACGTCGCGGATCCGGGCGCCGATCGGGTCCAGCTCCTTGTCGGCGCGGACGTCCACGGACACGCCCAGCCGGGCGCGCTGCGGGGCGGTGGCGAAGACCCTCACCTCCGGATCCTGCGCGGCGAGGGGCGCCGCGGCCAGGAGACCGAGGAGGAGGGGGACGAGGCGGGCGGTGCGCATGGGGATTCTCCCTGGTGAATCGTGCATTCTGCCGGGAGAGATGCGCCTCCCCGGGGGAAGGTCGCACCGGGGGCTCGCGCCCCGTGGCACTGGCGGAGCCGGGACCCCGATACTAGCATCCACGAGCGTCTTTCCCCTGCTGGAGGCAGTACCATGTCCTCGCTCGCCCTGCTCGCCCTCGCAGCCGCCCTCGTACCGGCGCCGGCCGCGGACACCACCTACAATGGGGTCACGCTCCCGGCCACGGTCGAGGTCGGCGGGCAGTCGCTCGTCCTCAACGGCGTCGCCCTCCGCAAGAAGGCCGTCTTCAAGGTCTACGTGGCCGGCCTCTACCTCCCGGCCAGGTCCGGCAGCGCCAGCCAGATCCTGGCGGCCGACCAGCCTCGCCATGTCGTGATGCAGTTCCTGCGCGACGTGGACAAGGGCAAGATGTGCGAGGCCTGGGACGAAGGGCTGAAGAACAACACCCCCGACGCCTCCGCGGAGCTCGAGCAGCAGTTCGTCACGCTCTGCGAGTGGATGGAGGACATCAAGAAGGGCGAGCAGTTCGTCTTCACCTACGAGCCCGACAAGGGCACCACGGTGATGGTGCGCGGGGACGTGAAGGGCACGCTGCCCGGCAAGGTCTTCGCCGACGCCCTGTGGAAGGCGTGGATCGGCCCGAAGCCGGGGCCGGGCGAGGGCTTCAAGCGCGGCCTGCTGGGCGTCCGGAGCTAGCCCGACCGGGCCGCGAGGCCCCGAAACAATCCGGCGCCGGCACCCGTCACGTGCGGGGGTGCCGGCGTCGTGTCATCGGCCCCCCGAACCACGGTCATCCCGGTCAACCACCCGAAGGAGCCCCCGATGCGGTCCCGCTCGTCCGCGGCGCTCGCCCTCGCGTTCCTCCTCCCCCTCGCCGCCGCCTGCGGCGGGCGGCCCGCGTCCGGACCGACCCCCCAAC
Organism: uncultured Gemmatimonadales bacterium; assembly: GCA_963717315.1. Taxonomy (GTDB): domain Bacteria; phylum Gemmatimonadota; class Gemmatimonadetes; order Gemmatimonadales; family GWC2-71-9; genus JAICEH01. The sequence continues at coordinate 2,654 of CAVQWA010000081.1, forward strand.
CCGCGGCCGGCGCCCGGCCCGCGGCGGCCGGTGCCCCGTCGGCGCAGGACCGGCAGAAGGAATACGACAAGGTCGTCAAGGCGGCCCGGGCCTATCCGGGCCTCTTCACGGTCTACCAGGACACCGCCACCGGGAAGGTCCACCTGGCCGTCAAGGCGGACCAGCTCGGCCGGGACTTCATCTACTTCACCGTGGTCTCGGACGGCCCGCTCTTCGCGGGAGCGTTCCGGGGCCAGTTCCGCGACAACATCATCTTCCGGGTCGAGCGGCAGTTCGACAAGCTCGCCTTCGTCGCGCAGAACACGGCGTTCTACTTCGACCCGGCCAGCCCGCTCGCGCGGGCGGCGGACGCCAACACGAGCCCCGCGGTACTGGCCGTCGAGAAGATCGTCGGCGCGGACAGCGCCTCGGGCACGCTGCTCGTCTCCGCCGACAAGCTCTTCGTGGCCGAAGCGCTCACCCAGGTGAAGCCGCCGCCGGTCCCGGGCGCCACGCCCAACCCCCGGGCGTTCGTCCTCGGGAACCGCAGCGACGACAAGAGCCGGATCCGGAGCGTGCGGAACTACCCCCGGAACACCGAGGTGGTCACCGACTACGTCTTCGACAACCCCACGGCCGTGGTCCAGGGCGGTCCCGAGGTCACCGACCCGCGCTACGTCACCATCACCGTGCAGCACTCGCTCATCGCCGTCCCGGAGACCGACTACCAGCCCCGGTTCGACGACCCGCGGGTGGGCTACTTCGGCCAGCAGGTCACCGACCTCACCACCACCGCGGCGGTGAACTACCGTGACGTCATCAACCGCTGGAACCTGAAGAAGAAGGACCCCGGCGCCACGCTCTCCGAGCCGGTGGAGCCGGTCACCTTCTGGATCGAGAACACCACGCCGGTCGAGTACCGCGAGACGATCCGCCAGGCCACGCTCGCCTGGAACAAGGCCTTCGAGCGGGCGGGATTCCGCAATGCCGTGCGGGTCGAGATCCAGCCCGACACGGCGACCTGGGACGCCGGTGACATCCGGTACAACGTGCTCCGCTGGACCAGCTCCCCCACCCCGCCCTTCGGCGGGTACGGGCCGAGCTTCGTGAACCCGCGCACCGGCCAGATCCTTGGCGCGGACGTCATGCTCGAGTGGGTGTTCGTCACCAATCGGATGCGGTCCGCCGAGCTGTGGGACCCCACGGCGTTCGTGCCGACCGAGTGGCCGGCGCCGGTGGGCGGCCGCCCGGATCCGCGCGCCTGTGCGCTCGCGCTCTGGCACCAGCAGAACGTCCTCTTCGGCCAGGCGGCGCTGGCCGCCTTCGACGCCGACCCCGCGCTCCGGCGTCGGCTGCTCGACGAGTCGCTCCACTACCTGGTGCTGCACGAGGTCGGGCACACCCTGGGCCTCAACCACAACATGAAGGGCACCCAGTTCCTGCCGCCGGCCGAGCTGAACGACCTGGCGCGGACGCGGGAGACGGGGCTGCAGGGTTCGGTGATGGACTACCCGGCGCTGAACATCGCGCCGCGCGGAACGCCCCAGGGCCAGTTCGCCACCACCACCCCGGGCCCGTACGACCTCTGGGCGATCGAGTTCGGCTACTCCGATGCCGCGGCGGATCCCGCGGCGGAGCAGGCGCGCCGGGAGCGGATCCTGGCCCGGTCCACCGAGCCGGGGCTCGCCTTCGGCAATGACGCCGACGACATGCGGTCGCCCGGGGGCGGCATCGACCCGCGGGTGATGATCAACGACATGTCGAGCGACGCGATCGGGTACGCCGCCGGGCGCATCACGCTGGCGCGCACCGTGCTGGGAGAGCTGCAGCGGAAGTTCCTCGTCGGCGGCCAGTCCCACCAGGAGGTCCTGAACAACTTCCTGGTCACCACCGGCACCATCGGCGGCTCGGCCACGATCGCCTCGCGCTGGATCGGTGGAGTGTACGTGGACCGCGCGATGGTCGGGCAGCCGGGTGCGACGCAGCCGTATGCGCCGGTGGGCCGCGCGGACCAGAAGCGGGCCATGCAGCTGCTCCGGGACGAGTTCTTCGCGCCCGGCGCCTGGACCGCGCCGGCGGGGCTCTACAACCTGCTCCAGCCGCAGCGCCGCGGGTTCGACTTCTTCGGCCAGCCGGAGGATCCGAAGATCCACCAGTGGGTCCTCGGCATGCAGAACGGGGTGCTGATGCACCTGACGCATCCGGCCACGCTCAGCCGCGTCTCGAACAGCTCGCTCTACGGCAACGGCTACCCGCTCGCCGAAGTGATGAGCGACCTCACGTCAGCGATCTTCGACGCCGACGCACGGGGGACGGTGAACGGCTTCCGGCGAAACGTGCAGGTGGCCTACCTGAACCGCCTGACGGCGATGGTGAGCCCGCTCCCCGCCAACCCGTACGACTTCCAGGCGCGGGGCCAGGCCTACGGTGAGCTCCGCAAGATCCGGCGGCTCGAGGCCGGCAACACCAGCGGCGACGCCGGCACCCGGGCACACCGGGAGTACGTCACGTACCTGATCGACAAGGCGCTGGAGACGCGGAACTAGCGGTCGCAGGTCGCCGGCCGGAGGCCACGCCAGTGAGAGGGGCGTGGCCTCCGGCCGGCGACCTGCGACCTACCCCCGCCCCGTCCCCCTCCTCGCCACCGCCAGCGCCGGGTCCTCCGGCCAGTCGTGCTTCGGGTAGCGTCCCCGGAGCTCCTTTCGCACCTCCGCCCAGCCCGTCCGCCAGAAGCCGGCCAGGTCCTGCGTGACCTGGACCGGCCGGCGCGCGGGACTGAGCAGCTGGAGCGTCAGCGGCACCCTCCCGCCTCCCACCCGCGGGGTCTCCCGGAGCCCGAAGACTTCCTGGACCCTCACCGCGAGCGCGGGCCGCGCGGGATCGCCGTAATCCACCGGGATCCGCGACCCGCTCGGCACCACGAGGTGGGGCGGCGCGAGTTCGTCGAGTCGGGCGCGGCGCTCCCACGGCAACCGGTCGAGCAGCGCGGCGCCCAGGTCCACCTTCCCCAGGTCCGCCCATCGCCGCACGCCGGCCAGGCGGGGCCCGAGCCAGGCCTCGAGCGACTCCAGCAGCGCGGGGTCCGACACGTCCGGCCAGGCTGCGTCCAGCGCGTGGAGGAACGCGAGACGCGCCCGCAGCCGGGCCGAGTCGCCCCACGGAAGTGCCGACACCCCCTCGCTCCGGATCCGGCCAAGGAGCAGCGCAGTCACCGCTGCGGGATCCGGGTCCCCGAGCGGCGCCTCGCGCAGCACGATCGCCCCCAGGCGCTCCTGCCGCACCGCCGCCACCGCTCGCGCCGCCTCGTCCCAGCCCAGCTCCCCGGCCGTCTCGATCTCGCCGGCGAAGAGCGCGCGCACCTCCGCCTCCTCGATCGGAGCGGCCAGCCGGATCCGGCTCTCCCGCCGGCCGCCGTCCAGGTCGGCACAGGCCAGCCAGGGCGAGTGCCCCAGCGGCTGCGGGTCGAGCACCGCGCCCTGCCCGTTCCGGAGCAGGTAGCGCGCGGCCTCTCCCGGCCGCCGCTGCGCCACCCGGTCGGGGTAGGCGAGGGCGAGCAACGCCCCGGCCATCCCCTCGTCCGCCCGGTCCCCCTCCCCCGCGCCGATCGCGCGGCGCAGGTGCCTGGCCTCGTCCCGTACCCGGGCCAGCAGCGCCCGGTCGGCCCGGGCGTCGCCGGCGTGCAGCGCGTGCACCCGGGCGCGCACGTCGGCGTCGTTCGCCTCGCGGCCACGGAAGAGGTCGCGCTCCCCGAGCAGGGCGGCGAGGTCGGCCGCCAGCGCGGCGAGCCCGAGCGCGCGTCCACGAAGGAGGAGGTGGGCCAGCCGGGGATGCACGCCGAAGCGGGCCATTGCCCGGCCGTGCGGGGTCACGGCCCCGCCGGGGTCGAGTGCGCCGAGCTGGGCCAGGAGGGATCGTGCCGCGGCGAATGCCGACGCGGGCGGCGGATCGAGGAACGCCATCCCCTCCGGGCTCCGCCTACCCGCGAGCGCCAGCTCCAGCGCGAACGGCCCCAGGTCCGTCTCCAGGATCTCCGGCGTGGTCCGCGGGAGAAGGTGATGGTCCTCCGCCGCGTCCCAGAGGCGGTAGCACACGCCGGGGGCGGTGCGACCAGCGCGGCCCCGGCGCTGGTCGGCCGAGGCGCGCGACACCCGGACCGTCTCCAGCCGGGTCATCCCGGTGCGCGGCGAGTGACGCGGCACGCGCGCGAGCCCGCCGTCCACCACCACCCGGACGCCCTCGATCGTGAGGCTGGTCTCGGCGACGTTGGTGGCGAGCACCACCTTGCGCCCGGCGAGCGGCCGGAGCGCACGGTCCTGCTCGGCCTGGGGCAGCGCGCCATGCAGGGGAAGCACCGTGGCCGCCACCGGTGGCTCCGCCAGGAGCGCCTCGACCCGGCGGATCTCGCCGGCGCCGGGGAGGAACACGAGCAGGTCGCCCGCGGTCTCGCCCAGCGCCTCGCGGACCACCCCGGCCACCGCTTCCGCCGGCCGCCTCCCCGCCCGGGGCGGGCGCCAGCGCGTCTCCACCGGCCAGGCCTTCCCCTCACTGGTGATCACCGGCGCGCCGCCCAGCAGCGCCGCGACCGGCGCCCCTTCCAGCGTGGCCGACATCACCAGGAGCCGGAGGTCCTCCCGGAGCAGGGCCCGGGTCTCGAGCGCGAGGGCCAGTCCGAGGTCGGCGTGCAGGCTCCGCTCGTGGAACTCGTCGAAGATCGCCAGGCCGGCGCCCTCGAGGGCGGGGTCGTCCTGCAGCATCCGCGTGAGGATGCCCTCGGTGACCACCTCGATCCGCGTCCGGGCGGACACGCGCGACTCGCGCCGGATGCGGTAGCCGACGGTCCCGCCGGGCTCCTCGCCCAGGCTCCGCGCCATCCACGAGGCAGCCGCCCGCGCGGCGATGCGGCGCGGCTCGAGCAGGATGATCCGCCGGCCTTCCAGGAACGGCTCGCCCATCAGGGCGAGGGGCACGCGGGTGGTCTTGCCCGCGCCGGGGGGGGCCTGCAGCACCGCCGCGCCGGCGCCCCGGAGCGCGGCGGCAAGCGCGGGAAGGGCGGATTCGATCGGGAGAGC
>CAVQWA010000082.1:0-9843 GCA_963717315.1 uncultured Gemmatimonadales bacterium
TATCAGCGAATCCAAACTGATATCAGCAATATTCGCAATCCCCAGCCGACCGAGCTCCCCGCTCCCCGCTCCGTGCTTCCCGTTCCCGGCTTCCCCCCCCTGTCACGCTTGACTGCTTGCGGCTTTCCGTCCCACCCCCAATTAGTGGGCCTCCCGCAGCCCGGAGGGGCCACGATGCCCGCCGACTTCCAGGTGACCGGCAAGAATCCCGCGGCGCTGTTCACCCTGAAGATCCATCGCGGCGAGGGAATGGCGCTCCTCGCGATGAACTGGAAGCAGGGGAAGCCGTCGCGCGACTTCGTCGGCTTCGCCATCGAGTACATGGAGCCCGGGGGCGACCGGTTCTTCGCGCTCAAGAACCGCATCGCCTTCCCGGCGCCGGGCGGGGAAGTGGACTCGGCGAAGCTCTCCACCCGGCTCTCACCGATCCAGAAGTTCCGCTGGATCCACTTCCCACGGAATGCCAACCTCCCCGGCAAGTTCCGGTACCGGGTGACACCGGTGTTCATGAACGCGCTGGACGAGTTGAGCTACGGCGAACCGCAGGAGGCGGCGCTCGAGCTCCGGGGTGAGACCCTGCCCGGCAAGCTCAACGTGACCTTCACCCGCGGCTTCGTGTCGTCGCAGGCGTTCGTGGACCGGTACGTCTCGAAGGGTCCGGTGTCCGACCTGCTGCCGAAGAACGCCGACCAGGGCCTCGACTTCGCGCCCACCCACCCGCTGGCGGCGGAGGCGCTCCGGTGGATGGGGTTCGAGGCGCGGGAGGCGATCCTCGGCGTGCTCGACCGCGCGGTGGCCGACAAGAAGGCCCAGGTCCGGGTGATCGCCTACGACCTGAGCGAGCCCGAGGTGGTGAAGCGGCTGGAGCAGCTCGGCAAGCGGCTCAAGGTGATCATCGACGACGACGGTCCCCACGGGAAGCCGACGTCATCCGAGACGCGCGCCGCCAAGCGGCTCGCCAAGTCGGCCGGCAAGGCCAACGTGAAGCGCCAGCACTTGGGGAAGCTGCAGCACAACAAGACCATCGTCGTGGACGGGCCGAAGGTGAAGGCGGCGGTCTGTGGCTCCACCAACTTCACCTGGCGCGGGTTCTACGTGCAGGCCAACAACGCCCTCGTGCTCCACGGCGCCAGGCCGGTGAAGCGCTTCCTCGCCGCGTTCGACGACTACTGGGCCAACGACAAGCCCACCGGCTTCGGCGCCACCGGGTCGGCGAAGCTGGCCAGCCTGGGGATGGCGGGGGTGAGCGTCCGCGCCGGCTTCGCGCCGTTCGCGCCGGCCAACGCGATGCTCGAGGAGGTCGGGAAGGAGATCGGGACCCGGACCAAGTCGAGCCTCTTCTATTCGCTCGCGTTCCTCTACCAGACGAAGGGCCCGATCCGCGACGCGATCGAGAAGGTCACGAAGGGGAAGGACGTGTTCGTCTACGGGATCTCGGACCGGAAGGTGGGCGGCATCGACCTGCAGAAGCCCGACGGCAACGTGGCGCCGGTGCGGCCGGAGGCGCTCACGAAGGACGTGCCGCTGCCGTTCAAGGCGGAGCCGAAAGGCGGGGGCGGGAACCGGATGCACCACAAGTTCGTGGTCATTGACTTCGACAAGCCAACCGCCCGCGTCTACCTCGGCTCCTACAACTTCTCCGCGGCGGCCGACCAGATGAACGGCGAGAACCTGCTGCTGGTGCGCGACCGCCGGGTGGCGGTGGCGTACACCGTCGAGGCGCTCCGGCTCTTCGACCACTACCACTTCCGCGTGGCGCAGCAGGAGTCGAAGAAGGCGAAGAAGAAGCTGCAGCTCGCCAAGCCGCCCAAGCCGGGCAAGAAGCCCTGGTGGGACGAGCACTTCACCAATGCCCGGAAGATCCGGGACCGGGAGTTGTTCTCCTAGATCGGCGTGATCACCCCGCCCACACCACCGGCACGTCGTACTTCTCGAAGTCCCGGTCGGCGGTGACGAGCACGAGGCCCTCCACCCGGGCCTGGGCGACGAGCATCCGGTCGAACGGGTCGGCGTGATGCGGCGGGAGGGCGCGGAGCGCCTCGACGTGGCGGAAGTCCACCGCGAGGCGGATGAAGCCGTAGTGGTCGAGTGCCTGGTCGAGCGGGGCGGGGAGGCGGAGCTGGCCCTTCGCCTCCCTGATGGCGATCTCCCAGGCCGAGACCACGCTGACCCGGGGCGGCGGGCCCTCGCGAATCCGGGCGGCGGCGTCGGGGGCGAGCCGAGGGCTGCCGTCGATCCACCAGAGCAGGGCGTGGGTGTCGAGGAGCAGGTTCATTCGTAGAGCCCGCCCTCGTCCGGGCTCTCCCAGTCCTTCAGCTCTGCCTCCGACAGCGGGGCATCCCACCCCGCCCCGTACTTGATCCGTCCCTCCCAGAGTCCCGGCTCGCGCACCATCCCCGCCTGCGGCACCGGTACGAGCCGGACCTTCGGCACCCCCGACTTCGCGATGATGACCTCCTCTCCCCGGGAGGCCAGCTCCACCAGCTCGGAGAGGTTGGTCTTTGCCTCGTAGATGTTGTACACCTTGGCCATCGGGCGCTCCGGATTGGTCAACTTGACCAATATAGGAGGCGCGGCCGATTGGTCAAGTTGACCAATTGGGAATCTGGCCGGCCGTTCGAGCCTGCCGGTCGGTCCAGTCCGCCCAGGGATGGTGCCGGGCAACCGCTTGACGTAGCGCCCAGAAGTGGCTATAATAGTCCTATTACGTGACTATCAGAGCCAATGCACGATCGATCTGATCCACCCGCTGTCACGGACTTGGTCCGTGCCCTCGCCGAGCAGCTCGAAGCGGCCGGGGAGGACGCGGCCATCGTGATCGTCGGTGGCGCGGCGCTCCTGATGCACGGGTGGATCAACCGGGCCACGCGGGACGTGGATGTCATCGCCACCGGCACTCCGGCGAGCGGGCCGCACCCCGCCACGGTCGCCCCGCCTGATCCGCTGCCTCCCGCACTCGTTGCCGCCGCCCGCAAGGTCGCGCGCGACTTCGGGGATGTTCGCGGCTGTGGACCACGGCCCCCGCAGCCGGCATTACCGGGATCTGCTCGCGCTCCGGCCCACGCCGGATGAACTGGCGTCCGCCGCGGAGTGGGTGCGTACCCAGGACGCGTCGCCCGCGTTCGGCGCCAACCTCGACGAACTGATTGCCGATGCCCTCCGCCAACTTGAATAGTGCGGCCAGCCGACTGGGAGAGGCTCTGGTCCGGGCCGCGTGGTCCCAGTGGGCTGCGGTCGGCATGCCGGCTGCCGGGGTGCGCGCGGCGCAGGGGATGGTTGATCCGGAGGCGCTGGTCCTCGCTTCGACCTGGCTCCGCGAGACGGAGCCCCGCCTCGGCCGGCTCCTCGGGCTCTGGGCGAGTGCCGGGGCGCGCCTGCTGAGCACCCAGCGGATGCGCAACCTCGCCCGGGACCTCCCGGCAGACCTGTCGGCCGGGTTGGCCGGCTTCGCCCACCTGGCGCTGACACGGGGGAAGGACGCCCGGTGGCGGGCGTTGGCACGCGCACCGGCGGAGTACGCGGCATCGGAATGGAAGGGGGAGGCTGCCGCGACGGCGTCGAGCGAGGCCCCCTCGGCGCTGATGCTGCGGCTCCGGCTGGGTCTCGGCGTCGGGATCAAGGCCGACGTGCTCGCCTTCCTCGCGGGCCGGCCCAGCTCGGCGGAAACCGTCCAGGCAATCGCCCGCGCGGTCGCGTACGAGCCTCGAGCCGTCCGCCGGGCGGTGGAGGAGCTCGCCGCGGCAGGTTTCCTCCAGCCACGCGCCACCGCCCCGGCCGCCTGGTACCTGCCCCCGGAACGCTGGGAGTGGGCGTGGGGAGGGGGCGAGCCGCCCCGATGGTGCTTCTGGCACCAGGTCTACGCCCTCGGCGCCGCGCTCGACCGGAGCGTCGGGCGCGGCCTCGCCGAGCCCTCGCCATACCTCCAGAGTTCGCTCGCGAGGGACATCATCGGGCGGCACCGCCTGGCCTTCGACCTGAACGGCATCCCCCTCACGGCACCGGCGGGGTACCCGGGCGAGGCTTACCTGGACGTGTTCCTGGTGGACGTCGGCCGTCTCGCCGACCGGGTGGAGCGGAACTTCATCTAGCCCACCCGGCCGCCCGACCGCCCGCCCGCCTGTCACACCCCCTCCCCACCTTCCGGACTCAACCCGGGAGGCCTCCGTGCGCGCCGACGTCCAGCTTTCCACCCGATTCATCCAGACCCAGGACCGGCACCAGGTCCACGTCCTGGTCACCGTCGCCGGCGAGATGCCGGCGAACCGCGCCCCGATCAACGTGGCGCTGGTGCTCGACCGCTCCGGCTCGATGTCCGGGGAGCCGCTCGAGGCCGCGAAGGCCGCCGCCGAGCGTTTCGCCGAGTGCCTTGGGCCCCACGACCGGCTGGCGGTCGTCACCTTCGACGACGAGGTGAACGCGCTCTTCACCGGGCCGGGTGGCGGGCCCGACGCGCGGGACCTGATCCGCGCCATCCAGGCCGGCGGCTGCACCAACCTCTCCGGCGGCTGGCTCGAGGGGCGGAAGCTCGTGGTCGAGGGGAAGCTCGAGGGCACCAATCGCGTCGTCCTCTTCACCGACGGGCAGGCGAATCGGGGCATCACCGACCTGCCGCGGCTCGCGGGTCTCACCGGCGGGGCGGCGAAGGACGCCGTCTCCACCAGCTGCATCGGCTTCGGGCCGCACTTCAACGAGGACCTGCTCAAGGGGATGGCCGACGGGGGCCGAGGACATTTCTGGTACGTCGAGTCGCTGGACCAGATGACCGGCGTCTTCGAGGAGGAGATCGAGGGACTGGTGGCGCTTGCGGCGCAGAACGTCGTCGTGCGGGTGGTGCCGGTGCATCCCGACCTCCACGGCGTCACCCATCCCGCCGGCCTGGCGGTGGAGCGGGACGACCTCGCGTGGGTCGTGCGGCTCGGCGACCTGCTCGCCACCAGCCCGCGGGAGCTGCCGCTCCGGCTCCACGTCGAGAACGTGGGGGAGCTCGGCACGGTGGAGCTGGCGCGGCTCGAGGTCATCGCGGACGTCATCCGGGACGGCGGGATCCTCCACCAGAAGGTCACGCTGCCGATCGTGGCGAACCTCGACCGGAGCGACCGCGTGGTGCCGGTGGTGGAGGAGACCTTCCTGCGGTTCGAGGCGGTGCAGGCGCGCCGCGAGGCGATCGAGCGGGCCGACCGGGGCGACCTCGACGGAGCGGCGCGTGTGCTGCGGGAGGCGGCGGCGAAGCTGGAGCCGTGGCGCATGGCGAGCGTGCGGTCGGCGGAGCTCGCGGACGACCTGGTCGGGGAGGCGGAGCGGTTCGCCGCGCGGCGGTACGAGGTCCAGGACCGGAAGTACCACATCGCCCGGGGCGAGGCGGAGGCGAAGGGCCGCTCGGCGTACACCAGCAAGGTGGGCCGGCATCGGAAGCCGGAGCCGCGGTGACGGAGGGCGACGAGCGCCGGCGGCCCTTCGCGCCGATCGTCATCCGGCACCGTGCCCGTGAGGGCCGCCCCGGGCGGCCGCTGGAAGTGATCAACGTGCTCCGGCACCCGGTGCTCACCACCAGCGATCACTGGCACCTGGCCGACGGCCGGGTGTACGGGAAGCTCTACGCCCACGGCCGGGTGTACGTCGCCGCGGATGGGCCGGCGGCGTTCGCGGAGCAGGCCGCCGAGGCGCTGTCGCGGTCCTACCGGGTGGCGGAGCCGTTCGTGGACGAGCGGCACTTCCGCTGGCTGATGGCCTGCCAGCGGGTCCCGCCCTCGGTGGCGGACGCCTGGCTCCGGGGGGCCCGGGTCACGGACGACGGCGTCTACCTCGGCTGGGAGCCCCCCCGGTGAGGTGGGGGGGGGGGGGGGGAGGGGGCCGCCGCCCCGCCGTCCCACCGTCCAACCGTCCACTTTCTTGCCACCTATCACGCCTGACAGCTTGCGCCCAACCACTTTCGGATCAATAATGTGCGAGTTCCCGCCGATTCCCCGCCGGCGAACATCCCAGGCGAATTCCCTCGACTCCGGCGGCCCCGCGTGGCCCAGGCGAAGCTCCAGCGCTGGATCGACCTCCTGGCCGCCCTGCTCAGGCGGCACGGGCACGCCACGCTCGAGGAGCTGGTGGAGGAGGTGCCGGCGTATGGTCGGACCCGTGGGGGGAAGGAGGCCATCCGGCGCACCTTCGAGCGGGACAAGAAGGAGCTCCGGGACTATGGCGTCCCGCTCGAGACGGTGAAGGACAGCGGCAGCGGCGAGGTCCTCGGCTACCGGCTCCGGGCCAAGGACTTCTACCTCCCCTACCTCGCGCTGATGGTCGAGGGCCGGCCGGTGACGAGGGCCAAGCGGGTGGACCGGGACGGGTACCGGTCGCTGCCGGAGCTCTGCTTCGAGCCGGACGAGCTCGAGGCGGTGGTCGCGGCGGGCCGGCGGGTGGAGCAGCTTGGCTCGGCGGCGCTGGCGGAGCAGGCGCGGTCGGCGCTCCGGAAGCTCGCGGCCGACCTCCCGGTGGGCGCGGCGGAGACCCACGAGGCCATCGTCCCGCCGAAGGCGAAGGTGGACGATGCCGTGTTCGACGAACTGGCGGCGGCGCTCGAGGCGGGGAAGCGGGTCACCATCACCTACCACTCGATGGGGCGGGACGCGGTCGAGGACCGGGACGTCGAGCCGTACGGGTTGTTCTTCCTGGGGCAGCACTGGTACCTGGCCGCGCGGGATGCGGTGGGGGAGGGCGGGGCCGAGCCGCCGAGCCGCCGAGCCGCCGAATCGCCCGTCAAGAACTTCCGAGTCAGCCGCATCCGCGCCGCGCGGGTCAACCCCCGCCGCCCCGGCCAGCGTGACTTCGAGATCCCTGCCGGCTGGAGCCTCAAGGAGCACGCGAAGAGCCGGAGCGCCTGGGAGCTGGGCGACGGGGACGTCGTCGAGGCCATCGTCGAGTTCACCGGGAAGAGCGGGTACGCGAGGTCGGCGGCGAAGCTCGGCGAACCGGTGGAGGGCCAGCCCGACCGGCGCCGGTTCAAGATCCGCCGGCGCGAGCCGTTCACGCGGTGGCTGCTCAGCCTTGCGGGTGAGGCCCGACCGGTAGAACCGCCGGACGTCGTGGACGCCTGGCGGCAGTTGGCGAGGGATGTGCTGGCGTTGTATGAGGGTGAGGAGCAGGGGACGGGAGGGGCGGCTTGACCCCGGACCCTCGACCCTCGACGGCGACCGCCCAACTCCGCCGCCTCCTCCACCTCCTCCCCGAGGTTGCCGATGGCCAGCCTCACCGCCTCGACGAGCTCGCGGCGCGCGCCGGCACCGACCGGCGGACGCTCGTGGCCGACCTCCGGCAGCTCGCGGAGCGGTACGACGACCCGGGCGGGTTCGTGGAGGGCGTCCGGATCTACCTGGGCGGGGACGACGTCGAGGTCACCTCGAGCCACTTCCTCCGGCCGATGCGGCTCACGCTCAGCGAACTTCGGGCGCTCGAGCTAGGACTCGCGATGTTGGCGCAGGAGCGGCCCCCGGAGGAGCGGCGGGCCATCGAGGGCGCCCGGAAGCGGCTCCGGGACGCCATTGCGAAGCTCCCCGACGGGGACCTCGAATGCGGCTGGCTCGAAGCCGCGGGGCCCACGGGCGTTGATCTGGAGACCATCGCCCAGCTCCGGAAGGCCATCCGCGAGCGCCGGGTCGTGCGATTGAACTACCAGTCGGGAAGTGCCACCGAACCGACCTGGCGGGACGTCCATCCCCTGGGGCTCATCTTCCACGGCGGAATGTGGTATCTCGTGGCGGATGGCGGAGGGGACTTACCGCTTCTTCCGGGCGGACCGAATCCACGGTATACAGCATCAGGAGGCGAGGTTCGCCCCCCCACCGGAGTTTGTGCTCGACGGCCTGATCGGGGAACGGATGCCGTTCACGTTCTCGACCCAGGAAAAGCTTGTCGTTCGCTTCAATCCGAAAGTGGCACGATGGGTGGCCGAGCGGGAAGGCAGGCAACTAGATGCTGACGGCGGCGTGACGGCGGACTACCTCATTGGGGACGAGGAATGGGGGATCCGATTCGTCCTTCAATATGGCCCCTCGACGCTGGCCGTGGCGCCGGAGGGAGTCCGACTGCGGATCGCGGCGCTGATGCATGAGGCGACCCGCTGAGGCTGGGGGGAGTGGAACGCAACCCGGCCGCCGCCGGCGCGCTACTCGTTCCGCGCGGGAATTTGGCTGGAATCTGGGGGAGAACCAGGGGGCAGCGACCTGATCCAGGCAGTCGAGAGGGGATCCCGTCATGACAACTGAAGGACTGGCACAACGCGCTTCCAAGCTTCTAGACGTGTATCGTCATGGTATGCGCTCGTTCCTTGCGGTGGCTTAGGCTGCCACAGCCGCCCTTTTCGCCCTCACTTGCACCAGGGCCACCGCGCCGAGAATGATGGCCATGCCAAAGCCCTGGCGCGGGCCAAAAGCCTCGTGCAGGACGAGGCTGCCCAGGAGCACGGCCACCAGGGGATTCAGGTAGGCGTAGGTGCCCATCTTCGCCGGTGGCCAGGCCTTGGCCAGGTAGATGTAGGCGGAGAAGGCGAGCATGGAGCCGAACAGGGCCAGGTAGGCGACGGCCGCCAGCGCCTTATGCGTGAGCGGGCCGCGCAGGAACCCGCCCAGGAGCGGCGCGGCGGCGAGGCCGATGACCGCAGCCGTGGCCATCTGGATACCGACGTTGGTGAGTAGCCCGCCACCATGGACGAAGCGCTTGCCGTGCAGCGTGCCCCAGGACCAGAGGATGGGCGCGACGATCAGCGCGACCAGGCTTCCGCCATGGACCCGCGCGCCCCCGGTGGGCCACACCAGCACGCAGACCCCGGCCAGACCCAGGGCCAGGCCCACCCAGCCCTTGGCGCCCAGGGGTTCCTTCGCCACAGGCGCGATGCCCGGGCTTTGCCCTGGCATCGCGCGGGGGTCAGAGGGGGGACGCAGAGCGAGCTTTGGCGAGCGGACGGTTCCCCCTCTCGTGGCCGAGAACACCGCCAGCCAGAGCGGCACCAGGGCCGCCAATACCGCCGCCAAGCCAGAGGAAACATGCAACTCGGCCCAGGAGATCAGCGCGTTGGAACAGCCCAGCAGCAGGGCCCCCACGATCATGAGGTGGCCCACTTCCCGGGCCGGGGGCCAGGGCTCCCGCCGCATTGAGCGCCGCGAGGGCTTCCTGGTACTCTGGGCGGTTGTAGGCTCCCTGCAGTCGCTGGCGCCACCGCGCTTGTTCGCCCTTGGCCAGGTAGCTCACCACATTCTCGCGCTTGTGCCATTGGCAGCGTTGCACCACCGCCCGCTTGGCGAAGGCCTTGTGCACCGCCGCGCGCAGCCCCTTGCCGCCGTCGAGGATCACCAGCAGCCCCGCGGAGATATCCAGCCCGCGCTCGATCAACAACCGCAGGAACGGGGTCAACACTTTCTCGTTCTCCGTGTCCGTCTCAACGAACCCCAGAAAACGCTTGTCCCCGTTGAGCGTGATGCCCAGCGCCACCACCATCATCGCATCGGCAAATGTCTTCCCGTCCAGGAACACCGCCACCACTTCCTCGCCCGACAGATCCCGTTCCTGGAACTCCCGGAGTTTCGCCGCGCTGGCCTGCACGAACCCGCGTGACACCGTCAAGCTCGACAACCCGATCGCCCCGGGGATCGATTCCGCCGCGGCCTCGTAGTTGCGGCAGGAAATCCCGTACAGCACGCGCTTGAGCAGCACGTCATTCACCGCGCCATCCCCATGCAGCGCGTCGTACGACCGCAACGCAATCTCCCCGCCACCCCCACGCACGCGCGGCACCCGAATCGCCACCCGCTGTCCCGCCAGCCCGACCGTGCCCGGGTTGCTGCCGTACCGGCACCCGACGCT
>CAVQWA010000083.1:0-17999 GCA_963717315.1 uncultured Gemmatimonadales bacterium
CGACCAGGATGATCTGCCACGACACCCCGATCGCCGCGTTCCCCCGGAAGCCGACCAGGTGGCCGACGAGCGCGTGGTCCACGATGCCCTGGAGGCCGCCGATGACGTTGGTGAGCATCGTGGGCCAGGCGAGCTTCCAGACCGCGCTCCGGAGCGGGCCCTCGACCAGCGACCGGTCGAACCGGGAGGCGGGCGCGGTCAAGCGTGGAGCGCCACGTACTGGCCGCGGAAGCTCGCGACCAGCCGGCCGCCGGCGTGCACCTCGGCATCGAGCTCGAGCCGGGCCCGGCCCCGCTGCGCGAGGGTGCGGGCGAAGAGCGCCCACCGCTCGGCGCCGGGGGCGCGGCAGTCGGCCTCGAAGTCGCCCTCCGCCGGGGCGAGGTACTCCATCGAGTTGCCCTGGATCACGATGCGGCCCGTGAACCCCTCGCCGCGGAGCATCAGGTGGAGCCAGCTCCACGCCGCGAGGATCGCGACGGCGGAGAGGCTGCCGCCGAAGGCCGTCTGCCGGTGGTTGAGGTTGGGGGCCAGCGGGGCCGCCAGCCGCACGCCCTCGGGCCCCGCCTCGAGCACGCGGACGCCGAGGGGCGCCGAGATCGGGATGTGCTCGTGGAGATAGCGCTCCAGGGCGGCCGGGCCGGGCGTCACGGAGCGGCCCGTGCGCGGGAGGGCAGGACCCGTTCGATCCGCCGGTCGGGGACCAGCCAGATGAGGGCGACGCCGACGAAGATCGCGCCCGAGATCCGGGTGCTCAGGTACGCGGCGGGAATCGAGAGCACGTAGAGGACCGGCGAGAGCCGGCCCTTCCAGTCGGGCCCCACGGCGGCGCGGAGGAGCGAGTCCTTCCCCTCGTGCCGCAGGATCAGGGACTGGAGGATGAAGTACGCGATGGCCGCCATCAGCAGCACCACGCCGTAGAGCGCCACCGGCGTCGGCTCGAAGTGGTTCTCCCCCATCCAGGCGGTGACGAAGGGAATCAGGGAGAGCCAGAAGAGGAGGTGCAGGTTGGCCCAGAGGATGCCGCCGTCCACCTCCTTGGTGACGTGCAGCATGTGGTGGTGGTTGTTCCAGTAGATCCCGACGTAGATGAAGCTGAGCACGTAGCTCATCAGCACCGGGAACAGCGGCCGCAGGTCGGCGAGTCCCGTGCCGTGCGGGGCACGGAGCTCCAGCACCATGATGGTGATGATGATCGCGAGGACGCCGTCGCTGAAGGCCTCGAGCCGGTTGGTGCCCATCGGTCCTCGATGAAGGGTATCTTGAGAATATGACGCACATCGCCTATCTCGGCACGGGGCTGCTCGGCGGCGCCTTCGTGGAGGCCGCGCTCGGGCGCGGTGAGCAGGTCACCGTCTGGAACCGGACGCCCGCCAGGGCGCGCGCCCTCGAGCCGCTCGGCGCCCGCGTGGCGGCCTCGCCGGCCGAGGCGGTCCGCGGGGCGTCCCGGGTGCACCTCGTGCTCCGGGACGACGCGGTGGTGGAGGAGGTCGTGGCGCAGCTCCGCCCCGGGCTCCGCCCGGAGACGATCGTGGTGGACCACACCACCACCCAGCCCGCGCTCACCGCGGAGCGGGCCCGCCGGCTCGAGGCCGACGGCGTGCGGTACCTCCACTGCCCGGTCTTCATCGGCCCGGCGGCCGCGCGGCAGGGCCAGGGGATCATCCTCGCCTCGGGGCCGCGGGCGCTGTTCGACGAGGTGCGCCCGGCACTCGAGCGGCAGGCGGCCCGGGTGGAATACCTGGGCGAACGGCCCGACCTGGCGGCGGTCTACAAGCTCTGCGGCAACGCGCTGGTGATCGGGATGACCGGACTGCTGGCCGACATGTACGCCGTGGCGGCCGGCGCAGGGGTGCCGCCGCTCGAGGCGGCGCGGCTCTTCGACTTCTTCAACCCGTCGGGCGTGCTCACCGGCCGCGGGCGCGCGATGGCGGCGCGGGACTGGACCCCCGGCTTCGAGCTCGGCATGGCGCGGAAGGACGTGCGGCTGATGCTGGAGACGGCGCGGGCGCCGCTCGCGGCGCTGCCCGGCATCGCGGCGCGGATGGACGGGCTGATCGCCGCAGGCCACGGCGCGGATGACATGGCCGTCCTGGGGCGCGACGCCGTGTAGTGACCAGGGGGCCGCCGGCCACGCCGTGCGCGCCATTCCGCAACCGGCCCGGGCGCCGAGGGAGACCCCCCGCCATGTGCTTCTCCGCCAGCGCCAGCTTCGCCGCGTCGGGCCTCACCGCAGTCGCCGGAGTGGCCGCGTTCACCGGGGCGAGGCGGCCTGCATACCGGCTCCTCGCCGGGATGCCGCTGTTCTTCGCCCTGCAGCAGCTCGCCGAGGGCGTGCTCTGGCTCGCGGCCGGCGGGAGGGTGGACGCGGCGTGGCAGGCGCCCGCGACATTCACCTTCCTCCTCGCCGCCAGGGTCCTCTGGCCTGCGTGGGTGCCCCTGATGGTCCGGGCGGTGGAAGAGGACCCGGGCCGCCGGCGGGCGCTCTCGGTCCTGCTGGCCCTCGGGGTGCTGGAGAGCGTCCTTGGCGGCTACGCGCTGGTGGCATTTCCCGTGACGGCGGACATCGCGGGACATCACGTCCGGTACGGCATCGAGGCTCCGGTCCTCTTTCGCGTGCCCGTGGACGTCCTCTACTACCTGGTGACGGTGCCCCCGCTGCTCCTCTCCGGCGTCCGGATGATGCGGGTGATCGGCCTGGTCATGGTCGCCGCGCTCATCCTCTCGAAGCTCCTCTATCACGAGTACTTCATCTCGGTCTGGTGCTTCTTCGCGGCGCTCATCAGCGTGCTCGTGGTGGTGGTGGCGCGGTCGGCTGCCGCGCGGCAGGAGGCGGAGCCAGCCCCCTAGGGCACGCCGTCGAAGAACTCCACCACGCCGGTCTCGAGCGAGTACTCGGCGCCCACCACCACCAGCCCGTTCCGCAGGATGAGCTGCTCCAGGATCTCCGAGCCGTGCCGCAGGTGGTCCGCGGAGGCGCGGATGTTGGCGCGCGTGGCCTTCCGCGCAAGCGCGGCCCGGTCGCGGGCCAGGTCGGTGGCCAGGAGCGGGGCCACCGAGGGCCGGATCCGATCCACGATCGAGCGGAGGTTCCGGGACTGGTCCTCCGACGGCCGCGCCAGCTCGTCCAGCGTGGCCGCGATGGCGCCGCATTCCGAGTGTCCCAGCACCACCACCAGCCGGGTGCCGAACTTGGCGGCGGCGAACTCGACGCTCCCCACCTGCGACGGCGCCACGATGTTCCCGGCCACCCGGATCACGAAGAGGTCGCCGAGTCCCTGGTCGAAGACCAGCTCCGCCGGCACGCGGGAGTCGGAGCAGCCCAGGATGATGGCGAACGGCTCCTGGCCGGAGGCCAGCTCCTGCCGGCGCGCGTGGCCGCCGAGGGGCTCGTGGTTCCGGACGTCGGCGACGAAGCGCGCGTTGCCGTCGCGGAGGCGGTCGAGGGCTTCGGTGGCGGAGATCATCGGGGGGCCCCGGAGTCGGTCATCCCCGGGCCCGGCCGTACGCCGACACCGGCGCCCAGCAGGTGATCTCCGGCGGGCCCGCCAGGAATCCGGAGGCGCGCTCCATGAAGTCGCGGATGTGCGGCGTCCGGAGGTGCTCGCCGTAGTAGGCGTCCCTGCTCGTCCACCGCTCGACCAGGAGGAGCTCGCGGGGCGCGTCCGGGTCGCGGTGGAGCTCGATGCCGTGACAGTCCGGTTCCAGCCGGACCACGTCGGCGATCAGGCGGTCGAGTTCCGCGACCGCGTGGTCGGCATGGGCAGGCTGGGCGTGGTAGCGGATGACGATGGTCACGGCGCTGTCGGGCATCCCGGTTCCTCCGTCGGGTGCGGGTTGGCCGTGAATCGTTCACCGGTCGGCGAGCGCAGTCAATCGGGACGGGGCGGGGCAGGGCGTGGCGCGCCGGAGGGGAAGGATCCGGGTCATCGCGGCGCCCGCGGGGACCGGGTGCGCTCCAGCCAGCTGCGCGCGGCGGCCGCGTCGTCCGGCGTGGCGACCTCGGGGTTGAGCCACTCGATCAGCGCGGCCTTCCCCAGGCTCTCCGGGTCGTGCCGCAGGTAGTCGTGCACCACCCCGATCACCTGGAAGCCCTGGCTCAGCTGGAACGAGAGCGTCGGGTCGGTCATCCGGCCGGACACCACCTCGCGCGCGTACTCCTCCGCGGTGAGCCGGCCGGCCACCCGGTGGTATCCCCGGAGCCGCGCGCCCGCCCGGATGCGGAGGAGCCCGAGCCGGCGGGCCAGCTCCCGCCGTGCCGCGTAGAGTTCCTTGCCGATGCCCTGCCCCTGGAGCCGGGGGTGGACCATCACCTCGGCGCCGTAGAGCGTGCGCCCGTGCGCGGGATCGTGGTTGGTGAACGTGCCGCCGGCGGTGAAGTCGCGCCAGGTGCCGGTGTCGGCGTAGTCGTCCCACAGGACCACCAGGCTCGCCGCCATCCCGACGATCTCGCCGTCGGGCGCCGCCGCCACGAACTGGCCCTCGGGGAAGACGGCCAGGTGGCTGGCGAGCTGCTCCCGCGACCACGCCGGCGCGCCGGGATAGACCGCCTCCGACAGCGCCACGATCCCGTCGAGATCCCCGGGCCGCGTCCGGCGCACCTCCACGGCGGTCGAGGGGCTCACAACGGGCGCACCTCCACCTCGGCACTGATGGCCGCCGTGCGCTTGCTGTCGAGCAGCGGGAGCACGGTGCCGTTGGTGCGGGTGTCGAGGATGGTCTTGAGGTTGAGGTCGCCGATCACCATCTGCTCCTGGTTGACGTTCCCTTCCGCCAGGATGCCGTCCCGGGAGAAGGGGAAGTCGCTCGGCGTGAGGATGGCCGCCTGCCCGTAGTTGAGGTGCACCGCCGGCACCATCGGCAGGCTCCCCACCGTGTGGGAGGTGACGACGTAGAGCTGGTTCTCGATGGCCCGCGCGTGGGCGCAGTAGCGCACCCGGAAGAAGCCCTGCCGGTCGTCGGTGCAGCTCGGCACGACGAGGATGTGCGCCCCCGCCTTCGCCGCGGCCCGCACGATCTCGGGGAACTCGACGTCGTAGCAGATCGCCACCGCCATCCGTCCGAACGTGGTGTCGAAGACCTTGAGCCCGTTGCGCGGGCTGACCTTCCACTCCTCGTTCTCGAACCGGGTCATGTGCAGCTTGCCCTGCACCTCGTGGGTGCCGTCCGGCCCGAAGAGCATGCATTCGTTGTAGATCGCGTCGCCCTCCGCCACCGGCATCGTCCCGCCCACCACGTACACCCCGTGCCGCGTCGCGAGCTCCCGGAGCAGGTCGCGCACCCGGTCCCGCTGGGCCGCGAGGTCGCGGATCTGCTCCTGGATGGGGCGCTTCACGTCGCCCAGGGTGAGGAGCTGCACGGTGAAGTACTCGGGGAAGACCACGAGCCGGGCGCGGTAGTCGGCGGCGGTCTCGATGAGGGCGACCACCTGGTCGCGGAACAGCTCGAAGGTCTGCACCGGGCGGATGAAGTACTGGAGGGAGGCGACGCGCAGGCGGTCCATCGGTGCTCCTCCGGCCTCGAGGTGGAAGGGGACGGACGGCCCCGGGTCCCGGGAGCGAAGTTCCCGCCGGGCGGCCTGCGGGGCAACCCCCGGGCTCGGCGGGCGGGGGATCGGCTGGAACAGGCGCTCGCCCAGGATGGTGAACGGGAGCGCGGTGCCGTTCACCGTCCCGAAGAGGCCGGGGGTGATGCCGCGCGCGACGTGGGCGTTGAACCAGCCCACGAAGCCGGGCCCCGCCTCGAGCCCGTGCGCCAGGAAGACGAGCGGGGCGAAGCGGAGCGCGCCCCCGAGCGGGTCGGAGACGGCGCCCGACGTCCGGCCACGGGTCATCCCGCCTCCTCGATGGCCGGCCGCTCGCCGAGCTGTGCGCCGCGGATCCCGCAGTTGGAGGGGACGAAGCTCTCCGGACCATCGGCACCTCCGCCTGGGCCGGCACCGGAGTGCCGGGTCGCCCGCCGGATCGAGGGATGCCGCCGCCGGCGCCCGTCCGGAAGTCACCCCGGGGCAGGCGCCCGGATCGCGGTGTATGATTGCCGCATGCCGAAGCACGACGAAATGGGCGCCAGGGGCGTGCCGCCCCCGGCCAGCCGGTCGTGGCGCGAGCGCCTCGGCGCCCTCCGGAACCTGCCGCCATTCCTCAGGCTGGTCTGGGACACCAGCCCGCCCCATACCGTCATCACGCTGGTGCTCCGCCTGGTCCGGGCGGTCCTCCCCGTGGCCACGCTCTTCGTCGGCAAGCTGATCATCGACGAGGTGCTGCGGCTGGCCGGCATCCCCGGCCCCCCCGGTACCCTGAAGGAATGGCTCGCCAGCGGCCTCGTGAGCCGCCTCGCCTGGCTCGTGGTCCTGGAATTCGGGCTGGCGGTGCTGTCGGACGTGCTCGGGCGGGTCGTGTCGCTGGTGGACGCCCTCCTCGCGGAGCGCTTCACCAATGCCACCAGCATCCGGCTGATGGAGCACGCGGCGACGCTCGACCTCGAGGACTTCGAGGACAGCGAGCTGCAGGACCGCCTCGAGCGCGCCCGCCGGCAGACCACCGGCCGGATGATCCTGATGAGCCAGCTCTTCGGCCAGGCCCAGGACGTCATCACGATCGTGAGCTTCGCCGCGGGGCTGATCATCTATGCGCCGTGGCTGATCCTCCTGCTGGCGCTGGCGCTGGTGCCGGCATTCGTCGGCGAGGCCCACTTCAACGCGCAGAGCTATTCGCTCGCCTACGCGCGCACGCCCGAGCGGCGCGAGCTCGACTACGTCCGGCAGATGGCGGCCAGCGTGGAGAGCGCGAAGGAAGTGAAGATCTTCGGGCTGAGCGGCTTCCTGATCGAGCGCTACCGCCGGCTGTCCGAGGACCTCTTCCGCGCCAACCGGGCACTGGCGGTGCGGCGCGCGGGGTGGGGCGGGGTGCTCACCACGCTGGGCACGCTGGGCTACTACGTGGCATACGCCTACCTGGCGTGGAGCACGCTCCGCGGCCGGTTCACCATCGGCGACCTGACCTTCCTCGCGGGGTCGTTCCGGCGGCTCCGGAACCTGCTCGAGAGCCTGCTGAGCGGCTTCTCCCAGACGGCGGGCCAGGCGCTCTACCTCGACGACCTGTTCTCCTTCTTCGAGATCCGGCCGGAGATCCTCTCGCCGGAGCACCCGCGGCCCTTCCCGACGCCGATCGCCCGGGGCTTCGTCTTCGAGGGCGTGGGCTTCCGGTATCCCGGCGCCGAGCGCTGGGCGGTGCGGCACCTCACGTTCACGCTCCGGGCGGGTGAGGTGCTGGCGCTGGTGGGCGAGAACGGCGCCGGGAAGACCACGGTGGTCAAGCTGCTGGCCCGGCTCTACGATCCCGACGAGGGGCGGATCCTGCTCGACGGGCACGACCTCCGGGAGTACGACCTGGCGGAGCTCCGTGCCAACCTGGGCGTGATCTTCCAGGACTTCGTCCGCTATCACCTGACCGCGGCGGAGAACATCGCGGTGGGGCAGATCGAGGCGCGGGACGACCGGGCGCGGATCCAGGCGGCGGCGGCGCGGAGCCTCGCGGACGGCGTGATCCGCCGCCTGCCCGAGGGGTACGACCAGATGATCGGGAAGCGGTTCCGGGGTGGCGTGGACCTCTCCGGCGGTGAATGGCAGAAGATCGCCATCGCGCGGGCCTACATGCGCGACGCCCAGATCCTGATCCTCGACGAGCCCACGGCGGCGCTCGACGCGCGGGCGGAGTTCGAGGTGTTCCAGCGCTTCAAGGAGCTGAGCGAGGGGAAGACGGCGGTGCTGATCTCGCACCGCTTCTCCAGCGTGCGGATGGCGGACCGGATCCTGGTGCTGGTGGATGGCCAGGTGGAGGCGATGGGGACGCACGCCGAGCTGGTGGCGCAGCGGGGCATGTACGCGGAGCTGTTCGAGCTGCAGGCGGCGGGCTACCGCTAGGGCATCCGGCCGGCCTCGCCGCCTCGGTCCGGGAGGGGCCGGAAGAGCTGCCGGAACGCGACCAGTGCCGCCGGGTGGTAGATGGTCGCGTGGGTCTCGGCCGGCATCGGGGTGTAGTGCAGCGTCACCCCGGGATCCGCGCGCTCACGCAGGGTCGCAGCGAGCCTGCCCGTGACCTCCGCCAGCTCCGGCTCGCCGCTGCTCGCCAGGTAGAGCGTCTTCGGCCGGCCCCCGCCGGCGCTCCGGCCCCTCGGCCGCCCGCTTCACCAGGTACGCGTCGTTCCACCAGAGGCTGGGATCGAAGGCGACGTACGTGTCGAAGAGGTCCGGCTCGAGCAGGAACGTCTCCACCACGAAGAGCCCGGCCAGCGATTCCCCCACGATGGCGGTCTCGCCGGTGGTGCGGCAGCGTGCATTCACCAGCGGCATCAGCTCCGCCCGGATGAACCGCCGGAATGCCGCCGAGCCCCCCACACCGACACCTGCAGCAGGCCGGCCACGTGGAGGAAGTCCTCGGCCAGGCCGCCGTCCGGCAGGTAGAGCACCGGACGGCGCGCGTCGGGTGCCTCACCCCAGGCCGGCGGGACGCAGACGTTGATGCGCCGGGTCTCGCCGAGCACCGCGGACGCGATCGTGAACGTCTCCCCGACGGCGAGCGGCTCCGGCGCACCCGCGGCCGACTGCGCGAGCGCAGGGGTGCCGGACAGGGCAACGGCTGCGGCGAGGGCGAGCATTCGGCTCGGCTTCATCGGCATCGGCGTCAGGCCGCCGGCGCCGCTCCCGGGTGCCGCCGGAGCAGCCGGCCGAAGGCGAGCGCGAACGCGCCGTGGACGGCCACCGCCGCCCAAAGCACGCCCGAGGCGGGATCGTCGGCCGCGGCGCGCACCGCGACGAGCGCGCCCACCGTCCAGTGCACGAGGTTGCCGAGCACGAGGGCGCGGCCGTAGATCCCGCCGAGCGTCATCCCGCGGCCGGTCCAGCTGGTGGCGGCGAGGCCGAGCAGGGCGGCGCTCCAGAGCTGCAGGAACAGGGGCGGAGCCGCTGCCCCGCCCGGCGGGGGCAGCAGGCCCTGCACCTCGGACGGCGCGAACAGGAAGGCCAGGCCGGCGGCGGCGAGCAGCAGGGCGCTGGCGGACATCAGGCGGTACGGGGTCACGGCAGCTCCCTCACGCCTCCTCGGCCGGCGCGAGCTCGGTGAAGGTGTACCCGGACACATCGCGGAGCCGGATCCGCAGCGTGGCGCCGGGGGCCGGGCCGATGACCGGGCCCTGGACGAACCGGGCGTCCTTCAGGTGGAGGTACTCCTCGGTGAGGAACTGGGCGTAGGTGTCCTGCGTCACTTCCTCCCGCGCGTCGGCGAGGATCGTCCGGCTGCGGTCGTGGAGCCAGTGGCTCACCGCCGCGCTCGCCTCCTCGCCGATGCCGGTGAAGGACTCACCCAGCTCCCGCGACAGGAGGGCGAAGTAGTCCGCGCTGCTCACGAGCTTGCCGGTGACCACGCCGCCCGGCAGCATCAGTGTGACCGGCATGTGCGTGGTCGGGAACCGCTCGACCAGCCCGACGAAGAACGCCAGGAAGGGGTCCTTCCGGAACTCGACCAGCGTGGATCCCAGGTCGTCGGCGTCGTCCACCGGTCAGCGCTCCCCAGGCTCCCGGTCCACCCGGAGCGATTCCGGCGGACGCTGGGCCAGCAGCCGCTCGGCGAAGTCCAGGCGCTCCTGGGCCTCGCCGAGCTCCCGGCGCAGGTCGTCCACCTCGCCCCCGAGCGCATCGAGCCCGGCATCGCGCCCGGCGGTCGGCGCGCGCCGCTTCAGGTGGGAAGCCCAGTAGCCGAACAGCAGGGCGAGCCCCGCGTGGAGCGCGGCATGCGCCGGCTCGCCGGCGTCGGCGGCGAAGCCGGTGGCCACGACGTTGATCACTGCCAGCCCGAGGGCGATCGGGCGCCAGATGGCGGGCTTGAAGGTCATGGGGAGCTCCCCTGGATGTCCCTGACGGCAAGATAGATACCACCCGTGACCGGGGACGGGCCAGCGCGGCGCGGGCCAGGCCAGGGGAAGAAACGCGCGGGCCGGTTGCGCCGTAGGATCGGGGTTGCCCCCGACTCCGAGGCCCGGCATGCGTAGTCCCGGCACCCTCCTGGCCCTGCTCCTGGCCGTCACGGCCGCACCGCTGGCGGCCCAGGAGTACGGCCCCCAGCCCGACGCCGCCACCCGCGTGCCCGTGGCGCGTTGCACGGCGGCGATGCCGCCCGCGTGGTCGTGATGGGCGCGGGAATTCAGGATCAGGCAGACGTCCCCGATGTCGAAGCCGAGCGCGCGGATGTTCTCCAGGATCAGCGGGGCCGAGTTCGGCAGGCCGCCGTCAATGAGCACGTGGCCGCCCCGCGACGTGACCAGGATCGACGCCAGCCCGTGGGTCCCGACGTACCAGGTGTTGCCGAAGATCCTGAACGGCTCCTGCGGGGCATTCCACTCCGCGCAGCTGGCGCACTGCTGCGCGGGAGGCGCGGCCGTCAGACGGTCAGGCGCCGGGGCACAGGCGGCGAGGGCCGGGAGCGAGAGGGTGAGCCGGGTGGCGAGAGCGGGTCGGCGCAGGCGCCGGATGACATTGCCGTCCGCTCCCGCCGTGAAGTCAGTGACGCGTCAGCTGCCGCCCGGCCTCACTCCCCGGGCGCCGGTGCCGCGGGCACGATGATGTTGGCGTGACGGGCGACCAGCAGCCACCTGCCGTCGGCCTTCCGCCAGACGTGGGTGTACCGGCGCTGCACCGTCTCGCCCGCGTGGGGGGCCTTGCCGGTGGGACGGACCACCTCGGCGCCCATCACCACGGCGATGGGCCCGTCTACCCGCAGGAACTCGATCGTGATCTCGTAGCTCGAGTAGTGGACGAGGCCCTGGGTGAGCAGGCCGAACACCCCGGTGCGGCTGGGCGTGACCCGGTTGACCGGGGCGTTCACCGCGAAGGTGGGTGCCCAGATCTCCCGGAGCGCGGTGGTGTCACGGGCGAGCACGCCCAGCCGGACCCGCTCCTCGAGGGCGCGGATGGCGGCTTCCTCGGGCGAGGCCGCGGTCGGCGCCTGGGCCCACGCGGGGCCCGCGATGGCCATCCCGACGATCAGCAGCACTGCGCGCCGGATCTGCCTGCTCATGGCGACCTCCGTGGTTGGCGTGGTGGGGCACTGAACTTCCACCCGGGGGCTCCGCGGGGGAAGGGCCGGCATCACGCGCATCGGGTCCCCCCGGTGACGGGTTGTCGGTTCAGGCCGGCCGGGCGGATCCCGGCCTCATCAGGACGACGAATCAGGCCGGGCCGGATCGACCGGGAAGTCGAACCCGGCCTCCGTGAGCGCGGCCAGGACGGCGGTCTCGACCGCCGGGTCCGCCTCCACGAGCGGCGGGCGCACGGTCCGCCACGCGGGGTCGCCGGACCAGTGGGCCACGACGGCCTTGATCGCGGGGATGATCGCGGGAGCGGACTGCAGCGCGCGCCGGACCCGGTCGGCGGCCTCCTGCGCCGGCTCCGCCGCGCGGCCCTCCCGCCAGGCCCGGTGGACGGCGGCGATCCCGTGCGGGTTCAGGTTGGCGCCCGCCGTGATGCACCCCGCGCCGCCCGCGACCAGGGTCCTGAGGAGGAACACCTCGCTCCCGGCGAACACGTCGAAGCCGTCCGGCCCGAACGCCTCGATCAGGCCCAGCGTGTGGGCCCAGTCGCCGCCACTGTCCTTGAGTCCCGCGACGGTGCCGGGGTAGCGCGCCAGCAGCCGTTCGATCACCCCCCGCGTGATGGGCACCTGCGCCACGGGCGGGATGTGGTAGAGGTAGAGCCTCAGGCGCGCGTCGCCGACCCGCTGGATCACCTCGCTGAAGTGGCGATACAGGCCCTCGTCGGGGACGCCCTTGTAGTAGAACGGCGGGAGCGCGAGCACGCCGGCGCAGCCGTGCCCGACGGCGTGCGCCGTGAGCTCGACCGACTCGGTGAGCGAGCAGCAGCCCGTGCCCGGCACGAGCGATGCCGCCGGCACCCCGGCGCCGACGAGCGAATCCAGCAGCGACCGGCGTTCCGCGGTCGCGAGGGAGTTGGCCTCGCTGGTCGTGCCGAACGGCGCCAGGCCGTCGCAGCCGTGGGCGAGGAGCCAGCGGCAATGCCGGATCAGCCGGGGCGCGTCGGGGGCGTAGTCCGGGAGGAAGGGCGTGATGACGGGGGCGAACACGCCGCCGAGCCGCGGGCCGGGAGTCATCTGCTCCTCCGGTTCAGCGCGACACGCGGTGCGCCTGCATCGTCCGGTGGTCCAGGATCCGGGTCCTGCCGCGATCGAACGAGCCGTCGGCGCGCCGCGGCTGGAAGGTGAAGCGCCAGGTGCCGGTGGGGAAGTCGTAGTCGGTGGGCCCACTCGTGCCGGTGAGCGTGTCGGACACCGGGAAGTTGGCGCCCAGCGCATCCGGCAGGGGGATCGCGCGCGGCGCGGACTCCGGCACCTGTGCGAGCGCCGGGGCGGCGATGGCGAGCGAGAGGTACGCGGTGAGGCGGAGGCGACGCGTCATGGGGCCTTCCCTCGCTCGCCCGCGCGACCCTTCGGTGCCTTCATGGTACGCCTGGCTCCACGCTGCGGTCCGGGATGGCCGGCCTCACCCGGGGACGGCCTCGGAGGCTACACGTTGGTGGCTGGGGTGCCCACCGTCAACCGGAGGCGCCCCCGGCGCGGCGGTCGGAGGAGGCGATGGTGGTCAGGGCCGCCCCGTGCGCCGGCACTCCGCGGGGCTACTCGGGAGCGCCCGGCGCCACGGGCTCCCACAGCTCGATGGGATTGCCCTCGGGGTCGTGGAGCCGTGCGAAGCGGCCATTCGGGTAGAGCTGCGGATCCACCACCACGGCGATCCCGCCGGCCCGCAGCTGAGCGACCATCGCCGCCAGGTCCCGCACCCGGAAGTTCACCATCCACGCGCGGTCGCGCGCGCCGAAGTAGCCGGTGGTGTCCGGGAATGGGGCGAAGACGGTCGGTCCCGCCTCCTGCAGCCAGGGCTGCTGGCCGTGCCGGTGGGGGTGAGCGCCACGCCGAGGTGCCGCTCGTACCACCGCGCGAGCGAGTCCGGATTCCGTGCCCGGAAGAAGAGCCCGCCGATGCCGAGCACCTTCTCGGATCCGGCAGCGCCTGGTTCCTGGGCAATGAATCCGCCCGCGAAGAACCCCAGCAGGCGCACCCCGCGTCCGGACCGGCGTGCCAGGCGGAAGACGAAATGTACTTCCTTTGCCCGATCCGATTCCTGATCGGGGTCAGCCAGCTCATGCCATCGCTGCCGCATCAGCTTGTAATCCCGACCCCGTCACCCCACCTTCGGGATGCCATCGCCGGGAGCCGCACGTCGTGCCCGATCACGCGGAGCAGTTTGAGCGACTTCGATCTGCCCTGGCCTCTCGCTACCGCATCGTGCGAGAGGTCGGCCGGGGGGGGATGGCCACCGTGTACCTTGCGGAGGATCTCAGGCATGACCGGCGGGTGGCCGTCAAGGTCCTGGATCCTGACCTGGCGGCGGCGCTCGGGCCGGAGCGCTTTCTCCGCGAGATCCGGATTGCCGCCCTCCTCGCGCACCCTCACATCCTTCCGCTTCACGACTCCGGCGAGGTGGACGGATTCGTGTATTACGTCATGCCCTATGTGGAGGGAGAGACCCTGCGGGACCGGTTGACCGGCCAGCATCAGCTGCCCCTGGCGGAGGCCGTTCGGATCGTGCAGGAGGTGGCTGATGGCCTCGGCTACGCCCACCGCCTTGGCGTGGTGCACCGCGACATCAAGCCGGAGAACATCCTGTTCATGGGGGGGCACGCCGTGATCGCCGATTTTGGCGTGGCGACGGCGGTCGGCCTGGCAGGTGGCGAACGGCTGACAGGGACCGGGTTGTCGGTGGGCACCCCCCTGTACATGAGTCCCGAGCAGGCGATGGGGCAGGGCGATGTCGGGGGGAGCAGTGACGTGTATTCCCTGGGCTGCGTACTGTACGAGATGCTCACCGGCGATCCGCCGTTCACCGCGTCCAACCCCCGGGCGGTCCTGGCCAGGAAGCTGAGCGAGCCGGCACCGCGCCTGTCGATCCTGCGGGAGACGGTGACCCCCGCTCTGGAGCGGACCGTCCGCCAGGCGCTGGCGCCAGTACCGGCGGACCGGTTTGCCACGGTGGCCGAGTTTGCCTCGGCGGTGGCCGCAGCGGCGTCGGATGCGGCGACGGAGCCTCCCGCGGAAACAGCCCGTCGCCCGGGCCTGCCGAATGACGTCAGGCGGCGCGTTGCGTGGCCGGTCCTCCTGCTGGTGGGCGTACTGGCGGTGGCCCTGGTCGCGGTCGGGTGGCTCCTGCGGGTCGGCCAGACCGGGCCCGCCACTCAGGGGCCTGCCGGGGCGGACAGCCAACGGCCGCCGACCATCGCCGTGCTCCCGTTCGAGAATCTGGGCCCGGCCGAGGAGGAGTACTTCGCGGCCGGCATGACGGATGAAATCACCAGCCGGCTGGCCACGGTGAGCGGCCTGGGCGTGGTACCGACCCGGGCCGCCCAGCGCTACGCCCGCACCGCGAAGACGATGCGGGAGATCGGCCAGGAACTGGGGATCGACTATCTCCTGGTCGGCAGCGTGCGCTGGGCCGGTGCGGGAAGCGACGCGAGGAGCGTCCGGATCACTCTCGAGCTCCTCGGTGCCCGGGACGAACGCCAACTCTGGTCCACGACCTACGATCGGGTGATCGATGACATCTTCGAGGTACAGTCGGACATCGCGGGCCAGGTGATCGAGAGGTTGGGTGTCACCCTGCTCGAGGGCGAGCGCAACCGGTTGGGCGCCAAGCCGGCCAGGAATCACGAGGCGTACACGCTCTACCTGAAGGGCCGTTACTTCTGGAACAAGCGCACGGAGGAGAACATCCGGATCGGGCTCGGCTACTTCCACCAGGCGGTGGACCTGGACCCCGGCTATTCCCTCGCGTGGGCCGGGATTGCCGATGTCTGGATCTTCCGTGGCTGGTACAGCCGCCTGGCGCCGCGGGAAACCTTCCCCAGGGCCAGGAGCGCCGCCATGAAGGCCCTGGAGTTCGACAGCACGCTGGCGGAAGCACACGCCTCGATGGCGCACATTCACTTCGAGTTCGACCACGACTGGGTTGCTGCCGAGCGGGAGTATCGTCGGGCGATCGACCTCAACCCCAGGTACGCGATAGCGCACCACTGGTATGGCGGGTTCCTGTCGGCGATGGGCCGGCACCAGGAAGCCCTGCAGCACGCGCAGACCGCCCGGGCGCTGGATCCTCTCTCGCTCATCATCCAGACCTGGATGGG
This sequence comes from uncultured Gemmatimonadales bacterium, assembly GCA_963717315.1. GTDB lineage: Bacteria > Gemmatimonadota > Gemmatimonadetes > Gemmatimonadales > GWC2-71-9 > JAICEH01. The sequence goes on from CAVQWA010000083.1 coordinate 15,236, forward strand.
CTTGCGGTACTACTTCGCCGGCAAGTACGAGGACGCGATCGCGGAATACCTCAAGGCCCTGGAACTGGACCCCGATTTCGCCCCGGCACACTGGCACCTCGGGTGGGCGTACGAGCAAGCGGGTCGCTTCGAGGAAGGCATCTCGGAGGCCGCCCGGGCCATTGCCCTGGACCCGGGGAACCTGCTCTATCTGGCGTCCCTCGGTCATGCCCATGCCCGCGCGGGGAAGAAGGACGAAGCCCGCGCAACCCTCGCCCGCCTCGCCGAGGCGTCCACCGACCGGCATGTCTCCGCCTATCACGTGGCGGTCATCTACATCGCGCTGGGGGAGACCGAGGCGGGATTGGACTGGCTGGGGCGTGCGTACGACGAGCAGTCCCCCTGGATCGGCTATCTCGGAGTCGACCCGCGGGTCGACCCCGTACGTTCGCACCCGCGATTCGCGAGCCTGCTCCGGAAGACCGGATTGCGTTCCTGAGCCGCCAGTCCTGCCCACGGCCCCGGCTGGCACGGCCCCACGGGGGGACCCGGGTTCGTTGAGCCGGCAGCATTCTCCAGGGCTGCACTGCCTGCCTCATCCCGCCTCGTTTGCGGGCGGCGGGCCCGCGGGCGGACTAGCAAGCGACCTCCACGGCGGCCTCACGGAATGCCGCGGTTCACTGCGGGCTGGGACTCCGCCGCCCGTCGAGCTCCAGGCGCCCATTGGGCCGGTCGGCTGCGACGCGACCGTCACAGGGGCGGGTCTTCCTGATCTCGCGCCCGAGAGTCGGGTCGAGCGCGACCAGGTAGACGTCACCCCGCGCTGGCCGGCGCGGGGCTACCACGTCCACTCCGACTCATCGAAGTGGGTCGGCACGACGGGCGCCTCCAGGAGGGCGTCGGCTCCGGCCGCCCGAGCCGCGGACGACGGGCCCGCGGCTCGACCGCCGTCTCATCAGGCAGCACGAGCTATGGAACGAGGGCCAGGGTGCTGACGTACTCGTACGACTGTGGCACGGTCATCTCCCCTCCGGGCCCTGCGAGGGTGAGCGATCCCGCCAGCTTGCCGGCCCGCGTACGAGCGTGGAGACGGCCTTTCGATGGGATGAAGACTGCTGCTCCGCGCTCCTCTCCCACCAGCGCGGTTGTCACGGTCAACTGCTGCTCCTCGACCCTTGACGCAGCGTTCACCGTGACATCCTCCCGTATCGCTACCAGGAACGCAGCGGCCCTGTCGATGGTCGTATCGCGGACCACCTCATAGTGCCTGACGCTCCTGCCCGCAAAGGTGTCGGTCGGCCGTCCTGGCCGATCCGTCTGCACGGTATCCACCCAGCGCGCACCGACTTTCAAGGGGATGCGAGGCAGGGTGATGAAGAAGTCATCGAACTGCCGGGTCAGGTCGGTCAGCGCCGCGATCTCGGCTGGAATAGGAAGGGGTCGCTGCGGTACGAACGGGTTCGTGAGAGTCAAACGCGAGCGTGAATCGTGCTCCAATGAGCTGGGTGGTGGCCGGGGACTGGGTCGCAGGGCCTGGGCCCTCTTGAAGGAACCGGAGGCTTTCGTACCAGGCGGCCAGCGTATCGCGGCGGGCAACCGTGATGGCGATCCTCGCATCATGCTCCGACCGGACCAGTACAGGACCACCCGGCATCTGCATCTCGACGCGCCCGTGGGTCAACTCGGAATAGCGGAGCGTATCTCCGGGGCTCCAGTCGTATCCGGGCGGATCCGACTGAGCCATCAGGTTGGGGGCGAAACCCACAATCGCTGTCAGCAAAGCGCCGATGATGCGAGGACGGGTCACGGGCGGCCTACGGTTTCAGGGTGAGCCGTGTTGCCACCGGACACGGCGGCAAAGCCGCGGGCGACGGGCCCGCTGGCGGACTAACGAAACTCTTCCTTAGCGCCCTCGCGGGACGCCGCGATTCACGGCTGCCTGGGCTCCCAGCGCCCGTCGAGCTCCAGGCGCCCATCAGGCAACTCTTGCGGGGATATATACACACTTATATATTGCACCATGCCTGACAAGCCGCTTCGGTGGGTCGGCTCCAGCCTCGAGGACCTGCGGCCCTTCCCGGAGGAGGCGAAGCGGGAGGCCGGATATCAGCTCCGGCGTGTCCAGGCCGGCCTGATGCCGGACGACTGGAAAGTGCTGCCCAGCGTGGGGGCAGGGGTCTACGAGATCCGCCTTCACACCGGGGTCGAGCACCGCGTGTTCTACGGGGCCAAGTTCGCCGAGGCGGTCTACGTCCTGCACGCCTTTGAGAAACGGACGCGGCAGACCCGGCAAGCGGATACCGAGCTCGCCAAGCAGCGGCTGGCCGAGGTGCGCCGAGCCCGAGGGCAACGATAGGGGGTGCCTGTGACGACCAAGCTGCGCCGTTCGAGCGGCAACGTGTTCAAGGACCTGGGGTTCCCCGCCGAGGAAGCGGAGCATCTCCGGATCCGGGCGGACCTGATGATCGCCCTCAGCCGGGTGATTCATGACCGGGGCCTGACCCAGGTGAAGGCGGCCGAGCTGTTCGGCGTCTCCCAGCCCCGGGTGAGCGACCTGGTCCGGGGGAAGATCGACCGGTTCAGCATCGACACCTTGGTGGAAATGCTGGGCCATGCCGGGGTGCGGGTTGAGGTCACGGCCAAGCCGGGTAGAGTTGCCTAATGACACGGCGGTTGAGCCGCGGGCGACCGGCCCGCTGGCAGACTAACAAACGACCACCACAGCGCCCTCACGGCACGCCGTGGTGCGCTATCGGTTGGGCCCCGAGCGCCCGTCGAGCTCCAA
>CAVQWA010000084.1:0-42550 GCA_963717315.1 uncultured Gemmatimonadales bacterium
CCAGTACCTGAACCGCCACGACCTGCCGTATCACCCGCTCTGGCACCAGGGCTACGTCTCGATCGGCGACTGGCACACCACGCGCTCGCTCGCCGAGGCCGGCGACGCGGAGGCGACGCGGTTCTTCGGCCTGAAGCGCGAGTGCGGGCCTCCACGGCCTCGAGGGGTAGGGCGACCCATGCGCTACTTCCCGTTGTTCGCGGACCTGCATGGACGGCGCGTCCTCGTCGTCGGTGGTGGCGAGGTCGCCGAGCGCAAGGTGCGCCTGCTGCTCGAGGCCGGTGCGCAGGTCGACGTGGTGGCGCCCGAGATCACCGCGTGGCTCGGCGTTACGGGAGAAGTACTCGCTCGCGCCCGCATTGGACGAGCGGGCCCTCGACGGCGCCATCCTCGTCATCGCGGCCACCGATGTCCGTCTGATCCAACCGCCTTCCAGATGCCACTTCGGCAGGTTTTTTTGCAGCCATGCGTTGACTTCGGCATCCGGCATGGGCTTTTCGCGCTCAGCCGCCATATTGTCGTCTCCTCCGGCTAATGGGGACGCTCCGCACCAGCAGGTTGAAGGTAATGCCACTGGCCGACGCTACGCAATCCGAGCCCACAATGCGCATGCGTGACCATGCGGGCGCGGTGCGCGTCGTAGCCCCTGCCCGTCTGCACCTCGGCTTCCTCGACCTGAACGGCGGTTTGGGGCGCATGTTCGGCAGCATCGGGCTGGCCGTCGATACGCCGCGCACCGAGCTGGTCCTCAAGCGCAGCCAGGCCTTCAAAGGTACCGGCCCCGACCACGTTCGCGCCGTCGCGACGCTGCGCCGCCTAGCCGAGGCGTTCTCGCTGCCGGGTGCCTACGAGGTGAAGGTCGCCTCGGCCATCCCTGCGCACGCCGGGCTCGGATCGGGCACCCAGATGGCATTGGCCGCAGGGGCGGCGCTGATGACCCTCGAAGGGATAGACCACGCCCCCTCGCGCCTCGGCGAGATGGCCGAGCGCGGCGCCCGCTCGGCCATCGGCATGGCCGCCTTCGAGCAAGGCGGATTTATCGTCGACGGGGGACGGGGCTCCCTCGATCGCGCCCCTCCCATACTGGTGCGGGCCGACTTCCCGCCCTCTTGGCGCGCTCTCCTCATCATGGACGCCAGCACCGCCGGCGTGCACGGCGAGGCGGAGACCAAGCCGCGCGCTCCGCCGCGCCAACGGCGCCATCCTGCTCGCCGGCTCCGCCGCGCCGTCCGGTCCGCTGCGCCGCCGTGCCGAGCTGCGCGGCCTGGGCACCGAGTCGGCCGCCGCGGAAGGGGCGCTGGCCGCGGCCACCGCCGCGCTCGACGGCACCCTCACCCGGCTGGCCGAGATCGAGCAGGCCTTCGCCGACGCCAGCGCCGCCGCCGACCGCGCGCGCGAGGCGGAGCGCCAGGCCGTGGCGGCGCGCGAGGACGCGGCCCGCGTGGCCGGCAACCTTGTCCGCGAGCTGCGCGAGGCGGAGGCCCGGCTCGCCCGGGTCACCGAGCGCCTCCAGGCCGCCGAGGCCCGGCTGGCGGAGGTGGACCGCGAGCTGCACGAGGGCGACCTGGCCCGCGTGCGCCTCGACGAGGAGACCGGCCTCCGTCGCACCGCCCTGGCCGCGCTCGAGACGGCGCAGGAACAGGCCCGCGAGACCCGCGTCCACTGGCAGGTCCAGCTCGCCCAGGTCGAGGCCCGGCTGGGTGCGGTGCGCGAGAAGGCGGAGCGCGCCGCCCGGCAGGGCGAGGAGGCCTCGACCTCGGCGGTGGCGCTGGCGGCGGAGCTGGGGCGGCTCGAGGCCGACACCGCCGGCCTCGCGACCCAGCAGGCTCAGTGGCTCGACGCGCGGGCGGAGCGGCGGGTGGCGGTGCTCGAGCTCGAGGCCGCCGCGGCGGACGCGGAGCAGGCCCTGGCCGACGCCGCCTCCGACCTCGACGCCTCCGACCGCGCCCTCCACGACCGGCGGGACGCGGTGGAGGCGATGAACGAGGAGCATCACCGGCTGCAGCTCGAGCTTTCCGAGGTGGGTGCCCAGCGGCGCCGCGTCACCGAGCGGCTCGAGGCCGAGTGGCGACGGTCGTTCGACGAGCTCGCGGCGACAGTCGAGCCGCTCGAGCTGGAGCTCGACGTGCTCGAGGGGGAGGAGCTCCGGATCGTCGAGGCCCTGGAGGCGATCGGCCCGGTGAACCCGCTCGCCGTCGAGGAGCATGCCGAGGAGACCAGGCGGCTCGAGTTCCTCGTGGGCCAGCGGGACGACCTCGTCGCGGCGCGCCAGTCGCTCACCCAGGCCATCCGGGAGATCGACACCACCGCGCGGGCGATGTTCCAGGAGACCTTCGACGCCATCCGGGTGCACTTCCTGCAGGTCTTCCAGACCCTGTTCGGCGGCGGGGAATGCGACCTGCGGCTGGCGACGCCGGAGGACCCGCTGGAGAGCGAGATCGAGATCCACGCCGCGCCGCGCGGCAAGCGGACCCAGCGGATCCACCTGCTCTCGTCGGGCGAGCGGACCCTGGTGGCAACCTCGCTGCTCTTCGCGATCTACCTGACGAAGCCCAGCCCCTTCTGCCTGATGGACGAGGTGGACGCACCGCTGGACGACGCCAACGTCGGGCGCTTCACCACCCTCCTGGACGAGTTCAAGGACCGCACCCAGTTCATCGTCATCACCCACAACCCGCGCACCATGCAGGCGGCGGACGCGGTCTACGGCGTCACGATGCAGGAGCCCGGAGTCTCGACCATCGTGGGCGTGCGGCTGGGGGCGAGGGCGGAGGCGTAGGCAGGGAACGGGGAGCGGGGAGCGGAGACGGCGGTTCGGGGTATCTTTAGGAAGGCGGCGCCGGACGGCGCCCGACTCGTGACTCGCAGTTCGCGACTCGCCACCCAGACCAGGGAACGGACGCCAAGATGCTGGTCGTGATGCGCCAGGACGCCACGCCGGAGCAGGTCGGCCGGGTGGTGTCGGCGATCGAGGAGATGGGATACCAGGCCCTTCCGCTGCCGGGCCGGCGGCGCACGACCGTCGGCCTCGTCGGCAACGACGGCCGGGTGGACGGGACCCGGTTCGAGGCACTGGACGGCGTGCAGGAGGTGCTGCACGTCTCCAAGCCGTACAAGCAGGTGTCGCGCGAGTGGAAGCCGGACCCCACGGTGGTGCGCCTCCCGGGCGGCCTTGCCGTCGGCGCCGGCGAGGTCGTGGTGATGGCCGGACCCTGCTCGGTCGAGAGCGAGGCGCAGATCCTCGCCGCGGCCCGCGCGGTGCGCGACGCGGGCGCCACGGTCCTCCGCGCCGGCGCGTTCAAGCCGCGCACCTCGCCCTACGCCTTCCAGGGCCTCGGCAAGCCGGGGCTCGAGCTGCTGACCCGCGCGCGCCAGGAGACGGGCCTCCTGATCGTGACCGAGGCGATGGACGCCGAGGGACTCACCGCCGTCGCGGCGGTGGCCGACATCGTGCAGATCGGCGCCCGCAACATGCAGAATTACGCCCTCCTCCGCCTGGCAGGGCGGTGCGGCAAGCCGGTGCTCCTCAAGCGCGGCATCTCGGCCACGATCCAGGAGCTGCTCCTCTCGGCGGAGTACATCCTCGCCGAGGGCAACCCCGACGTCATCCTCTGCGAGCGCGGGATCCGCGGCTTCGACACCGCCACGCGCAACGTCTTCGACCTGAGCGCGATCCCGGTCATCCGCGCGCTCTCGCACCTCCCGATCATCGCCGATCCGAGCCACGGGACCGGCCGGCGCGACATGGTGATCCCGATGGCGCGCGCCGCGGTGGCAGCCGGTGCCGACGGACTGCTCGTGGAGGTCCATCCCAACCCGGAGATGGCCCGCTCCGACGGAGCGCAGAGCCTCCACCCGCCACAATTCGAGCGCCTGATGGTGGAAGCACGGGCCATCGCCGAGGTGATCGGGCGGCGGATCGCGGAGCCGGCGGGGGTGCGGCCGTGAGGCGCGAGTCGCGATCCGCGGGGCGCGTGCGGCGGGTACTCGGCGCCCTCGTGACGCCCCTGCTGCTTGCGGGGACAGCCGCTGCGCAGCCGGGCGCGCCCGAGGGCAGGACGGTCGTGACCCGCGCGGCAGAGGCGTACCGGCGGCTCACCTCGCTCGAGGCGGCGTTCACCCAGCGGATCGACGACCCGATGGTGGGGGTGCTGCTGAGCGAGGGGCGGGTCTGGCAGGCGGGCAGTGACCGGCTGGCGATGCGCTTCACCGACCCCGCCGGCGAGGCCGTGGTGATGGACGGACGCCACCTCTGGATCTACACCCCGAGCACCGCGCCCGGGCAGGTCATCCGGATGCCGGTGCCGGAGCGGCCCACCTACGGCTTCAACGTCCTCGCGTGGATCCTCGACCGGCCCACCGAGCGCTATCGGGTGAGGTGGCTCCGCTCGGACCGGATCGGCGGGCGCGCCGTGGAGGTGGTGGAAATGATTCCCCGCGAGGAAGGGATGCCGTTCACCCGCGCGGTGGTCTGGCTCGACCGGGGCGACGCCCTGCCCCGCCGCCTGGAGGTCCGCGAGCCGGGTGGGTCGCTCCGCACCATCGACCTCACCGGCCTCAGGCCGAACGCGCCGGTGGGGGCGAAGACGTTCGTGTTCGAGGTACCGCGGGGGGCGCGGGTGGTGGAGGGGTAGCAGTCGGACGGTCGGACCGTCCGGCTACACGACGTCCCGACTGCCCGACTGACCCACCGTCCGACTGACCGACGCCCCCTCCCCCCCCAGAGCCCTCCCCACCACCGTCGCCCGCGCCTCCTCCAGCCCGGCCTCCCGGGCCAGCTCGAGCGCCGCCCGGCCCAATTCGACGTACAGCGCACGATCGGGGGCATCGAGCGCCGCGAGGTGCGCCCGGATGGTGCCGCCGTCGCCGCGCCGCACCGGGCCGGTGAGCGCGCGCGCCGGGCCCAGTTCCTCCAGGTTCTCGAGCGCCCCACGGAGGAGCGGCAGGTAGAGCCGCTCCGCCAGCGCCATCGGCACCCCCGCCGCCCGGGCGAGCCGCTCTGCCACACCCACCAGTGTCACCGTGTAGTTCGCGACCAGGACCGCCCCGGCGTGGTAGAGCACCTTGCCGGCCCCCGCGAGCACCACCGGCACCAGCCCGAGCGCGGCGGCGAGCGAGCGCCCCGCATCCACCGCGCGGGGGTCGCCCTCGAGCGCCGCGTGCGCCCCCCGGAGGCGTGCCGGAGCGGCCACCGGGTCGGCCACGGTCTGGAGCGGGTGGAAGGAGCCGAGCGCCGCGCCGGTGCCGCGGAGCGGCTGGAGTGCCGACGCGTCGAGGCGGCCCGAGAGGTGGAGCACGACGTGGCGTTCCCCGATGCCGTGGCCGAGCGCCACCCGCTGCGCCACCTGCCCGATCACGTCGTCGGGCACGGCGAGGATCACCACGTCGGCCGCCGGAATGACCGCGCCCCACGGCTCCACCGCCTGGCGGAGCGATGGGGCGACGGGATGGGGCGCGCGGCTGAGCAGCGCCACGCGGTGGCCGGCGCCGAGGAGGCCGAGGGCAAGCCCCTGCCCCATCCGCCCCGCCCCGACGATGGCGACCGCCGCACGGCCGGTGCTCTCGCTGCCCACGACTCGCGACTCGCGACCGGGGTGGGGCGGGGCGGCGGGCCTCAGCACCCCGCCCGGCAGCCCTCCGCCGCCGCCATCGTCAGTTCCATCAGCCCCTTGGGGCTGGGCGCGCGGCGGAGCAGGTCGAGCGCCTTCGCGACCTGCCGGTCGTCCCCGACGCGCCGCCGGAACTCCGCCGGCCGCCCGAAGACGTACCGCGCGACCTCGTAGCCGATCTGCTCGTCCACGAAGCGCCCCGACTTGACGAAGGTGGTGTCGTCCATCTCGACCCCGCGGGCGCGGAGCCGGCGGAGCACCTCGGCCCGCATGTCCGGCGTCACGCTGAACGCCTCGCTCGCCGGCCCGCCCCGCTCCTTGAGCCCGAGCGCGTAGGTGGTGAGCACGTCGCGGTACTTGGCGAAATCGGCGCCCAGCGCCGAGATGAACGCGCGCTCCGCCCCGGTCAGCGTGTCGCGCCGCACGACGAGGTCCGGCACGATGCCGCCGCCGCCCCGCACCGTGCGGCCGCCGTCGGTGCGGTACTCGGGCCGCCCGGCGGTGTCGGCCGCCGTCGCGGTGTCCACCACGCCCGCCGCGTCCCGCAGCACCTGGTCCACCTGCTCCTCGGTGCTGGCCGCCTCCCGCTGGATGCTCCGGCCGCTCGGCGTGTACCACCGCGCCGTGGTCACCTTGAGCATCGCCCCCTCGCGGATCGGGAAGAGGGTCTGGACCGAACCCTTGCCGAAGGTCGGGGTGCCCACCACCACCGCACGGTCGTGGTCCTGCAGCGCGCCGGCGATGATCTCCGCCGCGCTCGCGGAACCCTCGTCCACCAGCACGACGACCGGCAGGTCGCCCCACTGCTGCGGCCGCCGGTCGGCGAAGGTGCGGGTCGAGCCGGACGTGCGGCCGCGGGTGGCCACCACCTCCTGCCCCGGGTCGAGGAAGAGGTCGGTCACCTCGACGCCCTGCTCGAGCAGGCCGCCGGGGTTCCCCCGCAGGTCGAGCACCATCGCCTTCATCCCCTTCGTGCGCAGGGCCTGCACCTCGGTGGACAGCTCGCGGCTCGACGTCTCCGACACCGGATTCAGGCTCACGTACCCGATGCCGCCGTCGAAGAGCGTGCCCGGCTGCACCGATCGCACGTGGATCTCGGCGCGGCGGATCTCGAAGGGGAGCAGCGCCGTCTGGCCCGGCCGGCGGATCACGATCTTCACCAGCGAGCCGGGCGTGCCGCGCAGGGTGCTGAGCGCGCGGTCGGTGCTCCAACCCTCGGTCGAGACGCCGTCCACCTCGATGATCTGGTCGCCGGTATCGAGCCCCAGCCGCTCCGCCGGGGAATCGGGCAGCGGCGCCACGACGGTGATCCAGCCATCCCGGACGTCGATCTGGATGCCGAGCCCCGCATAGTTGCCGGTGGTGACCTCCGTGAGGGACTCCAGGTCCTCGCCGGTGAGCAGCACCGTGTACGGGTCGCCGAGCTGCTCCAGCATCCCGTCGGTGGCCTTGCGGAAGAGGGCGTCCTCGCCGAGCGAGTCCACGAAGCTCGCCTCGACCTGGGAGAGGACGTCCTGGAAGAGCTCCATGTCTCCCACCACGGCCGTGGCCGGCAGGGCGCGCTGGAGCAGCCAGCCCCCGGTCAGGAAGCTGACGGACGCGACGAGGAAGGTGGGAAGCCAGCGGTTGCGCATTGGTGTGCCCCTGGTCGCGAGTCGGAATCCCCGGTCCGGCGTGGTTGCACGCGACTCGCCGCTCAAGACTCGCGACTCGCGATTTTCTCGATCGCCCCCCACGCCGCCTCCACCACCTCCTCGACGGGTCGGCTCGCGTCGAGGTGGACCACCCCCCGGCCCCCGACCCCACGGTAGAAGGCGGCCACGCGTCGATGGAACTCCTCCGCCTCCCGGTCGAGCCGGTCGCCGGTCTTCCCCGCCGCGAGCTGGCGCTCGCGACCGACCCCGTCCGGCAGGTCGAGGATGAGCGTCAGGTCGGGCTGGAGCCCGCCGGTGGCCGCGGCGTTGGCGGCCCGGACAAGCGCGGCGTCGAGCCCGCGGCCCACCCCCTGGTAGGCTTCGGTCGAGAGCTCGTACCGGTCCGACAGCACAAGCTTCCCCTCGGCCAGGGCCGGCCGGATCACCGACGCGACCACGTCCGCCCGCGCGGCGAGGAACAGGAAGAGCTCGCCCACCGGCGTGGCCGGATGGTCTTCCAGCAGCGCCCGCCGGGCCGTTTCCGCCACCGGGGTGCCGCCGGGTTCCCGGACCGCCACGAAGGCGATCCCCGCCGCCCGGAACCTCTCGGCCAGGCGGGACGCCACCGTTGACTTCCCCGTCCCCTCCGGCCCCTCGAGAACGACGAACCGCCCCCGCCCCCGCCCCCGCGCGCTCACGAGAGGGTGATGATCCCGCTCTGCGCGCCGCGCTCGATGCCCTGCCCGATCTGCTCGTTCACCCGCTGCATGAGCTTGTCGAAGTTGGCCCGGGCCACGACGTAGGCCTGGCCGACGGGGCTGACCTCGAGGTCGCGCACCGCGGCTTCGTAGGCCTGCGTCGTGGCCGGCTCGGGCATCTGCCCCGCGGCGATCGCCTTCTCCACTTCGGCCGCCAGGGTCTGGATCCTCTCCAGCTTGGCCACGGTGTCCTGGTCGTCGCGGAGGCCCGACTCCGCCCGGCGAAGCGCCTTGTACTCCTCGCTCTGGCCGATGACGCGGCCGAGTTCCTGCGCCTTGTCGAAGATCACGCTGTGGCTCCTGAGCGCGCCAGCACGTATCGCGCGCGGCCGAAGAGGTCATCCTTCACGGTCACCCGGTCCCACCCGAGGCGCTGCGCCACCGCCGCCGTGAGCCCGGCGCGGCGCTCGTCCACCTCCAGCGCCAGGAGGCCGCCGGGCACCAGCACATCCTTCGCGCCCGCCAGCAGCCGGCGGGTGTGCTCCATTCCCCCGGGACCCGACTCGAGGGCCCCCGCCGGCTCCCAGTTCCGCACCGCCGGGTCGAGCGCCGCGTACTCCGCCCCGGAAAGATAGGGGGGGTTCGACACCACCGCATCGAAGCGGCGGCCGGCCAGCGGCGCAAGGAGATCTCCGGCCAGGAAGGTCACCGGGAGCCCGAGCCGGACCGCATTGCCCCGCGCCACCTCGAGCGCACGCTCGCTGGCGTCGGTGGCCACCACCTCGGCGTAGCCCCCCTCGTCCGCCAGGGCGAGCGCCACGCAGCCGCTGCCGGTGGCGACGTCCGCCACCCGCCCGCTCGGCGCCCCCTGCAGCACCAGCTCCACCAGCCCTTCCGTCTCCGGCCGGGGGATCAGCACCCTGCGGTCAACCTCGAGGAGCAGCCGGCGAAATCCTGCGACGCCGGTCACGTAGGCGAGCGGTTCGCCGGCCAGTCGGCGGGCCACGAGCGCCGCGAACCCTGCGCCCGCGTCGGCCCCGGGGTGCGCCGCGGCCTCCGCGATCCACCGGGCTTCCCGCGCCGCATCGGTCACCCCGGCGGCGGCGAGCCGCGCGCGGGCCTCGCGCACCTGCTCAGCCGAGGGAGGCGTCGGGCACCTCGAGCATCTCGCGCCGGCTCGCCATCCGGACGGCATCCACCAGCTCGTCGAGCCGCCCGTCGAGCACGTCCTGCAGGTTGTGGACGGAAAAGTTGATCCGGTGGTCCGTGATTCGGCTCTGAGGGTAGTTGTAGGTGCGAATCTTGGCGGACCGGTCACCGGTGCCGACCATCGCGCGGCGCTCCCGGCTCCGGATGGACTCCTGCTCCGCAATCATCCGGTCGAGCAGGCGCGCCCGCAGGACTTCCATCGCCTTGAGCTTGTTCTGCAACTGGCTCTTCTGGTCCTGCTGGCTCACCACCACTCCCGTCGGCAGGTGGGTGATGCGCACCGCGGAGTCGGTGGTGTTGACCGACTGGCCGCCGGGGCCGGAGGAGCGGAAGACGTCGACCTTCAGGTCGTTCGGGTCGATCCTCACGTCCACTTCCTCCGCCTCCGGCAGAACGGCAACGGTGGCAGCGGAAGTGTGGATGCGGCCCTGCTGTTCCGTGACCGGCACCCGCTGGACCCGGTGCACCCCCGCCTCGTGGCGGAAGAGCCCGTACGCCTCCGGGCCCCGCACCGCGAAGACCGCCTCGCGGAGCCCCCCCAGGTTCCCCTCGCTCAGCGTGATCGGCTCCACCCGGAACCCGCGCCGCTCCGCGAAGCGGGTGTACATCCGCTGGAGCTCGGCCGCGAAGAGCGCCGCCTCGTCCCCGCCGGTGCCGGCGCGGATCTCGACGATGCAGTCGCGGTCGTCGTGGGGGTCACGGGGCAGGAGCAGTTCGTGCAGCCGGGCCTCGAGCCCCTCGACCTCCGGCGCGAGGCGCTCGACGTCGGCACGCGCGAGCTCGGCCATCTCGGGCTCCGGCTCGCGGGCGAGCTCGCGCGCCTGCGCGAGCTCGTCACGGAGCTTCACCAACCGCTCGTGGGTGCGGACGATCGGTTCGAGGCGGGTGTGCTCCCGGCCCAGCTGGGTCAGCCGGGCCGGGTCCTGCGCGGCGGCGGGATCGGCGAGCTCGCGGCCCACCTCCTCCGCCCGCGCGAGCGCCTGGCGGAGTCGGGCCTCCATCGCTCAGCCCTGGGCGCTCTCGGAGCCCTGGTAGCGCTTCCGGAACCGGTCAACCCGGCCCGCGGTGTCGAGCAGGCGCTGCTTGCCCGTGAAGTACGGGTGGCACTTGGCGCACACCTCGACGTGGATGTCGGTGGACGTCGAGCGAGTGGTGAACTTGTTGCCGCAGGCGCACACCACGTCGAGGACGCGGTAGTGGGGATGCATGTCGGGCTTCACGGCCGGCTCCTTGGATCCTGTCCCGGGTCGCCGAGGCCCCCGATGGGCCAGGGTTCGCCGGGTGACTGAGCGCGGAAAGCTAATCGTGGCAGGCACTTGCGTCCAGTGGCGGAAACCGTCCCCGTTGACACCCCACGTTCGCGACAAGTAACGTATGCCCAATGACTTCCCTGACGCCTCCTCCCCCCGTCGCGGCCGACCCGCTCGCCGCGGCGCCGCTCTTCGCCAGCCTGCCCGGGGAGGAGCGCCTCGCGCTCGGCCGGCTGCTGCGCGAGCGAGCCTTCAGCCGCGGGAACATCATCGTCTTCGCCAACGACCCGGGCGACGCCCTCTTCGTCGTTGCCAGCGGCCAGGTGAAGGTGGTCCTCATCGCCGAGGACGGCCGCGAAGTCATCCTCTCGGTGCTCGGCCCCGGGATGGTCTTCGGCGAGATGGCGCTGCTCGACGGGCAGACCCGCTCCGCCCACGTGATCGCGCTGGAAGACGCCCGCCTCCTGATGCTGCACCGCCGCGATTTCGAGCAGCGGCTCCGCGAGTCGCCCGACCTGGCGCTCGCGCTGCTCCGCGAGGTCTCCCAGCGGCTCCGGCGCGCGGACGACCAGATCCGGAACCTCATCACCCTCGACGTGAACGGCCGCGTGGCCGACCTCCTGCTCCGGCTCGCGGACGAGGAGGACGGCGCCCGGATCACGAAGCGGCTCACCCACCAGACGATCGCGCAGATGGTCGGCACCAGCCGCGAGACCGTCTCCCGCACCATGCGGCAGCTCGCCGACTCCGAGGTCGTCACGGTCTCACGGAAGGAAATCGTCCTCCGCGACCGCGCCGCGCTGCTCACGGCCGCCCGGCGGGGGTGATCCGGCGCACGGCGCCGCCGCCCGGAGGCCGGTATCGGGAAGGAGATCCTTCCCCTGTCCAGGAGGCGGCGCGATGCAGGTGACCTTCTGGGGCGTGCGCGGCTCCACGCCGGTGCCGGGCCCCCGCACCATCCGGTACGGCGGCAATACGCCCTGCGTGGAGGTGCGTGGCGCCACCGGGCGGATCTTCCTCGATGCCGGCACCGGGCTGCTCGCGGCGGCGCGCGCGGAGGCTGCCGGGAGCGCTCCCCGATTCGAGGGCACCACCGTCCTCCTCTCGCACACCCACTGGGACCACATCCAGGGCCTCACTCTCCACCCGGAACTCTACCGGGCGGGAGGCGTGCTGCACCTGATGGGGCCATCCCAGGGACGGGTGCCGCTCAAGGCCACCATCGAGCGCCTGCTCGCGCCGGAGTACTTCCCGGTCGGACCCGAGGCGCTGGCGGGAGGGCTGGACGTCACGGAGGTCACCGAGGAGCGATTCGAGGTCAACGCATTCCAGGTCGAAGCCTACCGGGTCCACCACGGGGTCGTCACCTACGGCTACCGGATCCTTGAACCCTCCTCGGGCAAGTCTCTTATTTTCATAACGGACAATGAGTTGGGCGATGGTGTGACAAGTGATGCGTCAGACTGGCGGGATGGGCTGGTCCGGTTCGTGCGAGGTGCGGACCTGATGATCCACGACGCCATGTGGCGGGAGGAGGACTGGCCCGTCCGGCGAGGGTGGGGCCATTCGACGGCCGGTCAGGCCGTCGAACTGGCGCGGGAAGCGGGAGTGGGCGCGCTGGCACTGTATCATTACGACCCCGCCCTGGACGACGACGCGCTGGCGGCGTATGTCGCGCGGGCCGAGCGCACCGCGGCGGACGCCGGCGTGGAACTGGCGGCGGCGCGAGAAGGACTTACTGTCACCCTCGCATGAGGAGCTCGACGATGCGGACGATCCGGATGGCCCTGGGGATGGCCCTGCTCGCGCTGCCTGCGGTGCCGGCGGCGGCGCAGTCGCCGAGCGTGGCCGTCCTGCCCTTCCAGAGCGGCGGGGCGTTCGCACGCGGCGGCGCGGACACCCGGGCGATGGAGCGCGAGCTGGCGACGTCACTCACCCGCGAACTCGGCGGCCTGGCACGTGCAGTGTCCGGCGCCGATCTCGATCGCGCCCTTGCCGGCGTCTCGCTCGGCACCGAGGGGCGGATGGACGCCGGCAGCGCGGCCAGGGTGGGCGCCGCCCTCGGCGCCACGCACGTCGTGGCGGGAACGTTCATGGACCACTTCGGCAAGATCCGGCTCGACGCACGGGTTATCGACGTGAAGACCGGCCGCGCGGTGAAGACTGTCTCCGTGGGGCCGGGCGATCGATCGGACGTGCCCGCGATGGTGAGCCGGCTGGCGGAGCAGGTCCGGGCGGCGGTGGGGGCCTAGGCCGGGAGTCGAGGGCCGAAGGTCGATCGACGAGGCCCCCCCCTGCCCCTGCTGGCGGCGCCCCACGCCATGGTGTATTCTTGGTGGGAGTTGACCGCGATCACCGCATCGCGAGCGCTCGTCAGACCGGCCCCTTCACATCGTACGCTTGGACACGAACGCTTCCGCCGTGACAGGGAAACTGCCACGCAGCCCACAGACTGCACCGAAGCCCGAGCGCGCAGCTGCAAAGGCCCGACCGATCGCGCTCGTCCTCATCGACGACAACCGCCTGCTGCGGGAAGGCATCGCCGCACTGATCCGCTCCCAGCCCGGATTCAAGGTCCTGGCGGCGTCCGCGGACGTGGACGAAGCGATGAAGAAGGTGCGGGAGGCCAAGCCGGACGTGGTACTCGTGGACTTCGGGCTGGAAGGGCACGACAGCCTGAGCCTGACCTCGATGCTCAGCAGGGAGGTTCCTGCCGCCAAGGTGATCGTGATGGGCCTCCTGCCCATCCAGGAGGACGTGTTGGAGTACGTGCGGGCGGGAGCGGCCGGCTTCATCATGAAGGACGCCTCGTTCGAAGAATTCTTCGCCACGATCCGCGCCGTGGCCAGCGGCCTCCAGGTCCTGCCGACGGCCCTCACCAACTCGCTCTTCAACCAGATCGCGCTCAACGCGATCAGCAAGCCCAGGGCCCGGGCGCTCGACGCCGTGCGGTTGACGCAGCGCGAGCGCCAGGTCATCGACCTCCTGGGCGAGGGACTGAGCAACAAGGAAATCGCGACCCGGCTTCACATCGCGGTGCACACGGTCAAGAGTCACGTGCACAACGTGCTGGAGAAGCTGGCATTGCGGAGCCGGCTCGAGGTGGCGGCCTTCACCCACGCCGGGGGAGTGCCCAAGCGCCCGCCCGAGTAGGAGCCCCCGACTCCCCCCGGGATCTCGATCGCAATTCAATCATTCGAGCGATTGTCGCGCCGGCCCCGCCGGTGAACATTGCGCATCCACGCTGTACCCAGGGGGGGCAGGCGGCAATTCCTGCCCTCCTCCCGCCTTCCCTGCCATGCACCCCGCCCATCGGCCGGAGCGTAGTCCCTCGGGACTAGCCCACAATCCGCTCCATCGAGCGATGGGCCGGCCCACGCCGCCAGGCTAGCGTTCAACCCGACAAGAATCTCCCCAGATCCCGGAGGAACCCGTGACGGCATCCTTGGCCTATGACCCGATCCGGATGACCGGCTTCCGCCTGGACCAGCTGGCGGCGGCGTTCGACCGGGTACGGGATTCCCGCGACTGGAAGGCGCCCATCCGGGCCGTGATCCCGGCGGATCAGCGCCTCGTGGTGGAGCAGGCTGTCCGCTGGTTCACGGACACCGAACCGGTGTTCATCCCCGGGCCCGGCAACGGGACGGAACTCGTGGTACTGGCACCGGGCTATCGTCGCGGGCCAACGGGCCGGCCGCTGGATCCCGCCCGCGCGGGCTGAGTCCCGAGCCCCGATCGGCCCTTCAACTCTTCAGACCTGGACTCAGTCATGCGGATTCGTTCATTGGGCATCGGACTCACCGTCGCACTGTGCTGGCCGTTGCAGACGGCACTCGCCCAGGCCGCCGCGCCTGCCAGCCTTCAGGCCTCGGCGGAGCAGTTCGCGGCCGCGGCGACGCTGTCGCCCCTCGATGCCTCGACACTCAGTGTGGCGCCTGCTCCGATCACGTCCGCCTCTGTCCAGTCGGGCACCCGGCACGAAGGTGTGACTCTCCTGATCGTCGGGGCCGCCGGGATGATCACCGGGCTGCTCATCGACGAGTCGGCGATCACCATCCTTTCCGCCGGCCTCGCGGGCCTTGGGCTGTACCTCTACGTGAGATGAGCTGCCCCGGTTGCGAACCGCCCCTCGGGGCGAGAGCGGCAGCGCCGCACCGGATGAACTCGAGCCAGGGAGCAAGATGAGGACGAGCAGTTACAAGGGATTCCGGATACTGGCGCGGCCCTACCAGATCAACGCATGCGAGCGCTGGACGGTGGACCTCGAGATCCGTCGAAGTGGCCGATGCCAGGTCTTCAGTACGACCGGCCTCTACCGGACCGAGCACGAAGCCGCGGCCCACTGCTACTGCCTGGCTCACCGGATCATCGACGGTGCCGATCCCCGGTGGTCGGTGGACTTCCTGCGCGGCCCCCGGCGGAACCGCCGGCGGCTCACTCCCACCTGGATGGACGTCTCCCTCCGGCAGCTCCTCGTCGCCGGGATCGTCCTCCTCGTCGTCGGCACGTTCCTGCTCGCACGCGGGGCGCGTGATGCACGGGATGCTGTCGTGCCCGACCGGGGCGCAGCCGAGGCCGCCACGCAGCCGCGCGCGAAGATTCCGGGGCCTGTGGGCGGGGCCGCCCTGGCTGCCGGTGTGGTCCTCCTCGTGGCCGGGGTGCGGAAGCGGGCCTGACCCGGAGGGCACGAGCGAAGCGGAGGGCCCCGGACCAGGCGGTCCGGGGCCCTCGCCCCATCCGGTCGGCGCGTGCGTCAGCCCGCGAAGTGCAGCAGCCTGGCCAGCAGCCCCGTCCGCTTCCGCAGCAGGTAGGTCCCGGCCAGCAGCGTGGCGAGCGCATTCGCCGCCACAATGGACCACCACGGCAGCAGCGGGCGCATCGGCTGGGTGAGCGCGCCGACCGCATAGATGGTCACCACGAAACCGGCCACGATGACCAGCAGGATCAGCGGCCCCTTCGAGGGCAGCCGGTCGGCCTGGTCCACCAGTCGGGTCACGATCAACCCGATGACGAGCGCCAGGAGCAGGTGGAGCCCGTTGTAGAGGAACACCGCGCCCAGGTCGGGCCGGATCGGGTACTGCAGGACGCCCGGATCGCGCAGCCCGCGAAAGACCGCCTTGCCGAGCAGGTCCACGGTGTAGAGCGATCCGCGGGCGGCGAGGAGGTCGAACGCGGCATAGAAGACGGCGACGGCGGCGTAGGCGATGAGGCCGACGACCAGGCCCTGTCGCAGGGTGCGGCCGGCTGGCATGATGAAGACCTCCTGGGGGCGGCCCGGGCGTTTCCCGCTCCTACAGTAGGGACCGAGCGCCGTGGAGGCCAGATGCGCCTCCCCAGGGAGCGGTGGCCGCCGGACGGAGGGCCAGGATCGCCTCGCGCCAGCCCTCGAACTTCGCCGCGAGGACGGCCGCGTCGAATCCCTCCAGGGCCTCGTTCCCGTGGGCGGAGGTCGCGGTGAGGGCGCAGGTCACCGTGACGCGGGCCTGCCGCTCCCCCTCGGCCACGCACCGCACCCGTACCGTGCCGAGCCGTGACCCCGGCGTGAAGCGGCCGTGGGCCGCGATGCCGGCGGCGGGGTCGTGCTCCAGGACGAGCCAGGGCGTCTCCTCGCCCTCGGGCGTGAACAGCGGGAAGGCCTCGCGGAGCGGCAGTGGGAGGACGAACCCACCGGTGTGCTCGACGTGGACGGGTGCGACGGCGGTGTCGGCGGGCATCCCACGCTCCCGGGAGGAGTCCTTGGCTCGGCAGTCTCGGGGGGGTATGCGTGGCGGCTCACCCCGGGCCGACAGGGCCGGGCACCAGGTCGCCCTCGCCACAGAGGGCATAGTGCGCCCACCCGGCCCCTATCCGATCCGCTGCCACCACCTCACGCCCGCACCGGCAGCACGACCACCGCCATCATCCAGAGTGCCACGACGGGGCCCCGGTCGATCGGCCCGGACTTCGCCGGGGGCACCGGGAACCAGCGCAGGCGGAGCGGTCACGCTGCGTAGAACCACACGGCGACGAAGTGACAGGCGGTGCCGGCGAGGACGAAGAGGTGCCACACGAAGTGGCCGTACCGGAGCCGGCGGGCGGCGTAGAATCCCACCCCCGCCGTGTAGGCCAGCCCGCCCGCCACCAGCCAGAAGAGGCCCCACGGCGGCAGGCGGTCGAGGAGCGGCTTCGCGGCCACCACCACCAGCCACCCCATCGCGAGATACACGCCCGTCGAGAGTCGGGGGTAACGGATGCCGCCCAGCGCCTTCAGTGCGACCCCGGCGGCGGCGAGGATCCAGATGATGGCCAGCAGCGTCCACCCCCACGGCCCGCGCAGCACGCCGAGCGTGAAGGGCGTGTAGGTCCCGGCGATGAGGAGGTAGATCGCGCCGTGATCCACGATCCGGAGCACCTGCTTGGCCCTGGCCGGCGTCACCGCGTGATAGAGGGTGGACGTGAGGTAGAGCAGCGCCATCGTGGTGCCGAAGACCGCCGCGCCCACGACGGCGGCGGCGCCGCGCTGCTGCGCGGCGAACACCAGCACGGGCAGTGCCACGACGGCGGCCAGGAACCCGATGCCGTGGCTCAGCGAATTGGCGATCTCCTCCCCGCGCGATTGCGGCCGAGTCGGGTGTGCGAAAGTTCGGGACAGGCTGGGTCTCCTTGGAGCGTGACCGGCGGCCCCGCCCCGCGGGCGGGGGACGCCTCAAGAATAGCCGTGGGTACCACCCGCCCCTGCTTGACAGGTGCCGGGCGCGGTTATATATAACCTTGAGGTTAGCTAACCCTGTGGTTATCCACCAGCCAGATTCAGCCAGATGAAAGCGGCCCCGGATCCCCTCAGCGCCACCTTCGCCGCCCTGGCCGACCCGACGCGTCGCGCGATCCTCTCGCGGCTCGCCGAGGGGCCGGCCACGGTGAAGGAGCTTTCGGCCCCGTTCGAGATGAGCGGGCCGGCGGTCTCCAAGCACCTGCGCGTGCTCGAGCGCGCCGGCCTGGTGCGGCAGGGCCGCGAGGCCCAGCGGCGCCCCCGCACGCTCGACGCCGCACCGCTCCGGGAGGTGGTGGAATGGGTCGCGGAATTCCGGCGCTTCTGGGATGCGAGCTCCGCCCGGCTCGACGACTACCTCGGACAACTCGAGCGGGAGGACTCCGATGGTCACCACGGCTAGGGTCGGCGTCACGACGTACGCGACGCCCGGCGACCGGGAAACGGTCATCACCCGCGTGGTGGATGCGCCCCGGCACCTCCACTTCGATGCCCTCACCTACCCGCGCGCGTACCGGAGTGGCTCACCGGCCCCGAGGGCATCACGATGCCGGTGGGCGAAATCGACCTCCGTCCCGGCGGGCGCTGGCGCTGCGTCTACCGGATCCGGGGCATCTGCGACCCGGTCTGCTTCCGCTCTCTTCGACCGGACGCCGGTCGGCTGGCGGAAGGATCCCGCTCGAGACGGAGCGGTTCCGTGGAACCCTTTCGGGACCAGGCCGCGTCGAGCGCACCGAATCCCTGATGGATCACCAGTGGCACAGCCCCTTGCCTCGGCGCGCCGCATGGATGACCAGGTCGCAGGCGATGAGCCCGTCGGCCGCTGCCCCCTCGTTGCCCAGGCTCCCGCGCGCGCCCTGGAAGGCACGGGCAGCGACGACCTCGCCGCCGGAGAGCGCCACGTAGGCGATGGGCCCGTCGGAATGCGGGTTCTGCTCGTGCCTCCACTGGAAGTACGATTCGTTCCGGCGCTCGTCGTCGCCGGGGAACAGGTGCCTCCGGAGGGCGAGGTGGCCCGGTCGCACCCCCGGGTGACACCGCGTGAACTGGTGGTCCGTCACGCGGGCCTCCCGCGGGGCTCGTGGGGATGGTCAGTGGGCGTGCGCCGGCCCTGCTTCCCCGATCCCGCGGCCGATCCGGAAGACGTGACCGTCCGGGTGCCGCACGTGCATCTCGCGCACGTTCCAGGGCATGTCCGTCGGCGGCCAGGTGACCTCGAGGCCCTGCTCCAGGCAGTGCCGGTGCAAGGCGTCCACGTCGTCCACCCACATCATGATCCAGGCGCCCCGCTCCTGGCTGTCGGCGCCTTCCGCGCCAAAGGTCCGCGTCACCGCGCTCCTCCCCCGGCCGCCCTGCCCGTCCTGGCAGAGGAAGATGGCGCAGTGGCCGGAGCAGACTCCACCGAAGTCGGTGGGATCACCCCAGTCCCAGGCCTTCTGCCAGCCGAGCTTCTCGAACCAGGCGAAGCTCGCCTGGATGTCCGATACGTTCAGGATCGGCACCAGCCCCTTTGCAAGCATCGCGACCTCCCGATTCTGCGCTGCGGTGCTGTACGTGGTGGAACCACTCCCTCAGGGGCGAGCGAGCTGCACCACGGTGGTTCCCCAGTCCCCGCCGAAGTGGGCGCGCCTGCCGACCCTCCACCCCCGCCTCACCAGTGAGTCGAATCGCATCCGCTCCCCGACGGCGACCGGGCGGTACAGCAGCCAGAAGGCGGCGGGGGACTCCCGGACGCTCGCGAAGCTGTCCACCGCGGGCGAGGCCCCGAGATAGTAGTTCACCGGCAGGCCGATGTTGTGCAGCGACGTCGTCAGCATCGGCTCCCCCGGTGGGACCCGTCGCCGGAGGTAGTCGGCGACCTCGTCATACGGGACGCCACGCGGCTCGGCGAGCACGGAGCGCAGCGCCAGTGCCTGGAGCACGACCATCGCGGCCGCCGCCGTCACGGCCAGTCGCCAGTGCGTCCGGGCAATCTCGCGGAGCAGGAGCACCAACGCCATCAGCCAGAAGGCGTGCGACGGGAAGGCCTGGCGAACGCCCCATACCGGCAGGGAGAGTGGGGATTGGGCGAGCGCGAAGAGCGCCGCGGGCGGAAGGAGCGCCAGGGCGGCGAGGAGGGTCCAGTCGGAGTGGGCAATCCGGCGTTCCTCCGCTTCACCCCGTGCCGCCGCGATCCGTCCGGATCTCAGGGCGACCAGGCCACAAACGACGACTGCCACGGTCACGAGCAGCGTCACGAGAGTTCCTCGGCGGAACGTCGGCAATCCGGTGTACTCCGCGTACACGGCGACGAGATCGTATGCGCCCGGGACATCGACCCAGTCCAGGTTGATGCCGAGCCCGCCCTTGGCCCGATAATGCGGCCAGACCGAAGCCAGCCATCCGAGCAGGACGGCAGCGGGCACACCCAGGGAGAGCGCCCATCTCGGCAGCACCTTCCCCGCATTCCGGCTGGCCAGCACGGCCGGGATCATGCAGGCCAGGTAGATCGCCGACACGTAGTGCGTCAGCAGGGCGGCGAGCGCCAGCAGCGAGAATCGGGCCCATCCCCACGCCACATCCGGTTCGTGGAGCGCACGACTCAGGAGCAGTCCGGCGGCGAGGACCAGGAACCCGTACAGGGCGTATCCGCGCGCATGCTGGCTGAACATCAGCTGCAGGGGGGAGAGCGCCAGGAGCAGCACGACGAGGAAGGCCCACCGCCAGCCGCCCGTGAGGCGCCTGGTCCAGGCCCCCGCGAGCAGGAGGATGCCGATTCCCATCGCCACCGAGAGGGCGCGGAGCGTGGACGGAGAATCCCCGCCCAGGATCAGGGCGCCGCGCAAGGCGAGGTAATAGAGCGGCGGGTGGACCACGTCCCGCTGGATTTCCTCGAACCCCGCGGGCAGGGGCCCCACGCTGACCGAGCGGGAAAAGACTTCGTCGCCGTTCAGCGCCGTGTCCGACAGGAACAGGAGCCGGAGCAGCGCTCCCCCGACGACTGCCCCCGTCAATAGCCACGGGTACACCTGGCGCCGGAGGGAGGCGGCTCCCCCCCGCCCCTGGCTCTGCTGCGCTGCGCCTGGCTGTCCACCCTGCATGATCGCGGCGCCCCCTGCAGGCTCGATTCCCTGCGGCTACGGCTCCCGGTGCAGGTTCATTTCCATCATCTGCATCCAGTTGATGCCGTCCCGCGAGAATTCGCCGACCTCGTGCCAGGTGTCACCGTCGATGCGGGCGGTGTTGTGGGCCCGGCCGCCCGGCACCTCGCGGGTCCAGGTCACGCCCCCAGGGGCCAGTGGGAGCGCGAAGTCCCCGAACTGCCCGGTGGCGATGCAGGACCGCAGGCCGCAGGCCCCGGCCTTCGGAGACTCCCCCTGGCGGGAGGGGGCACGCTACCGCGCGGCGGGCGGGCCGTCAAGTGAGGCACGACCCCGCCCCGCCGCTATGCGCTCGTCCTCCGCTTCCGCACGAGCGAGGCCAGCGCGAGGAGCGCGCCGAACATCACCACGATCACCGGCCCGGTGGGCAGGTCGTACCGGAACGAGATCGCGATGCCGCTGGCGGAGGCCACCAGCCCGGCGCCCCACGCGATCACCGCGAGCTTCCGGAGGTCGGTGGTGAAGGTGAAGGCGATGGCGGCCGGAACCACGAGGAACGAGAAGACCAGCAGCACCCCGGCGATCGGCACCGAGAAGGTGATGACCAGCCCGAAGGAGAGATAGAACCAGAAGTCCCACCAGCGGATGCTCCACCCCTCCTGGACCGCGCGCGCCGGTTCGAACGAGATGGCCAGGAACCGGCGCCGAAGCAGGTAATGCACCGCCCCGATCAGCGCGTACACCACGGCCAGCCGGAGAATGGCCGGCCAGGTGACCCAGAGCAGGCTCCCCACCAGGATGTCCTTGATGGCCTCGCCGCCGCGGGGAGAGCGATCCGCCACGAGGATCGCCGCCGCCGACGCCACCACGTACACGATGCCGATGATCGCCTCGTGCGGCACGCGGGACCTCCCGTCCCCGCCCTGCCGGGTGAGCGCGAACAGGGCCGCGCCGAGGGTGGTGAATCCCAGCGACCAGGCGATCGACCAGGGCGACTCCGGGTGCAGCCCCGCGAGGACCGCCACCGAGGAGCCCAATGCGGCCATCTGGGCGAGTGCCAGGTCCACGAAGATCACTTCCCGGGCGATGACGTGGAGGCCCAGGTAGGAGTGGATCGCCACGATCACCATGCAGGCGACGAGGGGAGGCAGGATCAGCTCGAGCATCGGCGTCCCCTCAGCGGTAGGCGGCGGTCAGGCCGTGCACCCACGTGTTCACCAGGTCGAAGTAGCTCTCCACCCCCGGCGCGCCGAAGGTGTTCTCCGGCACCACGACCGCCGTGGCGCCGGTCCGCTCGGCGACCTGGGCGATCTGGCTCCGGCTGAAGTAGTTGGAGGCGAAGAGGGCCCGGATCTTCCGCTCCCGCATCAGCGCGATGACTCCCTGCACGTGCCGCGGCGTCGGGGGAATCCCCGGCTTCGCCTCGATGAACTCGGCGCAGGTGATCCCGAACCGCTTGCTGAAGTAGGCCCACTCCTTGTGGTAGCAGGCCATCTCCTTCCCGCGGAGCGGCGCCGCCTCCTGCAGCCAGCCGCCCAGGCGGGTGGCCAGGGGCTTCCCCTGGTAGGAGGTCCGGGCCAGGAATGACATCAACTGCTCCGACTTGAGGAGATTGAGCGCGGTGGCCGGCGTGAGGATGCCCACCAGCTCCGGCCCCATCAGGGCCTCGAGAACCCGCCGCTCGAAGTCCTTCTGTCGCGCGGTGAAGTACCCGGCGTCGCCCGGTGCCACTCGGGCGAGCCCGGTGAGGATGTTGCGCGAGATGATGATCGCGTTCAGCGGGTCGGTGTGGATGTGGGGATTGCCGCCGAGATGGATGTCCCCCTCCGAACGGCTGACCGACGCCGGTACCTCCAGCAGCGCGATGCCGGTGTAGGCGGTCACGTACCCCGGGCCGCCCTCGGACACCTTCCGGTTGTTCGCACGGTCGAGGAGGGCGGGGACCCAGAGTTCCAGGTCGAGCCCGGTGGTGACGAAGACGTCGGCGTCACGGAGGATCGCGACGAAGCTCGGCTTGGGCTGGACGAAATGCGGATCCTCGTCGCCCTGGGCGATGGAGGTGACGGTGCCCCGGTCGCCGACGATCTCCCGGGCGATCGACCCGTAGGTGGTGAGGCTCGTCACCACCCGGACCGGTGCCGCCGGCGGGCCGGGGAGCGCACCGTGGATCAGGACGAGCGCGTGCAGCAGGGACAGCATGGAACCTCGCTAGTAGGTCTCGTGCTTGTGGGGGCCCATCGCCCAGACCACCTGGGCCAGGACCTGGTTCCGGTCCGCCCGGTCGATCCGGGCGTGCCGGCCCTCGAGCCGGAGGAAGACGAATTCGCTCTGCCACCAGGTGACCGCCCCGACGACCTGGGTGTCGTGCCCGTACGGACCGCGGGCGGCCTCGGCCCAGTCCGCCCGGGCGCCCAGCACCCACCGCCGGTCGGCCCGGAACTGCAGGTCGGCAAAGGCCCCGTGGCGGTTGGTGACCGCTCCGGCCTCGGAAGCGTGCAGCCGGTAGCCCTCGGCCCGGACGGTGAACTCGCGCCGGCTCGCGGCGTTGGGGGGGCGCCAGGTGAGCCGGACATCGGCGCCGACCAGGCGGCTCTGCAGGTCCAGGTCGCGATTGTCCCCGCCGACGCCGGTCACGCCGAACTGGACGAAGGTGCTGCGGTTCACCTGCCAGAAGTTCTGGAGGCGGCCCAGCAGCGAGAGCTGCCGGCTGTCCTCGAAGAGCGGCTCGCTCTCCGCGCTGGTGGCCTGCAGGTAGAGCTCGTGGGTCCCACCGGCGAGCGAGACCGGGAGGGCCGTGTAGAGCGAGAGCCCGACCCCCGCCAGGCCCTCCTCGCCGAGGAAGCGCTGGTAGACCAGGGGGTAGTCGGACTCGGGCAGGGCGTGGAGGTGCCAGCGGTTCAGGTCCCCGAGCTGCTGCCGGATCTTCCCGACGTCCACCCGCAGCTTCCCGGGCAGCCCGGTCCAGTAGATGTAGGCCTCCTCGATGCCGATCTCCTCGTCGGAGAAGGTCAGGAAGACCTTGGTGTTCGAGTACGGGTCGAGCGCGCTCTGGAACGCGACCTCGACCTCGCGCATCACGGCGTTGTCCTTCTGCGGGCCGGGGTCCCGGGCCACGAACCGGACGTCGCCGGTGGCACTGATCTCGGGGTTGAGCGCCGCACCGCTCCGCTGCTTCCCGACGAACTGCACCGGGCCGGCAGCGGCGGCGGTGTCCTGCGGGGCCGCCGCCGCCGCCGCCGCGCGAAGCGCGGCCAGCTCGTCGCCGAGGCTGTCCGGCCTCGCCGGCGCTCCGGCGGGCGGGGAAGGACACCGCAGGGAGATCAGCCGGTGGACCCGCAGCTCGAGGCGCCACACGGTGCGCGCCAGCGAATCCGCTGCCGGGACGCCGGTGGGAACCGGCTCCGGTCGGGCCGCCGCTTCGGCGCCGGGGGGACAGGAATCCGCCTCGAGATGATCGAGCCGCTCGGCGATCCAGCGCAGCCTGGCCTGCAGCGAGTCGGGCGGGGGGGTGCGCTCCTGGGCCCGGGCCTCGGTGAGACCGGCCGAGAGGCCCAGCAGCGTGAGCACAAGAAGGAATCGGATCATGCAACCTCACCCATCACACGTTGGTCAGCCGGACGGGCGCTCCATCCGTGCGGCGCGGCCCCGCGCGGGCATGCGCGACCGGGCCGGAGACCTGCGATGAACTACAGGGTGGGGAAAGGCGGAGAACGCGGAAGGGCGGCGAGCAGGCGGCGCTGCGGCGCCGGCACGGCACGGGCTGTCGGGACGAGACGCGCCTCGGCCGGGTGGCGCACGACCTCACCGAGCCCCGGCGCGGCAAGGAACCGACCATCCTGGAGGATGGACCCCGCCAGGCATCCCTCGGCGTGACAGTCGGCTCCCGCGGCCTCGATGTGGTCGAGGGGGACGTCACGATGATTCCCGAGATGGAACAGCAGGCTGTCGACCGCCGAGGCCCCGGCGCCCGCTCCGAAGAAGCAGAGCAGCGTCAGCAGCGCGCCGAGGCGGGTCCGGAGCGAGAGAGCCATCGGGGGGAAAGCTAGGCGGTCCCGGGGAATCCGCCAACGCCTCCCCCCAAGGTAGAGGCCGTCGGTGCCTCCCCGGTCGGAGATGATGGCAAGCCGGGCCCGTCCGGCGCCCAGTCGGCCTGGCCTCCGTGAGGCGGCGGAGGTTTCCCCCGTGTTGCCGTGACGCCCGGACTCGAAGACGATCTCGATGCCGGCCGGGGTCGGAAGGTCCGCTTCGCCCTTGCCTTCGCCGTCGCCTCCGGCTTCATCGTCGTCACCGTGCAGACCGCCCCGGACTTGTCGTGGGTGGTCCACTGTCCCACCTGCTCCCCGTCCTCGAACCGTCCGGAGCGCCTCCGGGCGCCGTCCCTCCGGAACCACTCCAGGCATCCGGTGGGGACGTCGGGACGGGCTGCGGGCCCATCGCCCACCATGATCCAGGTCACAGACCCGCGCAGCCCCGCGTGCCATTTCACGATGGTGGCTCCCGACCAGGGAGGCCACCAGGGGCGGCACCGGGCGTCCCGCGGCTGTCCTCGATCCTTGGATCTACCCCCCTCTCCGCTCCGACGAGCGATGGTGGTGGACGCGCGGCCCGCCCACACTTGAGGTGGGTCAGACTGGACCGCGGCGTTGTCCCGAATGGAGGAACCTATGGATCTGCTCACCTGGCTCATCGTCGGCCTCATCGCGGGCCTGCTCGCCAGCTTCGCCATCGGCGGGATCGGCTATGGCCTCCTGGGTGACGTCGTCGTCGGCATCGTCGGCGCCGTTGTGGGTGGCTGGCTCTTCGCCCGGCTCGACATCACGACTCCCTTCGGCGGCCTCGCGGGCACGATCTTCGTGGCCTTCATCGGCGCCGTGGTACTCCTCCTCGTCCTGCGTGCCATCCGCCCGCGCCGAGCCTGAACCGCCGGCCTCGCAACCGCTCGTCCCTTCAGCCGAGGAGCATCTCGTGCGCAATGATCATGGTCTCGCCGCTCTCTCCCTCCTGCTCGCGGCAGGCGCCGGCCTCGCCGGCTGCGCCAGCAAGGCCCAGACCGGCGCGGTGATCGGAGCCGGCGGCGGCGCGGTGGTGGGAGGGGTGATCGGGAAGGTGGCCGGTTCGACTGCGAAGGGTGCCATCATCGGGGCGGTGGTGGGCGGCGCCGCGGGCGCCATCATCGGCGACCAGATGGACCGGCAGGCGAAGGAGCTGGAGCAGAACATCAAGGGCGCCACGGTGGAGCGGGTCGGCGAGGGCATCCAGGTCACCTTCGCGTCCGGGCTGCTCTTCGACTTCGACTCCGATGTCGTCAAGGCCGAGGCGCGGACCAACCTGCGCGAGCTGGCGGGCAGCCTCGACAAGTACCCCAATACCGACCTCGTCATCATCGGCCATACCGACCAGGTCGGCACCATCGACTACAACCAGGCCCTGTCGGAACGGCGCGCCCGCTCGGCGGCGGCGTACCTGGTCACCCAGGGCGTGAGCGGCGCCCGCATCGATGCCCGCGGGTTGGGCGAGACCGAGCCGATCGCGACCAACGACACCGAGGTCGGCCGCATGGCCAACCGCCGGGTCGAGGTGGCGATCTTCGCCAGCAAGGCCTACCGGGAGAAGGTGGCCGGGACGGCGGGGCAATGAACCGACCGATGCCGCAGGTGACGCGCCGGCGCGCGGGCCGAAGGTGGCCCGCCCTGCTGGTGCTGGCCGCCACCGCCTCCTGCGCCGTCTCCCAGCAGCAGGAGGTGCAGCTCGGCACCGACTACGCCGGCCAGATCGCGCAGGAGCTCCCGCTTGTCCGTGATCCCGAAGTGGTCCGGTACATCACGAACCTTGGCAACTCGCTCGCGCAGGCCACCGACACACGCGGCCTCGAGTGGCACTTCACGGTCGTGGACAGCAGGGAGATCAACGCCTTCGCCGTCCCCGGCGGGTGGATCTACGTCAACCGCGGCCTGATCGAGCGGGCGCAGGACATGAGCCAGCTGGCCGGGGTGCTCGGCCACGAGATCGGCCACGTCACCCGGCGCCACTCCGTGCAGCAGATGCAACAGGCCCAGGGGGCGAACGCGGGGCTCGCGCTGCTCTGCACCCTCACGAAGGTGTGCGAGAGCGGGACGGGCCAGGCGGCCATCAACGTGGGCGGGAGCGCGCTCTTCGCGAAGTTCAGCCGGAGCGACGAGCAGGAGGCGGATGTGGAGGCGGTGGGGACGGTGATCAGGGCGGGCATCCACCCGGGAGGGATCCCGGCGATGTTCCGCATCCTGGTCAGCGAAGGCGAGCGCAACCCGAACGCGCTCGAGGCGTTCTTCGCGACGCACCCCCTGGCCGAGGACCGCATCGCGGAGACCGAGGCCCTGATCGCGACCTACCCGGCGAGCCAGTTGCGGGGCCTGAAGAAGGACGCGGCGTCCTTCCAGGCCTTCCGCCGCCGGCTGCTGGCGCTGCCACCGTCCCCGGCGGCCAAGGCGCCCTGACACCGCGGGGCGATACCGGCCCCGTCCTGGACGCAGCAGGTTGGCGCATCCAGTGGAAAGCAGGAGGCTGTTCCATGTCCTTTGCACTCTACTTCCTGGGGACCCTGGTCGTGATCGCCGGGGTGGCGTGGGGCCTGGTCGAGGCGGGAGTCCCCAGCACCTGGGTCATCATCGCCTCGGTCATCCTGCTCGGCATCGGAATCCTGACCGGGGTGAGCCGTACCCGGTCCCGCGACCTTCCCAAGGACCCGTCGGCCTGAGGGGGGGCCGGCGTGACCCGTCCGGGGCGGTGTGGAGCACGGCGGCCCGGACCGCCTCGTCCAAGTCCACGGCCTCGATCAGGTCGAACCTGCCGAGCACTTCCTTCACCTCGCTGAACGGCCCGTCGGTCACCTTCATCCGGCCGTGACGGACCCGGAGCGACTTCGCCGTCGGCGCATCCTCCAGCATCTGCGACTCGACCAGCGTCCCTTCGATCGGCCGTCCCGGGAAGAGGCGCCGTGGGCACTGCAAGGAGGGGCCGGACCCTGGAGCTCGTCAAGACCGCTGCGCCGTCACCGGGCCCACGCCCGCCGGCCCGGCCGGCCGCCCGGCCGAGGTGGCCGGCTGCTTCCCCGACGAGCCGGGGGGATTCGCCAGGCAGGCTTCCCCGGATTCATTCGGCCCGGGAGCCACCCGCAGTTCCATTGCGCCCCGGGAGGTGACATGTTTCGGTCACCCTCCGGGAGGCTTGATGCCGCCTGAAACACGCTCCGCCGTTCCGACCCCCTCCGGGACGCCCCCGACGGACATCGCCAACCCCCAGTACTTCCACAAGGTCGTGGACTGTCAGTGGGCCTGCCCCTCCCACACCCCGGTGCCGGAGTACATCCGGCTGATCGCCCGGGGGGAGTACGCGGCGGCCTACATGTTGAACTGGGAATCGAACGTCTTCCCCGGGATCCTCGGCCGCACCTGCGACCGCCCCTGCGAACCGGCGTGCCGCCGGGGACGGATCGAGGAGAAACCGGTGGCGATCTGCCGGCTCAAGCGGGTCGCCGCCGACTACAAGGGCGACATCGAGTCCCTCATGCCGGCGGCCCCCGCCGCGAAGAACGGGAAGCGCGTCGCCCTCATCGGCGCCGGCCCGGCCTCACTGACCGTGGCGCGCGACCTGCTGCTCAAGGGCTACCACTGCGTGGTGTTCGAGAAGGACCGCACCGCCGGGGGCCTGATGCGCACCAACATCCCCTCGTTCCGTCTGCCCGCCGGGGTGCTCGACGAGGAGTGCCAGCGGATCATCGCACTCGGCGTGGAGATGCGCTACGGCGAGGAGATCACCAGCCTGAAGGCGCTGCTGGCCGACGGCGGGTTCGACGCCATCTTCGTCGGCACCGGAGCGCCCCGCGGGAAGGACCTCGACATCCCCGGCCGCCGGGAGGCGAGCGCCAACGTGCATATCGGCATCGACTGGCTCACCTCGGTCGCCTTCCAGCACGTTGACCGGATCGGCCGGCGCGTCGTCGTCATCGGCGGCGGCAACACCGCGATGGACTGCTGCCGCACCGCCCTCCGCCTCGGCGGCGCCGACGTCAGGGTCACGGTGCGCTCCCCGCGGAAGGACATGAAGGCCTCGCCCTGGGAGATCGAGGACGCCGAGCGCGAGGGGATCCCCATCCTCGACAACCACAACCCGGTGGAGATGATCCTCGAGGGCGGGAAGCTGGCCGGCGTCCGGTTCGCGAAGATGCGCGCGGAATACGACGCGACCGGCCGGCGCAAGCTGCTCCCCACCGGCGAGGAGGTCGTCTTCGAGTGTGACGACGTCCTGATGGCGATCGGCCAGGAGAACGCCTTCCCCTGGATCGAGCGCGATGCGGGCATCGAGTTCGGGGAGTGGGACATGCCGGTGGTGGACAGGACGACGTTCATGTCCACCCGGCCCGGCGTCTTCTTCGGCGGCGACGCCGCCTGGGGGCCGGAGAACATCATCTGGGCCGTCGCCCACGGGCACCAGGCCGCGCTCTCCATCGACCTCCACTGCTCGGGCCGGGACCTCCGGGACCGGCCGGCGCCCGGGACGTCCCTCTTCACCCAGAAGATGGGCATCCACGAGTGGTCGTACGACAACGACTACGCCCCCCAGCGGCGGGTGCCGGTGCCGCACACGGATACCGCGGTGGCCCTGAAGAACCTCCGGGTCGAGGTCGAGCTCGGCTACGACGACCAGCTCGCCCTCAAGGAAGCGCACCGCTGCCTGAACTGCGACATCCAGACCGTGTTCACCGGGCCGCTCTGCATCGAGTGCGACGCCTGCGTGGACATCTGCCCGGTGGACTGCATCACCTTCACCGCCAACGGCCCCGAGCCCGACCTGCGGGCCCGGCTCCGGGTCCCCGCCGCCAACCCGGCGCAGGACATCTACGTGTCGTCCTTCCTCAAGACCGGCCGGGTCATGGCCAAGGACGAGGACGTCTGCCTGCACTGCGGGCTCTGCGCCGAGCGCTGCCCGACGGGCGCGTGGGACATGAAGAAGTTCTTCTACGTGGAGCCGCAGCTGTCGGAGCGCTGCCTGGTGCACCACAGCAGGTACCTGACGGAGCGGAGCATGGCCACCCGATGAGCGGCATCAACGATTTCGTCGTCACCTTCGCGACGGTGAACGGCTCGGGCTCGGCCTCCGCCAACACGATCTTCGCCAAGTCGCTCTTCCGGATGGGCATCCCGGTCAGCCCGAAGAACATCTTCCCCTCGAACATCCAGGGGCTGCCCACCTGGTACGAGGTCCGGGTGAGCGAGGCGGGGTGGCTCGCGCGCCGTGACGGCTGCGACCTCATGGTCGCCATGAACTCCCAGACCTACGAGGAGGACGTGGCGGCGGTCGTGCCGGGCGGTTGGCTCCTCTACGACTCGACCATGCCGCGCGACTTCGGCCGCGAGGACATCAGCGTCCTGCCGATCCCGATCGCCGCGATCTGCGCCGCGCACTGGACCGACACCCGCCAGCGCCAGCTCTTCAAGAACATTGCGTACGTGGGCGCGCTGACGGCCCTGCTCGAGATGGACCCCGAGGTGGTCCGGCAGGTCATCGTTGACCAGCTCAAGGGCAAGGCGGCGTTGGTGGACGCCAACATGAAGGCGCTCACCCTCGGCCGGGAGTACGCCCTGGCGCACTTCGGCTGCCCGCTCCCGATCCGCGCCCGGCCCGCCGCGGGCACCGCCGGGAAGATCATGATGACCGGCAACGCCGCGGCCGGGCTCGGGGCGGTCTACGCCGGCGCCACGGTCTGCGCGTGGTACCCGATCACGCCCTCCACCTCCCTGGTCGAGGCCTACGAGGGCTACGCGCGGCGCCTCCGGAAGGACGCGGACGGGCGGCTCAACTTCGGCATCGTGCAGGCCGAGGACGAGCTCGCGGCCATCGGCGTGGCCATCGGCGGTGGGTGGAACGGCGCCCGCTCCTTCACCGCCACCTCCGGCCCCGGCATCTCCCTGATGGGCGAGTTCCTGGGCCTGGCCTACTACGCCGAAGTGCCGGTGGTGCTCTTCAACGTCCAGCGGGGCGGGCCGTCCACCGGCATGCCGACCCGCACCCAGCAGTCCGACCTTCTGGCCTGTGCCTACGCCTCGCACGGCGACACCCGGCACGTGCTCCTCTTCCCCGCGACGCCCACCGAGTGCTTCTCGATGGCCGCGGAGGCGTTCGACCTCGCCGAACGGCTCCAGACCCCCGTCATCGTCATGAGCGACCTCGACATCGGCATGAACGAGTGGGTCACTGACGAGCTGGCCTGGGACGACGCCCGCGTGCCGGACCGGGGGAAGGTGCTCTCCGCCGAGGACCTCGACCGGTTCAAGGACCTGAAGGGCGTGGACTGGGGCCGTTACCAGGACGTGGATGGCGACGCCATCCCCTACCGGACGCTGCCGGGCACGCATCCCACGAAGGGCGCGTTCTTCACCCGCGGCTCCTCGCACGACGAGAATGCGCGGTACACCGAGAACGGCGTGATCCACGCCCGCGTCCTCGACCGCATCCGGCGGAAGTTCGACACCGCGGCCAGGCTGGTGCCGAAGCCCGAGGTCACCATCCGGGACGAGGCTGCGGCGACCGGCCTCATCTTCTACGGCTCCAACGTCCATGCCGTGCACGAAGCACTCGAGCTGCTGGAACGCGACGGGGTCACCGCCAACGCCCTCCGGGTCCGGGCCTTCCCCTTCACCGATGACATCGTCCGGTTCTGCGAGGCGCACGAGCGCGTCTTCGTCGTGGAGCAGAACCGCGACGGGCAGCTGCGGATGATGCTGATGTCCGAGCTCGGCATCCCGGCGGAGAAGCTGGTGCCCACGCTCAACTACGACGGGCGGCCGCTGACGGCCGACTTCGTCCGCCAGGCCGTGCTCGGGGCGGTGCGGCCGGCCCCCGCCATGGCGGCCAAGTGAGGAGGCGCCCATGACCCACATGAAGAAGCCCCTCGTCCACCACCCGGCGCTGGTGAAGAATGCGCTCGGCCTCACCCACCGCGACTACGAGGCGTCGATGTCGACGCTCTGCGCCGGGTGCGGCCACGATTCCATCACCGCCGCCATCATCGAGGCCTGCTGGGAGCTCGAGCTCCCGGCCCACCGGGTGGCCAAGCTCTCGGGGATCGGCTGCTCGTCGAAGACGCCGACCTACTTCCTCGGCCGGAGCCACGGATTCAACTCCGTGCACGGCCGGATGCCGTCCATCACGACCGGCGCCAGCCTGGCCAACCGGGACCTGGTCTACATCGGCGTCTCGGGCGACGGGGACACGGCGTCCATCGGCCTCGGCCAGTTCTGCCATGCGGTGCGGCGCAAGCTGAACATGACGTACGTCGTCATGAACAACGGCTGCTACGGCCTGACCAAGGGACAGTTCTCCGCCACCAACGACAAGGCGAGCCCCTCCAAGAAGGGCGAGCCCAACCCGTTCGACGCCATCGACCTCTGCCAGATGGCAATCTCGCTCGGTGCCGGGTTCGTGGCGCGCTCCTTCTCCGGCGACAAGGCCCAGCTCGTGCCGCTCCTGATGGCGGCCATCCGGTACCGGGGCTTCGCGTTCCTCGACGTCATCAGCCCCTGCGTGACGTTCAACAACCACCCGACCTCGACCAAGAGCTTCGACTACGTCCGCGCCCACAACGCAGCGCTGGACCGGGTGGACTTCATCGAGGGGCGGGAGGAGATCACGGTCGAGTACGGGGAGGGTACCGCGGTGGACGTCACGATGCACGACGGCTCGCGGCTCCGGCTCTTCAAGGTGGACGGCAGCCACGACCCCCGGAGCGCCGACGACGCGATCGCCACGATCCGGCGGAAGGCCGCGGCCGGGGAGGTGGCCACCGGCCTGCTTTACGTGAACGAGGAGCAGCGGGACCTGCACGACGTGCTCAACTCGAGCGCCCGGCCGCTCACCGCCATCCCCCACGCGGAGCTCTGCCCCGGCTCGAAGGCGCTCGAGAGGATCAACGCCGAGCTGCGGTAGGAGGGCCGGGCATCAGCTCCGCCGCGCCAGGGCGGGACCTTCACCACCGTCGATCATCCCGGCGCGGCCCCGACCACGGTCTTCGGCATCAACGCCAGCGGCGAGCGGAGGACTCGGCGGACGGCGGGATCTCCCTCTGCCCGGTCGACAGCTACCTGCTGATCGGGGAGCCGGCTTCGTCGTCGGCGCGGTCATCGGTTGGGGGCCCTGGGCGCCGCGCGGGCGGCGCCCAGCAGGCCGTTGAACCGCCCGGGATAGAGCTCGAGCGCCCGCTGGTACGCTCCGAGCGCTTCCCCCGGTTCCGCCCGTTCCATCAACAGGTCCCCCAGGAGCTCGTGGGCGGGAAGGGTGGGAGCCGGCGTAACGGCGGGCTTCGGCGTCGAGACCTAGAGGTCGGCGGCTTCCCGCATCAGCGCGACACCCGAGGCTCCCTGCCCTTCCACCTGGGCAAGCCACCCCTCCACTTCCAGGCGGAGCATCCGGATCTGCCGGGCGAAGAGCGCTTCGCCGGCGCTTTCGGTGGCTCCCTCGAGCTCCCGCAGCCGTCGGCCGCCTGCCCGCGCCCCTTCCCGGTCGCCCTGGCGCGCCGCGCCCAGGCCGCGGGCGAACCAGGTGATGGCCTCCGGCCAGGTGAAGCGGTCCCAGTCGAGGGTCGCAGGGTCGCGCGGCGTGAGGCGGGCTGCCTCGT
Organism: uncultured Gemmatimonadales bacterium; assembly: GCA_963717315.1. Lineage (GTDB taxonomy): Bacteria > Gemmatimonadota > Gemmatimonadetes > Gemmatimonadales > GWC2-71-9 > JAICEH01. Next base: position 32,878 of record CAVQWA010000084.1, read on the forward strand.
CCCAGCTCCGCCGCTCGAGGGCGTAGCGGGCCCGGGTGGACGCGAGATGAAAGGCCGTCTTGAAGGTGGGCTCCAGGCGCTCGGTCGCGTGCAGCCGCTCCAGCTGCCCGGCGGCCTCGGCGTCGGCGCCCTGCTGGAGATGCGCGTACACGAGATACTCGATGGCGTGGGGAAACTCGTCCCAGACGAGATCTCCCCGTTCCCCCGCCGGGACCTCCAGCGCCGCGTCCGCCGCCAGCAGGTTGCCCCGGACCACTCCGTCCCAGTCGCCGAGACGAGTGTAGATGTGCGTCGGCATGTGAAGCGCGTGGGGATTCCGCGGAGCGGACGCATCGTACCTGCGCGTGACCTCCAGCAGTTCCCGCTCCCGGCCGGGCACGTCGCTGGCGTGAACCAGGTAGTGCATCGCGCCCGGGTGGTCCGGGTGCTGCCGGTACAGCCCGAGCAGGATCGCAGCCGCCCGGTCGGCGTGGGTGCGGGAGGCGGCGGCCGGCGCCGTGGCCAGGTGGGCGAGGGCGTGGAAGGCCGCCGCGTCGGGGTCGTCCGGGAAGGCGGCGTGGATCTTCTCCGTGGCCTCCTCCCATCGCCGGATGCGAAGCCAGTAGTCGGTCCCCCCGGGGTCCTGGAAGAACGCCTCCGCCGCAGCGACGAAGAGCCGCTCCCGCGCCGTCGGGGGGTGGAGGGACCGGGCCTCCTGCACCAGCTCCCAGCCACGCTGCAGCGCCTCGGGGCTCGGGCGCGTCGGCCAGAGCGGCTGGAAGAGGGTCATCGCGGCGCCCCAGCGCGCCATCGCGCACCGGGGATCGATCGCGGCGACCCGCTCGAATGACTCCCGCGCCTGGGGGTACGTCATGTGGTGCAGGAGCGCCACCGCGTGATTGAACCCCGCGCGGGCGGAGTCGGTGCAGCTGACGGGAAAGTCCACCGTTCCCGGCGAATGGTCGTCGTGCTTCGGGGCCTGGGCTTGTGCTGCCTCCGCGGAGCCCATGAGCAGGGCGCCAAGCAGGAGAGCGTCACGGGTTCGCATTCGCAGTCCTGGGGTTGGTCCTGGCGGTTCCATCAGGGCCGCGGTGTCAGCAGCCCCGCCCGGGAGGAGGGGTGAATCCTCGGTGGGTCCTTCAGGCGGGGATGGCCGGCGCGTGATCATGCCCCCCGGGCAGCCGCGGGTCCAGTCGAGACCTGGTTCAGGGAATCCCGCCGCGGCCGAGCACCGGCAGGTACTCCCGCCAGGGGCCCACCGCCTCGCGGTACTGCCTGGCCAGCACCCGCGCCGTCTGCGCCACGTGCCCCAGGTCGTGCGCCACCCAGGCGGCCAGGAGCTGCCGGAGGGTGACCCGCCCGAGCCCCGGGTGCTCCCCCTCGAGCGCCAGTTCCCGGTCCGACAGGGACCGTCCCCGGAGGATGCCCAGGTTCCCGGCGCGGAGCTGCGCGAATTCGTCGAGCAGCACGGCGACGCTCTTCCCCTGGCTCTCGCGGGACTGCGCGAAGCGGTCGTGGGGCTCGAAACGCCGGTTCGCGCCCTGCGCCAGGATGATCCGGGCGCGGGGGATCCAGTCGGTCCGCTCGCCGTGGATCAGGTGGCCGAGGTTGTCGAAGGCGCTGAAGGTGTCGGGCCCCTCGTTCGACACGGTCCAGTCCTCCGGCAGGCCGCCGAGGATCGCGCGGAAGGTGGCCGGGGTGCGCTCGAGGATCTCGAGGGCCCGGGCGAGCTGGAATTCCATCGATGCACCCCAAGGGTGGGGCAACGGTTGCGATCCTGCCGGGCCGCGGTGAACGGAAACAGTTTCTCTGCCTGGTCAGCTCGTTCCGCCCGGGAGCCGGCCACTCCGGAAGAGCGTGGTCCACCGCATTCGATCCTCGGCGCTCAGCACCCCGAGTTCGGCCATGATCTCGCTGGCAAATTCGACAGCCCCCAGCCCACTGGCCGTGATCAGGAGCTTGTCGCGGACCGCGGGCGCCGAGACATACCCGGCATCGTCCGCGTAGCCGGGCACCTGCTGGCGGAGGTAGGCCAACCCGTTGCTCGTGTGACGACGGCCGCGCAACAAGCCGAGGCGGGCGATCACGGTTGTCGCCGCACATATCGCGGCGATCGGCACGCGCTGCTCATCCAGGGCACGAAGCAGCTGCGCAAGCTCGGGCTCGATTGGCTGCTGCTCCCAACGATCACCCCCAGGCAGGATGAAGACCGCCACGTTCGCGGGCTCGACGGCCCCGACGGTCCGCGTGGGTTGGACCGTGAGGCCGCCCATGGACTCGACCGGCCCGGACGTGAGGCCGACGACCTCGACACGGTAGTGGCCATGCCGGCGCAGCTCGGCAACGGCGTGCGCCGGCTCCCAGTCCGCGAAGCCGGGGACGACGAGCAGGTGGACGGCCTTGGCCGGCACGCGTGCCCGCTCCGCCGCAGGCAGAACCCGGGCGGCCACCTCGCCTACCGGCCCACGAGGATGAATCCCCCGGCTGCAATGGCGAGGATGGCCATGAGGGTGCCCAGTCCCGAGAATCCGAGATTGAGGAGGGGTACCAGGCCGGTGATGATGAGCCAGATGCCCAGCAGCAGCATGCCGAGGTTCCTGGTCACCTTCATCGTGTTCATCTGGAGGGCTCCTGTCCGGAAGGGATCCCGCGCGTTCGCGCGGGGACGGCAGCTCGATCGGCTAGGGCCGGCGCTTGAGATTGTCCGCCAGCAGGAAGACGACGCCGATGGCGAGCCAGAAGAGGGCCTTCAGCCAGTTCCGGGTCTGGAACGCCTCCAGCACCGAGACGCCGAAGAAGAGGAGGAAGACCGTGACGTTGGCACCGAACCGGAGATTGGGCACACTGCCTCCTGATGTCAGCCGCCTCGATGGCGGCCGAGGAGCAGACCGGTCACGAAGGGCACCAGCCAGATTGCCCACACCGTGATGCTTATCCTGTGAAACGTCCGCAGGGCGAGTTCGTCCCGCCGCAGCAGCACGATCGAGGCCCAGAGGGCGTGCACCAGCATCAGGGTGAGGGCGGCAGCCCCGGTAGCGGTGTGCAGGTTCCAGTGGAAGCCGCCGGCGAGCCGTCGCATGATCTCGGTCCCGGCCGAGTCGAGGAGGAGGCCAGCCCAGAACAGGGCGGCGTGCCAGGGCCGCAAGTGCCTGGAGAGGACGACGGACCAGACACCCAGTGAGTAGAGGGTGAAGGCGGCGAACATGAGGACCAGGGCCGCCAGGACCGCAGGGGGCACAAGAAGCCGCCGGGTTGCACGGGGAACAGCACCCACCACCGACATGATGCGGTCCGGGCCCACCGCCGTCCAGTCCACGCGGGCATCCGGGGGCACTCGTCCTTCCTCGATCGCCCGGCGGCCCCTCCCGGGTCACTCCATCAAGTGACGCATGTGCCTGCTGACCGACAGCAACTGCACCGCGCTCATCCCGCCGATGACCCGCCGGATGACCGGTCCCATCACCTTCCGGATGCTCGACAGTCCCAGCTTCGTGGACTGTTCGGCGACATACCCGACCTTCGCGTCCTGCACCGCCTGGACGAAATAGTAGTCGAGCCCCGCCTCGGTCAGCTCGAGGACGACGTCCGCCAGCGCACCCCGGTGACGGGTCGCGTCCTCCGACGTCTCCAGCGCTTCGAGCACCTCGAGCGTCCGGGCGTGAAGCGCCGTGGAGTAGTGGAAGCGAAGGGAGGGCAGCTCACCCGCGCCGGCCTTGCGCGCCATGTCGTCTCCTCCACGGATGCGGCTCCAGCGCCCGGCGCACGACCCCGGGCCAGCCAGAGAGGGCGCCGCTCGTGCGCGGTGCTGATGTGCAGGCCCGTGGCGCCGCGCCACCGGGTGCCCAACCCGAATGGTCGTCGCGAGGGTTCAGAGGACCGATTCGACCGCGTCCCGGGGTGCCACGTCTCGCGGATCCCCGGTGCGCGCCGTCCCCATCCGGTTGGTGACGGACCCGTACCCGAGGCCCGTTTCCGGGGCGGCGAAGCCGAACGCCCCCCCGAAGCCTGGTGACCCGAACGAGGCTTCGCTCCCGAACTGAACCGCCCCGGGTTTTCCGGAGACTCGGTTAGTTGAGTGCCAGGGCCGGTTCCTCGGCTCTGGCCCGGTGGTACTGGTCTTCGAACTCGGCCGGGGGGAGGTAGCCCAGCGGCTCCATCAGGCGCTGGCTGTTGTACCAGGCCACCCATTCGAGCGTGGCGTACTCGACGTCCTCCAGCCCCTTCCAGGGGCCCAGGTGGTGGATCACTTCGGCCTTGTAGAGCCCATTGATCGTCTCGGCCAGGGCGTTGTCGTAGGCGTCCCCCCGGCGGCCGACGGACGACTCGATCCCGGCGTCCAGCAGCCGGTCAGTATAGCGAATGGCCAGGTATTGCGCCCCGCGGTCGCTGTGGTGCACCAGGGGCCCGTCCAGCTCGCGGTCGTAGAGCGCCTGCTCGAGCGAGCGCGTCGCGCGCCAGCCCACGATGCGCCGCGAGAAGGCATCGGTCACGAAGGCCACGTACACGAAGCCGCGCCAGGTCGCGACATAGGTCAGGTCCGACACCCACAGCTGGTTGGGCCGCGTCGCCGTGAAGTTCCGCTGCACCAGGTCCCGGGGCCGCTCCGGCAGCGGCTCGGGCCGCGTCGTCCGCACGCGCCGGCCTCGCACCACGCCGCGCAGGTCCTGCTCCCGCATCAGGCGGGCGACGGTGCAGCGGGCCACCCGGTAGCCCTCCCGGCCCAGCTGCTTCCAGACCTTCCGGACCCCGGACCCCCGCCGGTTCGCCGCCCACACCCGGGCGATCTCCGGCTGCAGGTGGGCGTCCCGCGGGGCCCGCGCCGGCCGCCGAGCGGGGTCGGCCTGCCGGGCTTTCTCCTCGTAGCAGGTCGACGGAGCGATCGGCAGCACCCGGCAGATCGGCTCGACTCCGTAGGCCTCCCGGTGGCCGTCGAGAAACGCCACCATCATGTCGCGCGGCGGTCGAGATCCGCCTGGGCAAAATACGCCGAGGCCTTGCGCAGGATCTCATTGGCCCGCCGGAGCTCGCGATTCTCCCGCTCCAACAGCTTGAGGCGCTGCGCCTCGGCGGTCGTCAGGCCGGGGCGCTGGCCCGCGTCTCGCTCGGCTCGGCGGACCCAGTTGCGTAACGCCTCCGACGACCAGCCCACCTTCGCGGCGATCGACCGGATGGCCGCCCAAGGGGAGGGGTACTCCGGGGCGTGGTCCTGCACCAACCGGACGGCACGCGCCCGCACTTCGGGGGAATATCGGGCAGGGGCTGGCATGACTCCATCCTCTCACGAAATGGAGTCTCCGGCAATCCCGGGGCGGTTCAGTCGTGATTGCCGTCTCACAATGTCGCATTAGGTGTTCGCTGCCCAATGACTTGCGCATCAGCTGCGGGCCATCCTGCCCGCGCTCGCACAAACCCACGTTCCACAGCGCGCTCACGGCGCGCTGTGGGCGGGCGGAGGCCGGCGCCCCTTCCGGCCCGTCGGCTGCAAGTGATGGTATGGACTCCTCCCCGAGATGCCACCAGCATCCAGTATCACGGCCCCACGGGCCACCACCTCGAGGAGGAGTCCTATGTCAAGGATACAGATCGGTGTCGATCTCGCCAAGACCGTCTTTGAGATCGCGATCTCGGAGGCCCCCGGCGTGGTGACGACCCGCCGTCGGCTCTCCCGTGCCGGCTTCCCCCGCTTCCTCGCCGCCCAGGCGCCCGCTGAGGTCCTGTTGGAGGCGTGCGGCTCCGCGCATCACTGGGGGCGGGAGGCACTGCGCTCTGGCCACCAGGTGAAGCTTCTGCACCCGGCAGACGTCGCCCGGTACCGCGACGGCAACAAGACCGATCGCGCCGACGCCAAGGCACTCCTCGAAGCCGCGCGGAACCACGAGCTCACCCCCGTGCCGGTCACATCGGTGGAGCAACAAGCCGTCCTCGCGCTGCACCGGATTCGGCAGGGCTACCTGCGCACGCGCACCGCGCGCATCAACGCGCTGCGTGGGCACCTTCGGGAACTCGGCCACACCATCCCCGTTGGAGCACGGCGCGTCGCGCTCGAGGCACGGGCCGCCCTTGCCGATGAGACGATTCCTCCGTTCCTGCATGCCGTGCTCGTCGCGCTGCTGGAGGAAATCCGCTCGCTGGAGGAACACGCCGAATCCGTCCGCACCACGTTGACGACGCTGGTGGAGCACATGCCCGACGCCCGACGATTGATGACGGTTCCGGGGATCGGTGTCCTCACCGCCACGGCGATGGTGGCCAGTGTCGGCGACATCCGCCGCTTCCGGTCCGGGCGGCACTTCGCCAGCTGGCTCGGGCTGACGCCGCGAGAGCATTCGAGCGGCGCATCACGCCGCCTGGGATCCATCACCCGCAAGGGCAACAGCTACCTGCGCATGCTGCTCATCCACGGGGCGCGGTCGGCGCTCCGTGCCGGTGCGGTGACCGATCAACCCGATGATCTCCGGGCCTGGGCCACGGAGGTCTCGCGACGGCACTGTCACAACGTGGCCGCCGTCGCGCTCGCGAACAAGCTGGCCCGCATCTGCTGGCGTACCTGGCGGGACGGACGGGATTTCGAACGGAGGGAGGCACAGGTCACGAACTGCTGAACGATCATCGCGATGGCGACCGGTCAGACCGGCGTGGGGACGAGCCGATAACGCGCATGGCCCTCGGGGCCGCGACAAGCGATTGGCTCCCCACGCGCGACCTACCATCGTGGCCAGGGCAGACAGCCCACCTCACGGGCCGGAGATACGACTGCAGTCGACCCGCCGCCGACGTGGATGATCTGAGGATCAACACAATCGAGCACCACCCCTTGCGCAAACAGGGGGAGGAGTCCAGATACGCCCATTAGGTCGATCCCGAACCGAAGGTCACGCAGGACGCCGGCCCTCGCGCACGAAATCCACCACTTCATCCCGCGTGAGCCGCAGGTTGACGGCCGGCACATCGAGCGGTGAGCCGCGCGCCGCCTCGGGCTGAAGGACGAACACCGTCCCATCCTTGCGCCGGATCCGGACCGCGCCCTCCCGTCGCGCCCGCTCCAGGATGGCCGCGAAGCGCTGCCGGGCTTCCGAATAGGTGTACTCCTTCATCCGGGCACCTCCAACAGTGTTAGGCCGGCCTCGCGCGCGGCGCGTGCGAGGGCCTGGTCCAGCGTGAGCAGCGGCGCCCGCTGGGCCCGCGCCGTCTCGAGCAGGTAGGCATCGTAGGCATACAATCCCAGGGCATCCGCAATCTCCAAGGCCGGCGCGAGGTCGACCTCGAGGAAGCGGATCGGGATCTTCGCGTACGCGGCGAGCATCGCCCGAACCTGGGCGAGCGACGCCCGGCGTCGCTTCAGCATGGCCGAGCAGGCGTTGCCGACCTCCCAGTGCACTGACGCAGGCGCGACGAGCTCGGTGCCCTTGGTCAGCCGGATGAGGGCCGGGCGCTCAGCCTCGGCCGCAATGACGGCAATCAGCACCGAGGTATCGACGACGACGGGCATGCGGGGGCTCCAGAGCTGTACAATTGTACAATCTAGTGGTTTGACCCTCGGCGCGCCAGCCCCGGAGCGGGAACCGGCCTTGTATCTCTAGATCTGACGTTTGCGGTAACTTCTGGATAGGGTGGTAACCCGTTGCGCCTAGGGGCCTCGAGCCCGTTCGTTAGCCTGGGTGCCACCCGTCGTTGATCGTCGAGAGCCCGAACAGTTGCCGGGGGATCCACCCCGCATCACGCAAGGCCGGGCCACGCCGATCGTTCCCCTGGAGGGAGGCGCCCATGGACCACTTCATCGGCATTGATGTCGCCAAGGCGACGCTCGACATCGCCTCCCTCCCCGACGGGGAGAGCTGGAGCGTCACCAATGACGAGCACGGCCTGGCCGAGCTTGCCCCACGCCTCATCGCCCTCGCCCCGAGCCTCATTGTCCTGGAGGCCACCGGGGGCTTTGAGTTCCTCGCCGCCATCACCTTGGCGAAGGCCGGCCTGCCCGTGGCTGTCGTGAATCCCCGTCAGGTCCGCGATTTCGCCAAAGCCTTGGGGCGCCTCGCCAAGACCGATGCCCTCGACGCGGCCATCCTCGCGGACTTTGCCCAGCGGATTCGCCCGGAGCCCCGCGCGCTGCCGGATGAAGCGGCGCAGCTGCTCGAAAGCCTACTGACACGCCGTCGGCAGATCGTCGAGATGCTGACCGCGGAGAAGAACCGGCTGGGCTTTGCCCGGGGCCCGGTCAAGCGCGATATCAGCCAGCACATTCGCTGGCTCGAGAAGCGGCTGGCCGACGTCAACGGCGACCTGCAGGAGGCCGTCGCGGCGAGTCCGCTGTATCGAGCCAAGGCCGAGCTCCTGACCAGCGTACCCGGCGTCGGGCAGGTCACGACGCTCACGCTCCTGGCCACCCTCCCTGAACTCGGTCAGCTCTCACGTCACCAGATCGCGGCGCTCGTCGGCGTGGCGCCCATGAATCGGGATAGCGGCACGATGCGCGGCAAACGGATGGTCTGGGGCGGCCGGGCACCCGTGCGGGCGGTGCTCTATATGGCGACCCTCGTTGGCATCAAGCACAACCCCGTGCTCCGAGTCTTCTACGCGCGGCTCCGGGCCGCCGGGAAGCCCTTCAAGGTCGCCGCCACAGCCTGCATGCGAAAGCTGCTCACGATCCTCAACGCGATGCTCACGCACAACCGCCGGTGGAACGCAGAACACGCTTGACTTTCGAGACAGTTGCTAATGACACGGCGGTTGAGCCGCGGGCGACCGGCCCGCTGGCAGACTATGAAACGACCTCCACAGCGCCCTCACGGAGTGCCGCGGTTCACGGCTGGCTGGGCCCCCAGCGCCCGTCGAGCTCCAAGCGCCCATTAGCCAGCCACTTGTGTATATGTCATAACTGACATATCTTTCCCCCATGGCTCCCGGCGACAAGCCCCTCGTCTGGCTGCACGGGGAGGTGAAGACCCCACCCTTCAGCCCCCTGGCCCGCGTCGAGGCCGGGGTCCTGCTGCGGCGCCTGCAGCGGGGCGAGCGCTTGGCGATGCCCCAGTCCCGTCCCCTGCCGGGTCTGGGGCCGCGGTGCCATGAACTGCGAATCCCGGATGCGGGCCAGACCTGGCGCCTGATGTACCGGCTGGATCCGGATGCCGTGGTGATCATCGAGGTCTTCAGCAAGAAGACGTCGGCGACACCCTCGGGTGTACTCGACACGTGCCGTCGGCGGCTTCGCGCCTATGATGCGGCCGGCAGCGGAACGGAGGACTGATGAACAAGACCAAGCGCGCTCGCCTCGAGGCCCAGGGCTGGAAGGTCGGCACGGCAGCGGAGTTCCTCGAGCTGAACCCGGAGGAGGCCGCCTTTGTCGAGACCAAGCTCGCCCTTAGCCAGACCCTCCGCCACCGGCGCACGGCCCAGCGCCTCTCGCAGGCGGCGCTGGCCAAGCGGCTCCGCTCCAGCCAGTCGCGGGTGGCGAAGATGGAGGCTGCTGACGCGACGGTGTCGGTGGACCTCCTCCTTCGTGCCCTGTTCGCGCTCGGTGCCACGCCCACCGACATCGCGAAGGCCCTGCGGTCCGGGAGCTCCGCAGTGGCTGGCTAATGACACGGCGGTTGAGCCGCGGGCGACCGGCCCCGCTGGCAGGCTATGAAACGACCTCCACAGCGCCCTCACGGAGTGCCGCGGTTCACGGACGGCGGGGCCCCCAGCGCCCGTCGAG
>CAVQWA010000085.1:0-20136 GCA_963717315.1 uncultured Gemmatimonadales bacterium
CCCATTAGGGGGCTACCGCCGTCGAGTACCGCCGGCCATCGGGGTCGGCCTCGACGCGACGCAGGAGCGCCAAATCAGATTCTTCACCAATGGACCGCTCGAGGACTCGGCCACGTGAGTCGATCACGAATACCCAAGGGACGCCGGTGACCCCCCAGTCCTGTAATCCCCACAGGTTCCGCCCATCAAAGAGAATTGGCACCCGAATCCCCCCAGACAGGCGGACGCTTCGCCAGACCTCCCACGGGTCCTCCGCGAAGGAGACATAGACGAATCCGTGTCGACTCTCTCCCAGGCGGCCTGCAGTGGCGCTCAGCGAGTCATATAGCGGCCCGCACGGGGTGCACCAGGGTGCTCCAAGTACGACCACCGCAAATGGACGAGCGTATTGCATCACCCGGCGCTTGCTGGGGGAAAGGGGCACCACGGCAGCCGAAGTCGGCGTGACGAGCAATGGCAGCCGGATGCCCGAAAGCGTCTCAGGCGAGCTTGATTGTGCGCCGGCCAGGGCGGGTACGCACAGCCCCGACACGCCGATGCACCCGACGAGCCCGGCGAGCCGCAGCTTCTCACGCGCTCGTGCCTTCACGGTAGGCCCCCTAATGAACGTTCTTGCTATTGGACGTAGTCATCCGCCCTTCACGTTATCGCGTGCCTCCCAAGAGGGGAAGACTGCAAAGGGCCGCTCGGCGGCGCCGAGGAGGTCCGCGGGGCTCTTCACCCCCATCCCGCCCTTCTGGAGGACGTGGGTGTAGATCATCGTGGTCGCCAGGAACTTGTGCCCCATGAGCTCCTGGACGGTCCGGATGTCGTACCCCGCCTCCAGCAGGTGCGTGGCGAATGAGTGCCTGAAGGTGTGCGCGCTCGCCCGCTTGCCGATCCTCGCCTGCCGCACCGCCTGGGCCATGGCCCGCTGGAAGGCGGTGGGGTGGAGATGATGCCTCCGGCGCTCGCCGGTGTCCCGGTCCACGTACCGCCGCCCCGCGGGAAAGACCCACTGCCAGGGCCAGGAGGCCGCCGCACTGGGATACTTGGCCGCGAGCGCCCCGGGCAAGGCCACCCTGCCACCACCCGCCGCGAGGTCCCGCTGGTGCAGCCGCCGGACCTTGGCCAAGTGCCGCTCCAGCGCTTCGACGGCCACCCCAGGCAGGACGGTGACCCGGTCCCGCTCACCCTTGCCCCGCCGGAGCCGGATCTCCCGCCGCCCCACGTCCACGTCCTTGACCCTCAAGCCGAGGCACTCGGCGAGGCGCAGGCCGCTGCCATAGAGCACCAGCCCCACCAACCGGTGGACGCCCTCGAGCCGCCCCAGCACACGGACGACCTCCTCACGGTTCAGGACCTCCGGAATCCGCCCCGGCGAGCGCCCCCGGGGGATCCGCCCCTCGAGCCGGAGCGGGCGCCCAATGACCTCGCGGTACAGGAAGAGGAGCGCCGCGAGCGCCTGCTGCTGGGTGGATGCGGCCACCCCCCGCAGCTCGACCAGGTCCCGCAGGAACTCCAAGACCGCGTCCTCGCCCAACTCTGCCGGATGCCGGAACCGGTGGAACCGAACGAACCGGACGACCCAGGCACGGTAGGCCTGCTCAGTACGCAGGCTGTAGTGGCCCAGGCGCAGCTTCGCGCGCAGAAGGTGCAGCAAGCGCACCTTGGACTGCACAGGGCCGGCGGGCGAGAGAGGGGGCCGCTCCGCGCCCGATCCAGGTTCGAGCCTCATCCCTCCAGGCTAAGGCGGGGGGATGACAGTGATCGAATCGTTCCGTCGCGGGCGGGGGCGAGGAGTCGCGAGTCACGAGTCGCGAGTCACGAGTCGCGAGCCGCGAGTCACCAGTCGCGAGTCACGAGTTGCGAGTTGCGAGTTGCGAGTCACGAGTCGCGAGTCACTGGTCGCTACCTTCGGCACCCCGCTCCCCGCTCCCCGTTCCCCGCTCCCCGCTCCCCTCTTCCCTCTCCCCTCTCCCCGCTCCCCTCTCCCCTCTCCCCCCTTGTTGCCTTCCCGCCGGGCCGATGCTACAGATAAGCAGTCCTTCACGCCATGTCGCCGCCTCCTTCCGCGAGGGCTCCTTGGCACCGTCCATCCGCGCAGCCGCGCTGGCCGGGATGATCGCCCTGGCTGCCCCCGGATGCGGTCCGCCTCCGGCGCCGCTCCGGGTCGGCATCCTCGTCTGGCCGCCGTTCGAGCTGCCGCTCGTTGCGACCGAGCTCGGCTGGCTCCCCGAGCGGCAGGTGCGGCTCCTCGACTTCCATTCACCGGCCGAGCTGGTGCGCTCCTTCGAGCGGGGTCAGGTGGACGCCGCAACCCTGACCCTCGACTACCTGCCGTGGCTCGCCGCCGACACCTCCACGCGCGTCGTCTTCATCGTGGACCAGTCGCTCGGCGGCGACGCGCTCGTGGCCAAGCCCTGGGTCGACTCGCTCGGTGCGCTCCGGGGCCGGCGGGTGGCGCTCGAGCCGGGCGCGCTGGGCCAGCGGGTCCTCGACGCCGCGCTCGGGGCCGCCGGCCTCGCGCCCGGCGACGTGAGGCTGGTGGCGGTGGATCTCGGGGATCACGTCCGCGCCTGGGAGGAGGGCCGGGCCGACGCCTTCGTGACGTACGAGCCCGCACGGACCCGGCTGCTGGAAAGGGGCGGCCGCGAGCTCTTCTCCAGCCGCGAGCTGCCGCTCCCGATCGTGGATGTCCTGGTGTCGCGGTCCGACGCGGTGGCCCGCCACCGGCGGGCGTTCCAGGACCTGGTGGCCGCCTGGTTCCGGGTGGAGGAGCACCTCGGGCGCGACTCCGCCGGCGTGGCCCGCCTGGCGGCCCGGCGGGAGCGACTCACCCCGGCGGCGTGGCTCGCGACGCTCCGCGGCATCCGGTTCGTGTCCTTGGGCGAGAACCGTGCGCTGCTCGGCGCCCGGGATCCCGCCCTCCTCGAGGAGATTCGCCGGCTGCTCACCCGGCACGGGGCCACCGACGACGGCGCCCGCCGCCTCCTCGAGCCCGCCATCGTGGAGTCGGTCGCCGCGAGATGAAGGGCCGCCCCTGGCCGCTCCGCTACACCGTCCCGGGGATCATCCTCGGAGGCGGCGCGCTGATCGTGCTCGTGACCAGCATCTACCATTTCTCCCTCACCACCCGGCGGGGCGTGGAGCAGCTCCGGCAGCACGCCCTCTTCGTGGCCACCCTTGTCGCCGCCGAGCTCGAGGCCGACGCCCGCGCCGGGGCGCCGTCGCGCTGGGAGGGGACGGTGCACCGGCTGGCGAACGACCCGCGGCTCCGCCTTGCCGTCTTCACCGGGCCGCACGACACCGTCCTCGCCTCCACGGCGTTCCAGCTTGAGCACCAGGCCCTCGGGCCGGACCTGGTCGCGACGCTCGACTACGCCCGGGCCGCCGCGAGCGGCCCGGACGGGGAGGCGGTGGTCCACGACCGCGCGGCGGCGCTGCTCACGTCGGTGGTGCCGGTGGGGCTGGAGACGGCGGCATCGGGCGGGCCCGGCACGCTCGGCTGGCTCCTGGTGCAGTTCGACACCTCGGCCGACACCGCCGCGGCGTTCGACGACGCGCTGGGCCGCGCGGCGGTGCTGCTGCTCATCATCGTCGTCGGGAGCGTGATGCTGCTCGGTTACTTTCGCTTCGCCGTCACCGACCGCGTGGAGCAGCTGGTCGCGACGGCGGAGGCGATCGCGGTGGGCGAGGACATCCACGCGCTCCGGCTCGAGGGCGCGGACGAACTGGCCGAGCTGTCGAGCGCCCTGCAGCGGATGGCCGAACGCCTCCGGACCGGCGAGCAGCAGCTCGCCAATACGGGGCGCGAGTTCCGGCAACTGATCGAACTGGGGGGGGACTTCATCGTCACCCTCGACTTCGACGGCCGGATCGACTTCGCGAGCCCCATCGCCGAGCAGGTGCTGGGCCGGCCGGCGGACCAGCTCCGGGGACTCCCCCTGATGGGGATGATGCCCCCGGAGGAGGCCGACCGGCTGCAGCCGGTGCTGGCCCGCACCAACGCGGAAGGCGGGACGTCCGCGCCGCTCGACGTGCGGCTCCGCGCCGGCGAGGCGTGGGTGACCCTGGAGGTGGTGGCGACCTGCCCCGCCGATTGGCGCGGCACGGGACGGCTGGTGCTCAACGCGCGGGACGTGACCCGGCGCGTGGCCCTGGAGGCGGAGCTCCGCCAGGCGCAGAAGATGGAGGCGATGGGACAACTGGCCGGCGGGGTGGCGCACGACTTCAACAACCTGCTGACCGGCATCCTCGGCGGCAGCGAGCTGCTGCTGGCCGAGCCCGGGCTGGCAGAGGGACTCCGGGAGGACGTCCAGGAAATCCGCCGTTGCGCGGAGCAGGCGTCGCAGCTCACCCGCCAGCTCCTGGCTTTCAGCCGGCGGGAGACGCCCCTGCCGAAGCTGGTGGACCTGAATGCGCAGGTGGAGGACGCGGAGCGGTTGCTCGGCCGGCTGCTGGGCGACCGGGTCGGGCTGGTGACCGACCTCTCCCCCGGTCCGATCCGGGTGCTGGCCGACCCCTCCCAGCTGCAGCAGGTGATCATCAACCTGGCGGTGAACGCGCGGGATGCGATGCCCGGCGGCGGCACGGTGCTGGTGGAGACCGCTGCCGCGCCCGCGGACCCGGATCTGCCGGAGGAGGTCCGGGCCCACGGCCCGGGGCCCTGGGCCCGGCTCGCGGTGGAGGACGAGGGAACCGGGATCCCGCCCGATGTGCTGGAGCGGATCTTCGAGCCGTTCTTCACCACCAAGCCGGTGGGGAAGGGCACCGGGCTGGGCCTCTCGACGGTGTGGGGCATCGTCCAGCAGCTCGGCGGCGTGACCCGGGTGGAATCGAGTCCGGGTCGCACCCGCTTCGAGATCTGGCTTCCGTGCGAGGGAAGCGGCGCGCCGGAGGCGGGCGTGCCCGAGGTCCCGACGCCCGTGGCCCCGGGTGCCGCGCCCGACGTCACGATCCTGCTGGTCGAGGACGACCCCGCCGTGCGGCGTACCGCGCGGCGCATCCTCGAGCGCGACGGCTACCACGTGCTGGTGGCGGAGACGGGAGAGGAGGCACTGGAGCGGCTGCGAACGCACCCGGAACGGGTGGACCTGCTCATCACCGACCTGGTCATGCCGGGGATGGGCGGGGCGGAGCTCATGCGGCGGGTCGCGGACGGGCAGGAGCCGCCCCGGATCCTCTTCGTTTCGGGCTATGACGCGGGGGCGGCGGAGCGGGGCGAGATCCCGCCCGCGGCGGAGTTCCTGCCGAAGCCGTTCACCCTGGCGGGATTCCAGGAGAAGGTGCGGGAGGTGCTGGGGGGGGAGCGGGGAGCGGGGAAGGGGGAACGGTAGGGGCAGGGGAGAGGGGAGAGGGGAGAGGGGAGAGGGGAGAGGGGAGGCCCCTCTCCCCTCTCCCCTCTCCCCCTCTACTCCACCACCACCTCCACCGCCGTGAGCGCCAGCACGTGCGGCTGGCGCCACCCATCGAACTGCCACTCCCACCGGATCCTGCCGTCGGCCGCCGCCCGCGCCAGTTCCGCCTCGCCGATCCCGGCGAGGTCGTTGCCGTCACCCCAAGTCGGCTGCCCCACCTTCCAGTTCGTCCCGGACGCGATCCACTTGCTGTCGGTCTCCGCCGCGAAGGCGAAGAGGAGATGGTACCGGCCCGGTCCGCGCGGCCCCGCGAGGTCGATCGAGGGCCGGAGGATGCCGCGTTCCATCGGCGTCGCCACGGCCAACACCGACGCGTAGCCCGACTCCGGCGCTTCCCAGGTGGCCACCGACGTGAGCACCACCGCCGCTGCGGCCCAGTAGGCCGAGTAACGGAAGCGGAGGCGGCCGGAGATCCGCTCCCCCGGCCGGAGCCGCAGGGTGCGGTTCGCCGCGCCGAGCACCTGTCCATTGAGGGACGCCTCCTCCAGGCGCAGCTCGGCGGCCCCCTTGTGGGGCAGGAGGCTTGCCACCGGCTCCAGCCCCCCGCCCGAATAGCGAAGCGTCACCTCGCGATCCGTGTCGACCGCAGGCGGCAGGCCGAACCGATTGAACGTGGCCAGTCCGTCGGGGCCGATCGCGACGCTGTCCACCAGCACCCACCGCCCGGCGGTGTCCCGCGCCTCGAGCCGCACCGTGCCGGCACGCATCTGGCGCCCGATGCGGTTGCGCATCTCGAGCACCGGGGTCGGGACAAGGCCGTCCACGTTGCCGGCGATCGGCGCTTGCAGCACGACGAGGCGCGCGGGCCGCATCCCGGCGCCCACGAGGAGCGAGCTGACGATCACCGCACTCGCCGTCCCGGCGACGAGCAGGCGCCCGCGGCCGACCAGCCCGAGGCGCCGCCGGAGCGCCCGGGTACGGAGGAGCGTCCGCACCCGGGCCGGTGTGGCGGCCTCGCCGAGCAGCGTGCGCGCGAGCTCGGCGTCGGTGCGCGGGTCCCCGACGGCCACCGCCGCCTCGAGCCATCGGCGATAGAGGGGCGCGAGGCCGGCGTCATCCCCGCCCTCGGCGAGGAGCGCCGCGGCGCGCCGGAGGTCGAGCGGAGTGACGGACGACGCCCCACCCAGGGCCGCACCGGCCCGCCGCCGGAGCTCGGCCACCTCCGCCGGCGCCGCCGACCCCACCCCGGCTTCCTCCAGCTCGTCGTGCGCCAGCCGCCAGTGGTCCTCCGCCACGGCGACGAACCCGCGCTCCTCGAGTCCCGCGAGCACAGCGGCGACCTCCGCCGGCGGCAGGTCCGCCGCCTCGGCGAGCGTCGCGGCCCGGAGCGGCGTCGCGGCCGCCGCGAGCACGAGCACCACGCGCCGGTGGGCCGCCTCGAGCCGCTCGATGCGCCGCCGCACCGCGTCACCCGTGACGAGCTCGCTCGCGATCCGCCGCGGGTCGGGGCAGCGCCAGGCGTCGCCCTCGAGGACGAGCC
The DNA here is from genome assembly GCA_963717315.1 of uncultured Gemmatimonadales bacterium. GTDB lineage: Bacteria > Gemmatimonadota > Gemmatimonadetes > Gemmatimonadales > GWC2-71-9 > JAICEH01. Next base: position 6,880 of record CAVQWA010000085.1, read on the forward strand.
ACCCGCCATCGAGGCCGAGTTCGAGGCCCTCCAGCACGCGGAGCGGTGAACCGCCACTGGTCGCGTGCAGCCGCCGCACCAGCTCCGCCGCCCACGGCTCCGGCGGCAGGGCGCCGATGCTCGTCACCAGCTCCTCGACCTGGGACTCGCTCAGGGGCGGCAGGTCGAGCACGTCGGCCCCGGCGGCGACCCCGGCGGCCGCCTGCACCGGGCGCCCGGCGGTGACGAGCAGCACGGGAGCGGCGCGAAGGCGTGCGGCGATCCCGCTCACCAGCTGCAGCGATTCGGCGTCCATCCAGTGCGAGTCGTCGAGCAGGAGCGCCACCGGCGCCTCGGCGCCGACCGCCGTCACGAGGTCGGCGAGCGAGAGGGTGCGGCGCCGCAGCGCTTCGGCACCGGCGCTCGGGTCGGGCGCGCCGCCGCGCTCCACTGCGAGCGAGGGGTCGAGGGCGAGGATCGAGGGCAGCGCCCCCGGCGCCACCGCGGCCGCGCCGGGCAGCCGGAGCAGCGCGCGCGCGAGCTCGGCCGCGAAACCGTACGAGATGCCACGCGACCCGGGCGCGGCGCGCAGGTAGATGATGCGGCCCCCGACGGCGCGGAGCCGGCGCTCGGCGTCCTGGAGGAGGCGGGTCTTGCCCAGTCCGGCCGGCGCGGTGAGGTGCAGGTGGGAGCCCTCGCCGGCCCGGGCGCGCTCCCAGCCGTGGATGACGCGGCGGAACTGGCCGGCACGGCCGATGAGCTCGGCGGTGAGCCGCGGGCGGGCGGCCGACGCGGCGACCGGCGGCTCGGACCGCACCCGCGCGAGGAGCGCCCGTGACTGGGGCTCGGGCTCGCGTTCCTGGTCGGCGAGCACCCGCTCGAAGTTGTCCGCCTCGAGGCCGGCGCTCACCCGGTCGCCGGCCTGGAGGAGGGCCTGGAGGAGGAGGCGCCAGGCGCCTTCCTGGTCGGGTGCGGCGTGGCGAAGCCGGCGGGCGAGGGCGACCGCCTCGCGCGCGTGGCCGTCGCGCATCCGCTCGCGGGCGAGGGCGTCGAGCGCGCGGAGCCAGCCCGAGCGGAACCGCTCCCGGGCGACGTCGGCCCACTGCTCGAACGCGGCACCGCCGGGGGCGCCGAACTCGGCAAGGAAATCGCCCTCGTAGAGCGACACCGCGTCGGCGAGGCGGCCCTCCTGCAGCGCCGCGGAGAAGTCGGCGCAGTCGGCGGGGAGCTCGACCCGGAGGATGACGAGGTCGCCGTCGGAGGTCAGGGCGTCGTCGCCGAGCTTCCGGCGGACCTGCCAGATGGCCTGCCGGAGCGACTGGCGCGCGCGCTCGAGCTCGGAGTCGGCCCAGAGGAGGTCGGTGAAGTGGTCGCGGCTGGCCGAGCGGTCGGGCCGCATGGCGAGGTAGATGACCATCGCGAGCGGCTTGCCGGGCCCGAGCACGAGCTGCTCCGGCCCCTCGCCGATCCGCCCGACAAGCCGGGGCGTGGGGCCGAGGGCGCGGAGGCGGAGGTGGAGGCCGGGGGGCAGGGCGGTCATCTTGCGAGGACGAAGAATAGTTCGGGAGCTGTCAGGGGGGCGTCAAGGCGGGGAGAGGGGAGGCTCCTGACGGGGGATGCACGGCCCCGGCCGGGGGGGACGCGACCCCTCCCGGAGGCGCCGACGCGCTCGCCGACGTACCTCGTTTCCCTCGTGACGGCACTCGTCCTGACGCTTCCGGGGTGCGGGCCGGTGACAATCACCGCGCGAGCGGGCAGGGTTGAGGGAAGCGCCGCCATCACGATCGGCGCCGCACTGGCAGACCTCCAGCTGGTGATCTCCGACTCACCCTGGTCGGGCCATCCGGCGGTGCCCTGAAGTGGTCACCCCTGGGCGACCGCCTGGTCCAATTGCGCAACGGCAACGTGCAGGCTGTCGACACCGACGGATCCGGCGTGATGCAGGTGACCAGCACCGGGACCGCGGGCCTGGCATCCTACTCCCCTGATGGCTCCCGGCTGGTCTGCAATGATCTCGTGGAGGGTCGCCAGCGGTTGCGGGTGATGAACGCGGACGGGAGTGGGGTGTGGCAACTCACCTTCGGCGCGATAGGGGACGACACGGATCCCGACTGGAGTCCCGCGGGAGACTGGATCGCCTTCACTTCCACGAGGTCCGGCGCGCACGAAACCTGGGCTGTTCGTGCCACGCCGGGAGCCGAGCCGACCCAGCTCACCAGCGAGGGCGGTGGCCAGCACAGCCCTCGCTGGAAGCGGGGACCCTGACCTCCAGGAGGCGTGGGCGAGGAAGGCAGTAACCAGTAAGCGGCAAGCGGTGAGCGGGGGCGGCGGGGGAGGCGGGGGCGGCGGGGGAGGCCCCTCTCCCCTCTCCCCTCTCCCCTCTCCCCCTCAGTACCCCCTCCCCGGATCCACCGCCCACCGCGGCGTCTCTCCCCGCTCCAGCGACTCCAGGCATTCCAGGAACCCGGCCACCGCGCCCTCGACCGTGGTGACGCCGGCGACGTGAGGGGAGATGACCACGTTCGGGTGGACCCAGAGGGGCGAATCCGCCGGGAGCGGCTCCTTCTCGAAGACGTCGAGCGCGGCGCCACCGAGCCGGCCCTCGTCGAGCGCCTCGAGGAGGGCCTTCTCGTCCACCAGGCCACCGCGCGCGACGTTGATGAGCCACGCGCCGCGGCAGCGGTCGAGCAGCTTCTTCCCCACCATGCCGCGGGTCTCGTGGGTGAGCGGTGCGGCGAGGACGATCCAGTCGGCGTGGGGGACGAGGCCCGGCAGGTCGGAGGCGGCGTGGATGAACCTGAAGGGTTGGCTGGAGGGCTGGATGGCTGGATGGCTGGAGGACTGCGCGGCCCCCCCGCTCCGGGAGATGCCCGTAACCTCGACGCCGAGGCGGCCCAGGGCCGCGGCGATGCCGGTGCCCACCTCGCCGGTGCCCACGACGACGGCACGGGTGCCGGCCGCCCGCCGCGGGGTGAACGGCGCCCACCGCCGCGCCCGCTGGTCCTCGGCGAACCTCGACAGGTGCTGGCATACCGCGAGCACCCGCGCCGCGACGTACTCGCCCATCTGGGGGCCGAAGGGTTCGCTGGCCCGGGTGAGGAGGACGCCGGCAGGCCAGCCGACGGAACGACCGGACGACGGGACGGCGGAAAGGAAGCCGTCCACGCCGGCGCCGATGGAGTGCACCCAGGAGACCTTGCCGAGTCCCGGCGGCCGCTTGAAGCCGACCAGGGTGTCGGCCCAGGACAGGTCCTCCTCCGTGACCTCCGGCAACTGCTTCGGCCGGAGCTCGAGGCCCGGCCGCGCCGCCGCGATGCCCTCGGCGATGGCAGGGGCGAGGCGGTGGGCGATCAGTACCCGGCGGACGGACGGCGGGACGGCGGGTTGCGGCGTCCCCGAGTCGCGAGTCACGAGTCGCGAGTCACTGGAGGCCGAGGACCGGGAGGCCCTGCTCGAAGACGATGTCCACCGGGATGCCCATCGTCTTCAGCCGGTCGAGGTCGCCCTGGAGGTCGGCGGGGATGGTGCCGTTCGCCTCCATCCACGTGCCGAGGCCCTCGTAGTCGCCCTCGCCCTGGAAGGCGAGCATGACGGCGGCCAGCGAGTCGAGCGCCGGGCCCATCCTGTCGAAGTCCACCGCCCAGGTGCCGTCGTCCCGCCGGGCGAACGCGCCCGCGCCCCGGAGGAAGTTGAACTGGGCGACGTTGGCACGGCCGTGCGCGTCCGCGGCGCCGAAGCGCACCGAGCGGAAGATGCCGGCCATGAAGGTGACCTGGTTGTCGCGGAGCTTGGCCGGGTCGAGCTCGCCCCGGCCCATCAGCTGCGCGACCATGTTGAGGCCGAGGACGTCGGCCTTCCCCTCCTCCAGCGCGGCGTAGCGCTCCTTGAGCGCCTCGCGTACGGTGCCCCTCCCGGTGAGGGTCTGCTTGATCCCGAGGCCGTGCGCCACCTCGTGGAACATCACGTTCTCGAAGAAGGCGTCGAAGGTGACGTGGGCGCGCTGCTCCGGGGCCACCAGCGCATTCGCGATCGGCACCAGGATGCCGTCGAACTTGGCCTGCATCGCGTTCTTCAGCTGGAGCCGCCGGGTGCCGGCCTCGAGCTGGACCTTCTCGTCGTTCGGCAGGTTGATCGCGATGGTCTTGCCGCCGGCGTTCGCCTCGCCCGCCACGTACACCACGTCGTACGCGTTGAGGTCGGCCTTGGCCCCCGGACGCTCGGCCTTGTAGCGGTCCGGCACCGGCAGGCCGCGCTGCAGGGCGGGGAGCAGCCCGGCATAGCGCGCGAGCCGCCGGCTCCACTCCCGGTCCTTGACCAGCACGAAGGCCTCGTGGCTCGTCTTCCGGCCCGCGAGCCCGTCCTCGTAGTTCTCGATCGGCCCGATGACGACGTCGATGCCGTTGTCCTTCATCGCCATCCAGGCGAAGTCGCTGGGCTGGTAGTCGTCGGTCTCGAGCGCCGTGGCGCGGAGTTCGAGGTACTTCCTCAGGCCCGGGTCCTCGGCCAGCTCCGCGGCCATGCGGAGCTGGGCCGCGGCGCGCCGCACCTGGGGCGAGAACGCCACGCGATAGGGCACCGCCATGAGCCTTCCCGCGCCGTCCCGGCGGACGATCGAGTAGGGGCCGAGCAGCTTCTCGCCGCCGGGAAGGGCCGCGGCGCTGTCGAGCGCTTCCCGGCTGAGGTCCGCCGGAAAGAACCGGGCCCCCGGCGGCTTCGGGCCGACGCCGGGGACGAACGGCTTGTTGCCGTCCAGCCGGTCCCAGGGCCCGTAATTGATCTCGGCATGCCGCCGGAGCGCCGTGTCGGCGATGGACGCGAGCACGCTGTCCTTGTCGCCCACCGCCTCGAACCAGAAGACCCGGTCCATCTCCTCCGCCGCGCCGATGAGGAGCGGGAGCATCCGCCGCTCATTCGCCGAGAGCCCGGAGAGGTCGGCGGTGAGGCGGACGGTGGCGTACTGGGAGAGGAGGCCGGCGCTCGGCGGCGGCTCGGCGGTCTGGCGGCCCGACGGCTCGGCGGAACAGGCGAGGGCGGCCAGTGCGAGCAGGACGGCTGGGGCGGCTGGGTGGCGCATGGGAGCGGGGAAGGGGAAACGGGGAACGGGGAACGGGACGGCGGGAAAGATTGTCCCGATGGGGCTGCGGGGCTAGTGCGCGGGGATGATGCACTTCTGGTGGGTGATGGTCCTGCTGGCGGCCGGGCCGGAGGTGTCGGTGATCCCGGCATGGCCGGTGGCGGGGGCGTTCGTGACGGTGGTCGTGAGGGTCGAAGGTCGAAGGTCGATGGAGAAATGGGTGGGGAGCCGCTGCACTTCGGGATGGCGGAGGACTCGACGTGGACCCGCGCTTCTCCCGCCCCCTCTCGAAGGCGCTGCAGGCGAGGGTGGATCGCGAGCTCGGCTCCGCGGAAGTGTTGTGGCGCTGATCGGCCGGTTCCACTACGCCGGCAACGTGGTGTACCTCGACCACGGCGGCGGCCTCACCTCCGGCTGCCTGCACTGGGTGGCGAGGTATGGCACGGTGCCGCTCGATGCGATGACGCTCGTGGGAGGGGAGAGGGGAGAGGGGAGAGGTAGCCGGGGCCGTGCCCCTCTCCCCTCTCCCCTCTCCCGTCTCCCCTCTCCCCACTACGGCAGCATCAACTCCCTCACCCCCGCCGGCTCCACCTCCCCGAAGTACTCCCGCAGATCCACATCCTCCAGCGCGGCGAGGAGCGCCTCGCGCTCGTAGGGCAGGCCGAGGAGGCGGGCCTCGAGGCCGGCGAGCTCCTCGCGGCCCTGGAAGTCGCCGAAGAAGCGGATGCCGGCAATCCTCCCCTTCCGCACGTCGAGCCGCAGGTCCACCTCGCCCGCCGGGAAGCGGCGCGAGCGCTGGACGTTGGACGCCGGGTTCTCGCCGAAGTTCCACTCCCAGGTGCCGTACTTCCGTTCCGCCAGCTCGCGCACCGCGGCCCAGTCGGCGTCGTCCAGTTCGAGGAGGGGAAGCCGCGCGCGGTCGGCGGTGCCGAAGAGTCGCTCGAGGATCCGGTCGCGGAGCCCCTCCACGGTGAGCGGCGCCGCGGTGAACTCGCTGATGTTCGCCACCCGGCTCCGGATGGACTTCATTCCCTTCGACTCCACCTTGCCGGGCCGAGGCCGGAGCGCGTCGGTGACGTCGTCGAGGTGCGAGTCCACCAGCAGGGTGCCGTGGCTGAACATCCGGCCCGCGCTCGCGAACTGCGCGTTGCCGGAGATCTTCCGCCCCCCCGCCACGATGTCGTTCCGCCCGCCGAGCTCGGCGGGGACGCCGAGCGAGCGCAGCACCTCGATGACGGGGCCGGTGAAGTGCTCGTAGCGGTTGAAGCGGCCGGAGACGTAGGGCGTGATGAAGCTGAAGTTCAGGTTGCCGAGGTCGTGGTAGACCGCGCCGCCGCCGGAGATGCGCCGGACCACGCGGACGCCGCGGGCATCCACGACGTCGGGGTTGATCTCCTCGATGGTGTTCTGGTTCCGCCCGATGATGATGGACGGCGCATTGACGTAGAAGAGGAGGCAGTCGTCGTCCACCGGCTTCCTGCGGAGGACGTGTTCCTCGAGGGCGAGGTTCAGGCGCGGGTCGGTGAGGCCGGTGTTGTCGACGAAGAGCATTCCTGAAAGGTCGAAGGTCGAAGGTCGCAGGTCAAAGGCCGCCTCGGTGCGGGGCGGGGGCTTCCTTCGACCTTCGACCTTCGACCTTCGACCTTCGACCGGCGAGGACTAATCGCCCACCTTGACCCGCACGATCCGCCGGAGCGGCTCGCCGTCGCCGGGGGAGAGGACGTCGAGCGAGACGATGCCGCCGGGTCCGGGCTGGGCCAGCACCGCGCGGAGCTCCGCCTCGGTGCGCACCGGGCGCCCCTCGGCGGCGACGATGACGTCGGTCCGGGCCGAGCCCGCCGGGGCGAGCTGCTGCCAGGCGGGGCCGTCCCGCCTGACGTCCACCACCAGGAGGCCGCGGACGTCCGCCGGGAGGCCGACGTGGCCCGCCTCGGTGGCCGTGGTGATCGGCTGCACCGAGATGCCGAGCTGCTCGAGCGGACGTCCCTCCTCGGGCACCTCCGGCTCGGCGCGGGCCAGGCCCTCCGGCTCGGCCGCGGGCGCGGTGAGCCGCGTGAGGCGGACATCCACCACCTTCCGCCTCCCGCCCTTCCGCGCGACCTCGATCTTCACCACGTCGCCCGGCTTGCGGAAGCCGATCTCGGTCTGGAGCTGGGCCACGTAGTCCACCTGCTTGCCGTCCACCGCGATGATCACGTCGCCGCGCTCGATGCCGGCCTTCTCGGCGGGGGAGTCCTCGCTGAAGCTCTGCACCACCACGCCCCGGATCCGGTCGAGGCCGACGTAGGCGGCGTCGTTCGGGCCGGCCTCGCCGATGGAGACGCCGAGGGCCGCGCGCTCCACCTTGCCGTTCCGGATGAGCTGCTCCATCACCGACTTCGCGAGGTTGATCGGGATCGCGAAGCCGTAGCCCACGTTGAAGCCGGTCTCGGAGGCGATGGCGGAGTTCACCCCCACCACCTCGCCGCGCACGTTCACCAGCGGGCCGCCCGAGTTGCCGGGGTTGATGGCGGCGTCGGTCTGGATGAAGTCCTGGATGCTCCGGTCGGTGCGGCCGGGCAGGCCGACGAGGCCGCGGCCCTTGGCACTCACGATGCCGGAGGTGACGGTGAACTGGAGCTGGCCGCCGAGCGGGTTGCCGATGGCGAGGACCCACTCACCGACCCGCGCCGCGTCGCTGTTGCCGAGCGCGGCCGGGGTGAGGCCCTCGGCGTCGATCTTGACGACGGCGAGGTCGGTGTTCGGGTCGGTGCCGATCACGCGGGCGCTGAAGTCGCGCCGGTCCTCGAGGTGGACGGTGACGCGCTTGGCGCCCTCGACCACGTGGTTGTTGGTCAGGATGTAGCCGTCGTGCGAGACGATGAAGCCCGACCCGCCGGCCTGGATGGTGCCCGGCTCCCGGTCGGTCCGGGGGCCGAAGAACTGGTCGAAACCGGGGGGCAGGCGGCGCCGGGGCGCCTCCCGCTCGGCCTCGATGAAGACCACGCTCGGCTTGACCGCCCCGGCCACCGCCGCGAAGGCGTCGCTCAGGTCGGCGAGCGGGGCGGCGGCCGCCGGCAGCGCCGGGGGCTCGACCCGCTCCACCACGCTCGCGGCCGGCGTGGCCCGGAGCGCCCGTTCCTGCGCCGACGAGGAGCGGGGCAGGTCGAGGAGACCGGAAAAGAGGAGGCCGAGGGCGAAGGCGAGGCCCACGAGCCCCCCGAACTTGAGCCAGTTCTTGGCGCGGGTGGTCATCGGGAGCAGTCCTGGTCGATCGGGCATCGGGCAGTTACCGGGAGTGACGGACACATCAATGATAACGGATGCGCGGGGGGGAAGCGCCGTCGCGGCCTCCCCCGGCCCCACCGCACCGGCTGCGAGATGCGAGACGCGAGTCGGTCCCGCTCAGGAACCGACTCGCGACTCGTGACTCGTGTCTCGCGACTACTTGTTCTCGTCCACGATCTCGTAGTCCGCCTCGACCACGTCCTCCGGCTTGGCCCCCGCCTCGGCGGCGGGCTCGGCGCCCGGCTGGGCACCGGCCTGGGCCTCCGCCTGCTGCTGCCCCTGGTAGAGCGAGGCGCCGGCCGCGGAGTAGGCGGCGTTGAGCTCGTCGAGCGCCTTCCGGATCGCACCGGTGTCGCCCGTCTTCAGGGCTTCCTTGCCGCCGGCCACCGCCTGGTCCAGCCGCTCCTTCACCCCCGCGGCCAGCCGGTCCACCCACTCCTTGCTGTCCTTCTCGACCTTGTACACCAGCCCGTCGAGCTGGTTCCGGGCCTCGATCTCGTCCCGCCGCGCCTTGTCCTCCGCGGCGTGGGCCTCGGCCTGCTTCACCATCTTGTCGATGTCGGTGTCGGAGAGCCCGCTCGACGCCTCGATCCGGATCTTCTGCTCCTTGCCCGTCGCCCTGTCCTTGGCCGACACGTGCAGGATGCCGTTCGCGTCGATGTCGAAGGTGACCTCGACCTGCGGCAGGCCGCGCGGCGCCGGCGGGATGCCGGTGAGCTGGAACTTCCCGATCGTGCGGTTGTCCGTCGCCATCTGCCGCTCGCCCTGCAGCACGTGGATCTCGACCGTGGTCTGGTTGTCGTCCGCGGTGGAGAAGACCTCCGACTTCTTGGTCGGGATGGTCGTGTTCCGCGGGATGAGCACGGTGGTGACACCGCCCAGCGTCTCGATGCCGAGCGAGAGCGGAGTGACGTCGAGGAGCAGCACGTCCTTCACCTCGCCGCCCAGCACGCCGCCCTGGATGGCGGCGCCGATGGCCACGACCTCGTCGGGGTTCACCGAGCTTGTTCGGGTCCTTGCCGAAGAACGACTTCACGATCTCCTGGATCTTCGGCATGCGGGTCGAGCCGCCGACCAGGATGACCTCGTCGATCTCGGAGGGCTTGAGCCCGGCGTCCTTGAGCGCCTGCTCCATCGGCGGGATGGTGCGCTGGACGAGGTCCTCGACCAGCTGCTCCAGCTTGGCGCGGGTGAGCTGGTAGTTCAGGTGCTTCGGCCCCGACTGGTCCGCCGTGATGAACGGCAGGTTGATGTCGGTCTGCTGGGTGCTCGACAGCTCCATCTTGGCCTTCTCCGCGGCCTCCTTGAGGCGCTGGAGCGCCATCGGGTCCTTGGAGAGGTCGATGCCCTGGTCCTTCTTGAACTCGGCCACCAGCCAGTCGATGACCCGCTGGTCGAAGTCGTCGCCGCCGAGGTGGGTGTCGCCGTTGGTGCTCTTCACCTCGAAGACGCCCTCGCCGAGCTCGAGGACGGAGATGTCGTAGGTGCCGCCGCCGAGGTCGAAGACGGCGATCTTCTCGTCCTTCTTCTTGTCGAGGCCGTAGGCGAGCGCGGCGGCCGTCGGCTCGTTGATGATGCGCATCACCTCGAGGCCGGCGATCTTGCCGGCGTCCTTGGTGGCCTGGCGCTGCGCGTCATTGAAGTACGCCGGCACCGTGATGACGGCCTTCTCCACCGGCGTCGCCGAGGTAGTCCTCGGCGGTCTGCTTCATCTTCTGCAGGATCATCGCGGAGATCTCGGGCGGGCGAATACTTCTTGCCCTGGATGTCCACCGCGGCGAGCCCGTTGGGTCCGGGCGCGACCGGGTAGGGCACCCGCTTGGTCTCCTCGGGGATCTCGTCCACCCGGCGCCCCATGAAGCGCTTGATGGAGAAGACGGTCTGCCTGGGGTTGGTGATCGCCTGGCGCTTGGCCACCTGGCCGACCAGCCGCTCGCCGTCCTTGGTGAAGGCGACGACCGACGGGGTGGTGCGCCCACCCTCGGCGTTGGGGATGACGACGGGGTCGCCACCCTCCATCACGGCCACCACGGAGTTCGTGGTCCCGAGGTCGATGCCGATGATCTTGTTGCTCGCCATGGTCCTGCCTGGGTCGGGGAACGGGGAACGGGGAACGGGCCTGACCTCGCGGCCGCTCGGGATCACAAGCCCGCAGCGCAACCGCCATACCGGGTTTCCCTGCCGTTATGGCAGGGAATTGGCAGGAGCGGAGAGGGCGGCTGGCAGAGACGGCGGCGAGACGGCGAGACGGCGGATCGGGCGAACAGCCCGACTGTCCGGTTACTTCTCCCCCGGATCCCACCCCGTCAGCACCCAGGCGTCGGTCCGGAGATCGGTGACCGCGGCCGAGCCGCGGGTGCCATCGGTGGTGATCCGGTAGGTGGCCTGCGGGAAGGGGACGAGGCCGTGGCGCACCGGCGGGCGCCCGTCGGTGGGGATGGTCCATCCCGCGCGGGTGCCCTGGCTCTCGGTGAAGGTGGCGTAGAGGGTGCCGTCCGGCATCCACGCGACCGCTGCATCTTCCATCACCCCGGTCCACACTGTCCGGACGGTCCCCGAGGCGAGGTCGGCGACGTGGATCTGCAGGCTGTCGCCCGTAGGCCGCGTCCAGCCGAGCAGGGCGATGCCGAATCCGCCAGGGGAGGAGCTGGTGAAGAAGATGCTGCTCCCCCGCACCTCGAGCGTGCGCGGTTCGTCGCCGGGGAGCTGGTAGTGCACGGTCGTCTGCTCCTCCTGCAGCCAGGCGAACCCGCCCTCCCGGAGCGGTTCGAAGTCCCGCAGGGAGCCGGGGCGGGCGGGAATCGCGCCCACCCGTCGCGACTGGCGCGTGGCGGCGTCCACCTCGTGGATCGCGAGCGCCGCGCCGTCGGGGGTGGTGTAGTAGAGCACGTCCCGGTCGGGAGCCCACTCCCAGTTCATGATCGAGTCGGTCGGCGGCACGAGCGATGTCTCCGGGCCCCCCTCGAACGGCTGGAGCTGGATCCCGAACCTGCGGCTGCTGCTTGCGATCGGCGTGGTGAACGCGATCCACCGGCCCGAGGGTGCCACCTGGGCGCCGACGTCCCCGGTCGCGGAGGTCACCTCCCGCTCGACCCGCAGGAGCCGGGTTCGGGGGTCCACCCCCAGGGTGGCCACCCGCCAGGCCGCCGCAGAGCTGGATATCGCCACGGTCCGGCCATCCCGCGACACGCTCAAGCCGAAGTCCTGGTCGGCGAGCCGCGCCAGGCGCACCGGCTCTCCGGTGAACCGCATCCGCTCCGGGTCCACGCCGACGCGGGCGAGGTACCTTGGCGCTTCGGGGGACCGCTCCACGACGTAGAGGAGCACCCGCCGCTCGTCCTGCCACAACCCGCCGAACACCGTGTGGCCCGGGAAGGAGATCCGGTCGCGGGCGGTCCCGCTCCGGTCGAGGAGCACCCCGGTCTGCTCCTCCCCCGAGGTCAACACCCCCGCCAGGATCATCCGGCCTCCGGGTGCGACATGGGCGCCCGGTATCCGGGCGCCGTCGAGCCGGACGGGGAAGGAGTCCCGCACGGCGCCGTCCCGGGTGGTGACGAGTCGCCACCAGGTGGTCCCGTCCTGGCGGTCGGGCTCGGGAATGACGAGGAGGGTGTCGGGCCCCCCGAGGAACGCGGCAGAGGCCCCGACGAACCGGTGCGGCCCGCCGAGGGAGGGCAGGATGAATGTGCCGAAGCGGGCCGCGGGGTCGGTGCCGATGGCGAGGAGCCACCGCCCGTCCTCGCTCCACTTGACGTTGTACAGCCCGGCCCAGCCCTCGAGCAGGGTGAGCGAGCCGGCTCCGCCGAGGTCCTGGACGACGAGCGACTGCCGGCAGGTGCCGGCGGCGTCGCAGAGCCGCCGGATGTAGGCCAGCCGCTGGCCGTCGGGGGAGATGGCCGGCGAGGTGACGTCGCCGGTGAAGGTGAACTGGGTGCGGGTGGGCTCGGCGAGCCGGGACGTCGGGGCGGCGGGACGGCGGGTTGCGTAGAGCACCGTGGCGAGGAGCACCGCGAGTCCGAGGCCGGCGATCATCCACCGGCGCGTCGGCGCGTCGGCGCGTCCGCCCGGCACCGCCATCGTCGCCGTGTCGGCCAGGCGCTGGGCCGCCTCGAGCGCGCGGCCGAAGTCGGCGGCCGAGGGCCAGCGGTCCGCGGGGATCTTCGCGAGGGCGCGGGTGATGGTGGCGTCGAGCGCGGGGGCGACGGCGTCGCGCACCGTCCGGACCGGCGTCGGGCGCTCGGTCATCAGCTTGGCGATGACCGCCTGCACCGTGGCGCCGGTGTGGGGCGGCTCGCCGGTGAGCATCTCGTAGAGGACGGCGCCGAGCGAGTAGACGTCGCTCCGGGCGTCGAGCGCGCGGTCGCCGGTGGCCTGTTCCGGGCTCATGTACTGCGGCGTGCCGAGGGAAAGGCCGGTCTCGGTGAGCCGGTTCCCGCCCGCCTCGCGGAGCGCCAGCGCGATGCCGAAGTCGGCCAGCACCGCCTCCCCCTCGTGCAGGAGGATGTTCTCCGGCTTGATGTCGCGGTGGATCACCCCCTGCCGGTGGGCGTAATCCAGCGCGCCCGCCACCTGGCGCGCGATGCCGACGGCCTCCTCGATGCCGAGCTGCCGTTCCCGCGTGATCCGCTGGCGGAGCGACTCGCCCCGGATGTAGGGGACGACGTACCAGAGGAGGCCCTCGTCCGCCCCGGAATCAATCAGCGTGAGGATGTGGGGGTGGTCGAGCCGCGCCGTGATCCGGACTTCGTTGAGGAAGCGCTCCGCGCCGAGGATGGCGGTGAGTTCCGGGCGGAGCACCTTGAGCGCCACCTCGCGGTCGTGCCGCAGGTCGCGCGCGAGCCAGACGGTGGCCATGCCGCCCTGGCCGATCTCCCGCTCGAGTGCGTACCGGCCCGACAGGGCGGCGGCGAGGCGATCCGGGGGCCCGCTCACTCCGG
>CAVQWA010000086.1:0-16593 GCA_963717315.1 uncultured Gemmatimonadales bacterium
CGGGTTAGGCATCACAACTCGGGAATCTCCAAGTCGCGGCAGATCTTACGAGCGAGGAAGTCATTGAGGTCACGGTGGCGCGGGACGGTCGACACCTTCGCGCGGGCGCGATTCACATAGACTGAGTGATTGGCGCCCTCACGCAATAGCTCGCAGCCATGCGCTTCGAGATGACGAGTGAGCTCCCGACGCTTCACGCGGGGAGGCGCAGGGGCTCGCGAATGACGTCCTTCCCCCCGAGGGACTTCTCGGTCAGGGCGCGATTCGCTTCGAGGACCAGTTGGACTGCCTCGGTGAGATTGGAGCGGGCTTCCTCGAGGGTCTCGCCCTGGGTGTTCGCCCCGGGGAGCTCCTCGACGAAGGCGACATAGCCTTCGGGGACTTTTTCGAAGACGGCGGTGAGTTGCAGCGGCATGGCGGCCTCCTGGGATTCAATTTAGCGGGGAGGTCTGTGTGATGCCCAACAAGTATTGTACTGCACACGGAACCCCTCCGCAGCGTTCCCCGACAGCGGAAGAACAGCATGCTGCCGGCGCCGCAACCGCCACCTGCCCGCCCCCCTACCCTTCCTGCCACCGTGACCGACCCAGCCGCGCCAGGCCGACCGCGGTCCCCAGCCAAACCGGTCCGGCGAGCGCAAGCGGAATCCACGGGCGCTGCGCGGTGACGCCGGCAAGCGCGAGCGCGGCCGCCGCGACGCACCCCGCCACCGCGAGCCAGGCGAGCACCTGCGCCCCGCGCCCCACCCCGCTCTGCCTGCCCTCGCGGGCGGCCCTCGGGAGCAGACCGGCCAGGATGAGGCCGGTGACCGGCACGACCAGCAGGTTGACGTTGCCGTACGTCACCGCGTGGTCGGTGAGGCTCCACATCAGCACCAGCACCAGCCCGGCCAGCCCGGTGACGACCGCCCAGAAGCCCGCCACGATGGCAAAGGCCGTCGGTCGCTTCCGCAAGTCCCAGATGAGCCCGCCCAGGAGCAGCCCCGCGGTGAGAAACCAGGGCCACCACGCCGGCGGCGCGGCCGGCTCGGGCCACCGCCCCCCGGCGTCGACGGTGTCGGTGGCGACAACGATTGGCCGAGGGCCGTTCGGCCCCGGGCGAGTCACCTCCGCCAGGTGCCCCGCGAACCGCTGCGGAAGGAAGCTCTCGGCCCAGGCGTCGATCTCATGGTCGGTGCCGGGCCCGAGGACGAGGTCGAGGCCGGTCCAGATGAACGGGTTGTCGGCCGTGACGCGCAGCGTGTGCCAACGGTGGGTGGTGCCGGTCCACCGGCCCGCCAGCGAGTCGCGGACCACCCCGCCCAGCGCCTTGTCCAGCGCGTCCCGCACCCGCGTGGAGCAGTTGTCGAGGTAGTAGTCGTAGGGGTAGTACCGGGTGGAGTCGGTGTCGTTGGCCACCAGGGCGTCCCGGAGCGCCGCCCGCTCCGCCGGGTCGAGGTCCAGCCGCTGCGCCACGATCTGGCGGCCGGTGCCCTGGTAGTACGCCAGCAGCCGGTTCGCGTCCGCCGAGGCCATCCAGTAGTTCATCCGCCCCATCACGAACCGGGGGAGGAATGCCGGGTCGCCGAAGTCGAACCGTCCATAGTCGTAGCTCACGGCCTCGCCCGACACCGTGTCCTCGACGACGATGGCGTTGTGGCCGAAGCGCTCCCAGACGGCGGGTCCCTGCCCGATGGTGACGAGGTGGATGCGGAGGCGCTCGCCCGGAATCGGCGCCTGGGCCTGCAAGGCCCCCCCCCCCAGGACGGCGAGGGCGGCCAGGGCGGCGACGAGAGCTGGATTCCGCGTTCTCCACGGCCCTCCGCGGCTCCTCCGCGCCTCCGCGGTGAGAACCCTCAAAGCGAAACGTCCCTGCCGTCGGAGGCCGACTTGTAGATCGCGTCCACGATCTTGTGCAGCACGACCTGCTCCTGGAGGTCCGGGGCCTTGGCCTCCCCGCGGATCGCCGCGAGGAAGTGCGCCCACTCCGCCCGGAACGCGGCCGCGAACTGGCTCTCCCGGCTCCCGCCGCCGGTCGGTGTGACGTCCACGGGCGCCCCGTGCATCTCCTTCCACACGTGCAGCGGGTTGATGCCCGCGGAGCCCTTCGTCCCCCGAATCCCGACCCCGAACCGTTCCCCCTCCCCCACGTGGTGCCAGGTGACGTCGAGGAAGATCGCCGCCCCTTCCTCGCACACCACGAACGCGCTCCCGGCCTCCTCCACCGCGTCCTTCCGGTCGGGCCGCTCGATCACGGCACTCACCCGCGCCGGCGTGAGCCTGCCCGCGAGCCAGAGCGAGAGGTCGATCACCGAGAGGCCGAGGTCCAGCATCGCACCGCCCCCCGACAATTCCAGCCTCCGGCGCCAGCCGAGCATCGCCCGCGCCGGCTTGAAGACGTGCCAGCTGCCCCGGACGCTGGTGACCTCCCCCAGCTCCCCGCTCTGCACGAAGCTCCGCACCGCCTGCGCGTCGGGCCGGTAGCGGTGGTTCATGCCCACCATCAGTACCTGCTTCCGCTTCTCCGCCATCCGCAGGACCTTCTGCGCCCCCGCCGTGTTCATCGCCAGCGGCTTCTCCACCAGCACGTGCACTCCCGCGGCGAGCGCCGCCTGGACGTGGGCCTCGTGCATGTGGTTCGGGGTGCAGATCGCCACCGCGTCCACCGTGCCGCTGCCGAGGAGGTCCTCGATGTCGTCCCAGGCGTCCACGTTGCCGTGACGCTGGCCGATGGCACGGGCCTTGGGCAGGTCGTTGTCGCAGATGGCGGTGACCTCGACGCCCTTCAGCTTCCGGAGCGCCGGCAGGTGCGCCACCTGGACCACCGCGCCCGCGCCGATGATGCCGATCCGGACGGTATCGCTCATGCTTCGCTCCGTTGGGGGGGCGGGCTCAGTAGAACCGCACGAGGGTCGTGCCTGGATAGTACGCGGACAGGATCTCGTCGTGCCGCTGCCCGGCACGCGCGCGCCCGATCGCGCCCCACTGGCAGAGGCCGACGCCATGCCCCGCCCCCGCGCCCTCGGCGACCAGCCGCTCCAGGTGACTCCCGCCCTCCGCCCGGAGCTTCACCTGCGCGCTCCGGAGCCAGCCGCCCGCCAGCGGCCGGAGGACGCGCCGCACGTCCTGGCCGCTCACCGAAACGTCGGCGTGCTCCCAGCGGATGGCAAGCGCGGTGGCCCGGCCGGAGCCGCTCCGCGAGGTCACCGTCACGGCCTTGAGCCGGCCGGGATCGGCCGGGAGCCGCGCGCCCGCCGCCGGCAGCGTCTCGCGGAGCGTCCGCTCGAGCTCGGCGCCGGTCCACGCCTCCCGCCACCGGAACCGGGGCGAGATCCTGCAGTAGGCCAGCCCGTCGCCATCCACGTCGGCAAACGACCTCAGATACGGCCGGTCCGCTCCGCGAAAGACGTCGACCCCGCGTTCGGTGCGCCCACCACACGTGGAGTGGAAGAAGGCGTCGATCGGCCGGCCCTCCCACCCCACGATGATCCCGGCCGTGGCCCGCACCGCCTCGGCCGCAAGCGAGTCCTCCGAGCTGGCCCCGCCGTACACCTGGTCGCCGACGCCGGACTCGAGGTCGTACCCCGCGGCGCGCCCGCGGCCGAGGTTCCGGAGGGCGTAGGTGCGCGCGATGATCGCCTGCGCCAGTACCGCTTCCCGCTCGGCATCCGTCCGACGACCCAGTTCCGCCGTGACCACGCTCGGCAGGTAGGCCTCGAGCGCGAGCGCGTTCACCAGCGTCACCCCGCCATTCTCCGGCAGGAGGTCGAGGGTGCCGCGGTAGCGCTTGCCGTCCACGACGAGTTCCCCGCCCGGGCGAGGGGCCAGCGCGAGACGCTCATCGCTTGCCACGACCCTTCCGCCCGCCAGGACTCGCATCGACGCGCCGACGCGCACGACGCGCAGCTCCACATCCGGGCCCGACTCGGCGACGACCGAGCCGGAGGGGTCGGTCACGATCACGCCGGCAGTGCCAGAAACCCGGGGTTCCGAGGAGGCGCGTGCGAGGGCGATGCGGATGAGGGGGCCGCCGGACGCGGACGGCTCGGCGGCCCGGCGGCCCGGCGGCCCGGCAGGAGCCGCGTTGTCGGGCACGGTGACCGGCGCCGGCGCCTCGGCAGGCGGCGCGGCGACCGGCTTTCCCGGCCCACAGGCGGCAATCAGGAGGGCCGCGGCGAGGAGGCGCCGCGTCATGTCAGGAGCGGTAGTTCCCGAAGGAGAGCTCGACGCCGAAGTCCTCGGCGCGGAGGAACGCGATGGCCGCCTGGAGGTCGTCCTTCGACGGGCTCGTCACCCGGACCTCGTCCCCCTGGATGGCGGCGGTGACCTTCCGGAGGGCCTTGTTCTCCTTGAGCGCCTTCACGATCCGCCTGGCCACCTCGGACGAGAGCCCCTGGGTGAGAGCCACGGTCTGCCGGACGGCGCCGTGGCTGGCGGGGTCGCGGTCCTGGAACGTCAGGTTCCTGACCGGGACGTTCCGCTTGATGAGCCGGGTGCGGAGCACGTCCACCAGGGCGTCCATCCGGAAGTCGTCGTCGGCGAGGAGCCGGATCTCGGCCTTGGGGCGGTCGAAGACGATCTCGCACTTCGAGCCCTTGAAGTCGTACCGCTGGCCGATCTCCTTCAGGGCCTGGTTCACGGCGTTGTCGACCTCCTGGAGGTCGCAGCCGGTCGAGACGTCGAAGCTGGGGTTGGCGGCCACTCAGGCGAGGAAGGATTCGAGCGCGCGGGCGCGGCTCACGTGACGCAGGCGGCTCAGGGCCTTCTCCTTGATCTGGCGGACCCGCTCCCGGGTGATGCCCAGCTTGCTCCCGATCTCCTCGAGCGTCATCGGCTCGGGGCCGTCGAGCCCGAAGTACAGCCGGAGGATCTTCGCCTCCCGCTCCTTGAGCGTGCCCAGTACCTCCTCGATGGACTCGGTGAGGGCGTGCTCGAACGTCTCGTTGTCGGGGCCGGGGTTCTGGGTGTCGGGGAGGTAGTCGAGGAGCTTGTTGTCCTCCCCCGGGGTGAGCGGGGCGTCGAGCGAGAGGTGGTTCTGGCTGATGGAGATGGTCTTCTCGACCTCCTCCATCGAGATGTCCATCCCCTCGGCGATCTCGGCGGGGGTCGGCTCCCGACCCAGCTCCTGGAGCAGGGCCGACGACCGCTTCCCGATCCGGTGCAGGGTCCCGGCCCGGTTGAGCGGCACCCGGACGATCCGGCTCTGCTCCGCCAGCGCCTGCAGGATGGCCTGCCGGATCCACCAGACGGCGTAGGAGATGAACTTGATCCCCTTGGTCTCGTCGAACTTGTGGGCGGCGCGGATGAGGCCGAGGTTCCCCTCGTTGATCAGGTCGGCGAGGGAAACACCCTGGTTCTGGTACTTCTTGGCGACGGAAACGACGAAGCGGAGGTTGCTGCGGACCAGCTTGTCGAGGGCCTCCGCGTCCTTCACGCGGATGAGCTGCGCGAGGCGGACCTCTTCCTCCTGGTTGATCAACGGATACCGGCTGATCTCGCGCAGGTACTGGTCCAGCGAGCCCTCGTCGAACGAGGGCGTACGCTTGCCAGTACCGACCTGCATTGGGCGCATGAGCTGCATCCGGGAGGGTTACTGCGTGGAGACTATCCGTGCGTGGAGAGGAGCGCAATGGGGGAGAAGGGAGAAGGGAGAAGGGAGAAGGGGGAGGGCCTCCCCGACCCCATCCCCCCGCCCCTCTCCCCTCTCCCCTACTCCCCGTAGTTGTCGATCTGCGCCCGCTGCAGCGTGCCGCTGAAGTCGGCGTAGCAGACCTTCGTCTCGGAATAGAACTCGTACACTTCCCACCCGCCTTCGCGGTGGCCGTTGCCCGTCTGCTTGACGCCGCCGAAGGGGAGGTGCGCCTCCGCGCCGATGGTGGGCGCGTTGACGTAGGTGATGCCGGTGTCCAGGTCCTGGAACGCCCGGAACGCCAGGTTCACGTCCCGGGTGTAGATGGCGCTGGAGAGCCCGTACTTGACGCTGTTGTTGACCCGGACCGCCTCGTCGTAGCTCCCCACCCGGATGACGCTCAGCACCGGGCCGAAGATCTCCTCCCGGGCGATCCGCATGGACGGCTTCACCCCGGCGAAGATCGTCGGCCGGTAGAACCAGCCCCGCTTCGTCCGGACGCCGGTGGGCCGCTTCCCGCCCAGCACCAGCTCCGCCCCCTCCTCCTGGCCGACCTTCACGTACCGCTCGACCTTCTCCCGGCTCGCCTCGTGGATCAGCGGCCCCACGTCGGTGGTGGGCTCGAGTCCGGGGCCCAGCCGGAGCGACTCGGCGGCCTCCGCCACCATCCGGACGAACTTGTCGTGGACCTTCCGGTGCACGATCAGGCGGCTCGTGGCGGTGCAGCGCTGCCCGGTGGTGCCGAACGCACCCCAGAGGACCCCGTCCAGCGCCAGGTCGAGGTCCGCGTCGTCCATCACGATCATCGCGTTCTTGCCCCCCATCTCGAGCGACAACCGCTTGTGCAGCCGGCCGCAGGTCTCGCCGATCCGGCTCCCGGTCTCGGTGGACCCGGTGAACGAGATGAGCGGAACCTCCGGGTGCTCCACGAGCGCACTGCCCGCTTCGGCGCCGCCGTGGACCAGCTGGATCACCTCGGGCGGGAGCCCCGCCTCGAGCAGGATCTCCACCAGCCGGTGGACGGTGTGCGGCACGTCCTCCGACGGCTTGATGATGACCGCGTTCCCGCAGACCAGCGCGGGGAACACCTTCCAGGTGGGGATGGCGAGGGGGAAGTTGAAGGGCGTGATCAGGCCCGCCACGCCGATCGGGCGCCGGTAGCTCATCGCCCACTTGGAACGGAGTTCGGACGGGGCGACGCGGCCGAAGAGCTGGCGGCCCTCGGCGGCGGCGTAGTAGGCGGTGTCGATCCCCTCCTGTACGTCGCCGCGGGTCTCGGCGGGCACCTTGCCCATTTCCCGCGTCATCGAGCGGGCCAGGTCCTCCTTGTGCCTGACCAGCAGGTCACCCACGCGGCGGAGCACGTCGCCCCGGGCCGGCGCGGGGACGCTTCGCCAGAGCTCGAAGCCCCGCCTGGCCGACTTGACCGCCGCGGCGACGTCCTTCGGTCCGGATTCGGGAAAGCGCCCGATCAGGTCCGCGGTGTCGGCAGGGTTGCGGTTCTCGAAGGTGCGGCCGGTCGAGGAATTGACCCACTCGCCGGCGATGAAGTTCCTGAAGGTCTTGGCCATGTGTCCGTCAGCAGGAGTTAGCGGTCATCATCCACACATCCACGGCAGTTCGGCCTTCGCGTACCCGATCCGCGGCGCCACTTCGAGCGCCACGAGCGCCAGCCCCGCGAGGATCACGCCGACGCTGATCACGTGGGCGCCCACCGAGCGGCGGCGCCAGCTCGACACCGCGCCCCACAGTCCCGCCAGCACCACCATCCCGGCGGCGCCGAGGTAGAGCACCGCGCCGAGTCCGCAGCGGTGCTCGTAGGGCCACTGCGTCATCGCGGCGGCGAGGAGGACGCCCAGGCCGGCCTTGGCCCACGACCGCCATCCGCCCCCCCCGGGCGGGAAGCCGGGCGGTCGGGCGGTCGGACCGGCGGGCGGGGCGGGCTGCCCGACTGTCCGTCCGCCCGGCTGGCGGGCTGCGGGGAGGGCGGGCGGCCCCGACCCGATGAGCTTGTCGATGTCCGCCAGTTCCTTGTCCCAGTCCCTCGGCTTTTCCGCCATCACGACCCCCGGCTCAGGCCGTACTTCTCGATCTTCTTGTAGAGGTTCGACCGCGGCATCTCGAGCGCGCGTGCCGTCTCCGACACGTTCCACTCGTGTTCCCGCAGCTTGGCCTCCAGGAAAGCCCGCTCGGCCTCCTGCTTGAACGTCTCGAACGTCGGGGCGTGCATGAAACCGGTGCTCCCTCCGCTCCCCGGACCCGCCGCCGCGGTGCCGGGTGCCGCGGGCGCCGCCGCCATCAGCCCTGCGCCTGACCCGCCGGGCAGCAGCCGCTCGATGTCCGCCGCCGTGACCGTCCGCCCCGGCGCCAGGATGAGCGCCCGCTCCACGACGTTCCGGAGCTCCCGGATGTTCCCCGGCCAGGTGTGCCGCTGGAGCCGGGTGATGGCGGTGTCCTCGTACGGTTTGGCCGCCACGCCCGCGCCCTTCGCCAGCAGCGCGGTGAAGTGCCGCACCAGCGCCGGGATGTCCCCCAGCCGGTCCCGGAGCGGTGGCACCGCGATCTCCACCACGTTGAGCCGGTAGAGCAGGTCCTCGCGGAACCGCCCGCCGGCGATCTCCGCCCGCAGGTCCTTGTTGGTAGCCGCGACCACGCGCACGTCCACCTCGATGTTCCGGGCACCGCCGATCCGGGTGACCACCCCCTCCTGCAGCGCGCGCAGCACCTTGGCCTGTGCGCTTGCCGACATGTCCCCGATCTCGTCGAGGAAGAGGGTGCCTCCGTCGGCCTGCTCGAACTTTCCCGCCCGGTCGGCGAACGCCCCGGTGAACGACCCCTTCATGTGCCCGAAGAGCTCGCTCTCGATCAGCTCGGCGGGAATCGCGGCGCAGTTCACCTCCACGAACGGCCCCGCCTTCCGCGGGCTCGCGTCGTGGAGCGCCTTCGCCACCAGTTCCTTGCCGGTGCCGTTCTCCCCCGTGATCAGCACCCGCGCCGCCGTCGGGCCGACCTTGGCGATGAGCGCCTTCACCTCGGCAAGCGCCGGCGAGTCGCCCACCAGCGTGTTCTGCGGGACGGCCTGCGCGCGGAGCCGCTCGTTCTCCCCGGCGAGCTGGCGGTGCGCCAGCGCGTTCCGCACCGTGAGGAGCAGGCGGTCGGTGTCGAGCGGCTTCTCCAGGAAGTCGAAGGCGCCCCGCTGGGTGGCCTCCACCGCGGTCTGGATCGTCCCGTGGCCGGAGATCATCACCACCGTGGCCCCGGGGTCGTCGTCCCGGAGCCGGGTGAGGGTGTCGAGCCCGTCGAGGCCGGCCATCTTCACGTCGAGAATGACGAGGTGCGGCCGGAACTCGGGGTGCATCGTCAGGCCCTCGCCCCCGGAAGCCGCGACGCGCACCTCATACCCCTCGTACTCCAGCACCTGCCGGAGCGCGTCCCGGATGCCGGGCTCGTCGTCCACGATGAGGATGCGGTGCTTCACGATGTCGCTCCGCCGTTCGAGGGGTTCGCCCTCGGCTTCCCGTAGAGGACCAGGGCGCCGGGCCGCACCGCGAGCCCGCCCACCCCGTCGGGCAGGCGCACCGGGAGGCCCGCGGACTTCGCCCCCGGCAGTACCGCCTCCAGGAAGCGGTGGACGATCGCGGTCGGCAGCGTCAGGTCTCCCACCTTCACCCGCTCCACCTGCCAGCCCGCGCGGCCCTCGCGCCGGAACCGGAGCGGGCCCCGGAGCAGCACCGGCTGCCGGTCGCCGATCAGGTCGTCCAGCGGCCCGAGGAGCTTCCGCGGCAGCCACTCGGTGTCCATCACAGCGCGGAGGGTGACCTGGTCGTCGCCCAGCTCGATCTCCATCGAGTCGAACGTGCCGATCCGCGTGTCCGCCATCGCGTCGGCCACCAGGGACGCAGCTTCCGCCGGCGTCAGCAGCACCGAGTCCGCCCGCCAGCCATTGAGGCTGTCCACCTTGTCGCGCGCGCGGGCCAGCGCCGCCACCGACGGGCGGCCGACCCGCGCCACCTCCTCCGCACTCGGTTTCCGGCCGAGCAGCTCGCCAATCCGGTCGCGCTGCTGCCAGGCGATGACGGCGCCCGCGCCCACCGCCAGCATCACGACGGCGCAGCCGGCCTTGCCGAGGCAGCTCACGCGGCGACTTCCAACGAGAACGCGGCGCGCTCGCCGTAGCGCGGGCCGCCGGGCCCGAGCGTGCCCTGGAACAGCACCAGGCGGTCGGCGAGGAAGCCCACGTCCACCGCAGTGGCGGCGAGCCGCTCCCCTGCCCCCGGAGGCAGGAGCGCGCCGTTCCGCACCCGGCCGATCGTGAGGTGCGGCCGGAAGGGGCGCCCCTCCGCCTCGATGCCGAGCGCCTGGCCGGCCAGCTCGACCCGGTGGTGCAGCAGCTCGAGCGCAGCCGGCGCCTCGACGTCCACCCAGAGTACTCGGGCCCGGCGCCCGGCTGCGTTCGCGCCAAGCGCCGTGAACTGGAGGTCGAGGGGCGGTGTACCCTGCGCCGCCTCGGCGAGGGCGGCGCCGATCGGGGCCACGTCCGCCTCCTCCCGCTCGCCGTAGAACTTGACCGTGAGGTGCCACGCCTCCGGCGCCACCCAGCGCACCGGCCAGTCCGAGCGCCGCACGTCGGCGGTGACATCCGCGAGGGTGGCACGTGCCGCGGCGTCGAGCGGCAGCCCGGCGAACAGCCGCACGCTCATTCCGTCCCGCCCGCGAGCGCCAGGAGCCCCCCGCGCCGGTAGCCGGCGGGATCGAGTTCCGACTCGGCAAAGCCCAGTTCGAGCAACCGCGCGTGGATGGACGGCCAGTGCGCGCGCGCCACCTGCAGTTCCGCCGGGCTCACCTCGACCCGTGCGCGCTCCCCGAGGTGCCGCACCCGCAGGTCGCCGGTGATCCCCAGGCCGCGGAGGTGGCGCTCGGCGAGCTCCACCTGCCGGAGCCGCTCGGGCGTGACCTCGAGGCCGTACCGGATGCGGCTCGAGAGGCAGGGCGCGGCCGGCGCGTCCCAGATCGGGATGCCGAGTTCATGCGCCGCCTCGCGCACCATCGCCTTGGTCCAGCCGAGCTCGGCCAGCGGCGAGCGCACCGCGGCCGACTGCCCGGCAGCGAAACCGGGGCGATGCTCCCGGAGATCGTCGGCGTTGGTGCCGTCGAGGATCACGTCGAAGCCGCGCTCGTCCGCCACCCGGCCGAGCACCCGCCAGAGTTCGCTCTTGCAGAAGAAGCAGCGGTTGACCGGGTTGGCGCGGTAGGAGGGATCATCCAGCTCGGCGGTGTTCACCTCGAGGAGCGGCACCTCGAAGCGATCCGCCAGCGCGCGCGCCGCCCGCCACTGTGCCTCGGGGTACGACGCGCTCCGACCGATCACCGCGAGGAAGGCGTCGGCGCCGAGCGCCTCCCGCGCCGCCACGGCGAGGAGCGCCGAATCCACCCCGCCGGAGTAGCCCAGGAGGGCCCGGCCGAGGCCGGCCAGCTGGGCGCGGAGCGCGGGGAGGTCGTGCATGGCGGGTAAAGTAACGTACTTTCCCGGCGTGACCACTTCCGAGGACGCACTTCTTCCCGTGCCCGGCAGCGGGCTCCGGATTCCCCGGGCTGAGCTGCGGTTCCGCGCTACGCGGGCGGGCGGCCCGGGCGGGCAGAACGTCAACAAGGTGGCGAGCCGGGTGGAGCTGGCCTGGGACTTCGCCGGCTCGGCCACACCGACCCCGGAGCAGAAGGCGCGGCTGGCCGGGAGGCTCGCCGCCCGGCTGGACGCGGAGGGTCGGCTCCGGGTGGTGGCGGCGGAGAACCGGAGCCAGCTCCGGAACCGGGAGGCGGCCGAGGCGCGGCTGGTGGAGCTGGTCGCGGCGGCCTTGCGGGTGCCGAGGAAGCGAAAGCCCACGCGGCCGACGAAGGCCTCGAAGGAGAAGCGGCTCGACGAGAAGCGGCGGGCGGCGGCGAGGAAGCGGGAGCGGCGGCGGCCGGTCGATGAGTAAGGTGTGGCCGCCCGTATTGACGCGCCCCGTCCCGCGCGACAGCTTCGCCGCATCCCCCGCAGGAGACACCTTCAGCGTGGTGCCCACGGCCACGGACGATGACGGCGCCTCGGACGCCGAGAGCCAGTCGGTGGCGGTCTCGGCGGGCGGCGGGGACGTGATCACGCTGGTGGCGCTGAACGCCGGCAAGGGGAGGAACAGGCGGGCGTACCTGACCTGGTCCGGCCCGAGCGCGGCCTCGGCGAACGTCCACCGGGACGGCGCGGTCGTGGCCACGACCGCGAACGACGGGCAGCGCACCGACGTCCTTCCCCAGGGGAGCAGCGGGACATTCACTTGTCGCGTCTGCAACACCGGCACCTCCACCCGCTCCGACAATGCGAATGTCACGTTCTGAACGAGGGCCCGGCGGCTCGCCGGCCTGGTGGCTCGGCTCGGCCCTCACCCTTCTCGCCGCGTGCGCCGCGTGCGCCGCGGGGGAGAAGCCGGCCGACACTCCCGACGAGGGCGCCACGATGGCCCCGGAACTCGCCTTCACCCTCACGACCACCCGGGCCACCTGGGCGCCGGGCGACACGGTGATCGCCGCGCTCGACCTGGTGAATCGCGGCGGCGGCGAGGCCGTGCTGCCCTTCCCCTCCGGACAGCGGTACGACCTCGCCCTGATGGAGGAGGCCGGCGACACTCTCTGGCGCTGGTCCAACGAGCGCGGATTCATCCAGGTGCTGGGTGAGGAGCGGCTCGCCGGCGGCGGCGCCCTCCACTGGGAGGAGCCGGTGGCGCTCCCCGCGGCGCCGGGCCATTACCTGCTGAGCGCGTGGGTGACGTCCCCCGGCGCGCCGACCGCCGAGCCGCTTCTCCTCGAGGTGCGGGCGCCCTAGTCGCCGCGGGCCAGGTCGTAGAGGAGCACGTGCGGCGCGCCGTCGGCGTCATCCTTCTGCGCCACCACCCAGTCCGCGCCGATCGCCTGCACCGTGACGCCCTCGGGCATCGTCACGTCGCCCAGCCACGCGCCGTCCGGCGCGAATGCCGACCAGGTCCGCGAGCCGCCCAGGCCGGCCAGGCTGGTCCCGGCCGCCTGCTGCACCCAGAGGTGCCCGTCGTCCGCCACGAGCACCCGGCCGTACGCCGCGAGCCGCTCGGGATACGGGGCCGCGTCGATGGACGCCTTCATCTGGTCCATGAGCTGCGACGGGATCTGCCGCATGTCGTCCGTGGCCCCCAGGAACTCCTCCTTCCACGCCGCGATCATCTCGGGCGTGACCCGGGCCCGCTCGGCATCCCGCCGGATGAGCCGCACCGTGCTCCCGTCCGCCGCGAGCACGCGGATCTCGTACGTGTCACCGGTGGCCACGTAGATGGTGTCGTGGAGCACCGCCGCCTGGAGCTGCGGCGAGAACGGCCGTCCCATCGGGACCCGCATCTTCTGCGGGCCCATCTCGATCGTCACGCCGTACATCTCGGAGGACGGCCAGACCCCGAGGGAGTCGACCGGCTTCCCCTCCTGGGTGTAGCGGACCACGAGTGCGGTGTCCCGCTTGACGCTTCCCTCCGGTCCCTCGAACGGGAAGGGCGGCTTGCTCGAGCGCAGGGTGAGGAGCGTCCCGTCGCTGAACGCGCCGACCGGCATCGGCGGCACCGGGAACTTGTCCCCGATGTCGGGCGTGAACGTGACGTTCCGGACGAACGCGCCGTCGGGCGTGAAGAGCTGGAACCGCCGGCCTCCGGCCTCGAAGGTGAGGATCGAGTCGCCCGGCAGCCGGCCGGCCCAGGCGAGGAACTGGAATTCGCCCGGCCCACCCCCCTGGCGGCCGACCGGAGTCACCCCGCCGGCACTGTCGATCAGTTTCATCACCGAACCCTGGGGCTCGATGACCACGATCCGCCCGTCGGAGAGCCGGAGGGTGCTGGCGAAGCCGGTGAAGTTCTTCACCGGGTCGTCCCCCCCGCCCACGTCGAGGCGCGGCGTGGCTGCGACCGTCCATCCCTTGCCGGCGGCCCAGCGAGGCGCCGAGTTCTCGACGATCGCGATGCCGGCGCTGTCGCGGCGGGCCGGGCCGGCGGCACGGTCGCCGCCACTGCCGCCGCAGGCGGCGAGGAGGGACGGCAGGAGAACGAGGAGGCGGCGCATCGGGGCTCCGGGGAGGGGGACCGGGGGAATCTAGGCGGCCGGCGTGCAACTTTCCGGGGGTGGTGCATCTCCCGGCCGACTTCCCCGACCGGAGAACCACGATGCGCACCCGCTTCCCCCTGGCGGCCCTCCTCCTCGCCGCCCTGCCCCTGCCCGCAGCCGCCCAGGGCTGGATCGAGATCGAGCATCCCCGCCGCCCCGGCATCCCCCCCGGCGGTGTCTCCCGCGTCACCTCCGAGGTTCGCGTCACCGTGGCGGGCCGGGTGGCCACGGTGGACGTGACCGAGAAGTTCCGGAACGACGGCGGCGCGATGGCCGAGGGGAGCTACCTCTACCCCGTCCCCCGCGACGCCGTGTTCGAGAGTTTCTCGCTCTGGATGGGCTCGGAGGAGGTGCAGGGCGAGATGCTCCGCGCCGAGGAGGCCCGCGGCATCTACGAGGAGATCGTACGCCGCCGGAAGGACCCGGCGCTCCTGACTCTCGAGGGACACGGGCTGATTCGCGCCCGCGTGTTCCCCATCCAGCCGGGCGAGACCCGGCAGGTGAAGCTGCGCTACCGGCACGTGCTCGAGCGCGAGGGCGACGCTCTGCGAGTGCGATACGCCGTGGCGCCCGTGGTCCAGTCCCGCGGCCGCGGTGATGCCGCGCCCCGCCCGATCGCATTCCGGCTCGAGGGCGCCGACCGGGAATTCGGCACCCCCTACTCCCCCACCCACGACATCCACCACCAGGCCCGGAACGGCCGGCTCGAGGTCACGGCGGAACCGGCGGGCGCCGGCACGCTGGAGCTCTTCCTTCCGCTCCGCCAGGGGGGCATCGGCACCAGTCTCGTGGCGTACGCGCCCGGCGGCGAGGACGGTTACTTCCTCCTCTTCGTGAACCCGCCGGCGCCCGAGGCGGCCCGCGTCATCCCGCGCGACCTGACGCTCGTGGTGGACGTCTCCGGCTCGATGTCGGGCGAGAAGATGGAGCAGGCCCGCGCCGCGCTCCGCGAGGCACTGGGCTCGCTCGGGCCGCAGGACCGGTTCCGGGTGATCGCCTTCGCCTCCGACGTGCGCCAGTTCCGGCACGACTGGGCGCCGGCGACCCGCGTGGCGGTCGACGAGGCACACGACTTCGTGGACGGGCTCCGCGCGAGCGGCGGCACCAACATCGAGGGCGCGCTCGAGGCGGCGCTTGCCGCGGACACCCGGCCCGGCCGGCTCTCCCTGGTGCTCTTCGCCACCGACGGCCAGCCCTCCGTGGGCGAACGCCAGCCCGACCGGCTGGCGGACCGCGTGGCGGCGGCACTCGGCTCCCGGCGGGTCTTCCCCGTCGGCATCGGGCACGACGTGAACACCTACCTGCTCGACCGCCTGGCGCGGGACGGCCGCGGGGCCGCGGAGTACGTGGCGCCCGGCGCGAGCGTCGAGACGGCGCTCGGCGCCCTCACCGGCCGCATGCGCTTCCCCGCCCTCACCGACCTGCGGGTCGTCTCGAGCCCGGTGCGGTTCGACCGCCTCGCCCCCGGCGCCCTGCCCGATCTCTTCGCCGGCGAGGAACTGGTGCTCGTGGGCCGCTACCGCGGGGAGGGCGCCGGCGACGTGGTGATCGAGGGCCGGCGGGACGGCCGCACCGAGCGCATCGTGGTGCCGGGCGAGTTCCCGCGCCGCGATGGCGAGAACGCCTTCGTGAGCCGGCTCTGGGCCACGCGACGGGTGGGCGAGCTCACCCGCCAGCTCCGGCTCGAGGGGCCGAACCCGGAGGTGGTGGAGGAGATCCGCACCCTGGCGCTCCGCCACGGGATCCTGACCGAGTACACCTCGTACCTGGTGCTCGAGCCGGGGATGGACCCGCGGAGTCCTCGCCCGGCGGCAATGGACCAGGCCGCCCCATCGGCCCAGGCAGGCGCCGCATTCTTCCGGCGGGCCGAGGAGAGCGCGCAGCTGGCCAAGTCGTCGTCGCTCGCCGACGCCGACGCCGCGGCCCGGAACTCCGCTCTGCCGCGGGTGGGTGGGGAGCTTCGCGGGGCGGAGACGCGCTCGGTTGGCGGCCGCACCTTCCGCCTCAAGGACGGCACCTGGACCGACGCCGCCCACGCCCCATCGCGCGAGGTGGTGCGGGTGAAGGCCTGGAGCCCGGCCTACTTCGAACTGGTGCGCGAGCTGCCCGAGATCCTGCCGGCGCTCGAGGCGGGCGACGAGATCCTCGTGGCCGGACGGCGGGTGAGCGTCCGGGTGGGCGCCGAGGGCACGGAGCGATGGGAGGCTGGCGCCCTGGCTCGTCTCGTGCGGAACTTCCGGGGGCAATGACCCTCGACCTGGCGGCGCTGTACCGCACCTATCACGGTTCGCTCGTCCGGATGCTCTGGCGCCGGACGGGCGACCGCGACCGCGCGGAGGATCTCGCCCACGAGACCTTCGCGCGGGCGGTCGCATCCCCCCCGGACAACCCGCGCCCCTGGCTCTTCGCGGTGGCGCTCAACCTTAATTGCCACGGGACAGCCGGTGGGGTAGAAGCCAAAAGACCGGAGAGGCTGAGGCTGGGGCAGAGGCTCAGGCTGAGGAGAGTGCGAAAGGGGGGACTTGAACCCCCACGGGTTTTACCCCACAGGATCCTGAATCCTGCGCGTCTGCCAATTCCGCCACTTTCGCGTCGTGCGGGTGTCTCGCTTCGAGGAACCGGTGAGATAGCGCCCGCGGCGGGGCAGGTCAAGCAGGTTGCGGCCGTGCTGGCTCGATTCCAGGGGGCGCGATGCGACAGCGCTTGCGCGGCTCGGCGCAATTGGCCAAAACGGAAGACCGCAACCCCTGACTGAGTACCGCTGGAGATCCATGCCCGAGCTCGCCAAGACCTACGACCCGCAGGCCACGGAGCCGAAGTGGTACAACTTCTGGCTCG